>CALWYY010000062.1 GCA_944385885.1 uncultured Oscillospiraceae bacterium | reverse complement strand
AAATGAGTAATTTAATACAGGAGATGAAACGAATGGCAAGAAAGCTCAAGTCCATGGACGGCAACACCGCTGCCGCCCACGTGTCCTATGCGTTCACCGAAGTGGCAGCCATTTATCCCATCACGCCGTCCAGCCCCATGGCGGACTACGTGGACCAGTGGGCGGCCGCCGGCCGGAAGAACGTGTTCGGCACCACCGTTAAGGTCGTCGAGATGCAGTCGGAGGCGGGCGCGGCCGGCGCCGTCCACGGATCCCTGAATGCCGGGGCCATGACCACGACCTACACGGCGTCCCAGGGCCTGCTGCTGATGATCCCCAATATGTACAAAATCGCCGGCGAACTGCTGCCCTGCGTGTTCCACGTGTCCGCCCGGGCTGTGGCGTCCCACGCCCTGAGCATCTTCGGTGACCACGGGGACGTGTACGCCTGCCGTCAGACCGGCTTTGCCATGCTGGCGGAGACGAATATCCAGGAGATCATGGACCTTGCCCCGGTGGCCCACCTGGCCGCCATCGAGGGCCGCGTGCCCTTCATCAACTTCTTCGACGGGTTCCGTACCTCCCACGAGATCCAGAAGGTGGAAGTATGGGACTACGACGACCTGGCCGAGATGGTGGATATGGACGCCGTGCGCGCCTTCCGGGCCCGGGCTCTGAATCCGGAGCACCCCACCATGCGCGGTTCCCACGAAAACGGCGATATCTTCTTCCAGAACCGGGAGGCCTCCAACCGTTACTACGACGCCCTGCCGGAGATCGTGGAGAAGAACATGGCCAAGATCAACGCCAAGCTGGGCACGGACTACGGCCTGTTCAACTACTACGGCGCTCCCGACGCCGACCGGGTCATCGTGGCCATGGGCTCCGTGTGCGACGTGGCGGAGGAAGTTATCGACTACCTCACCGCCCAGGGCGAGAAGGTGGGCCTGGTGAAGGTGCGCCTGTACCGGCCGTTCCGGGCCGACAAGCTGCTGGCGGTCATCCCCGAGACGGTTAAGAAGGTGGCCGTATTGGACCGGACCAAGGAACCCGGTTCCCAGGGCGAGCCCCTGTATATGGACGTGGTCACCGCCTTTGCCAACGCCGGCCGCCAGGCCGTCATCGTGGGCGGCCGCTACGGCCTCAGCTCCAAGGATACCCCGCCGTCCTCCATCTTCGCCGTGTACGACGAGCTGAAGAAGGATCAGCCCAAGGCCCAGTTTACCGTGGGCATCGTGGACGACGTGACGTTCCTGTCCCTGCCGGAGAAGTCCCGGGAGGAGACCCCCAGCACCGCCGCGGAAGGCACCATCGAGTGCAAGTTCTGGGGCCTGGGCGGCGACGGCACCGTGGGCGCCAACAAGAACTCCACCAAGATCATCGGCGACCACACCAACAAGTATATCCAGTCCTACTTCCAGTACGACTCCAAAAAGACCGGCGGCGTGACCATCAGCCACCTGCGCTTCGGCGACAAGCCCATCAAGAGCCCCTACTACATCAACAAGGCGGACTTTGTGGCCTGCCACAACCCCTCCTATGTAGTCAAGGGGTTCCCCATGGTCCAGGACGTGAAGCCCGGCGGCGTGTTCATGATCAACTGTCAGTGGGATTTCGATGAGCTCAACCACCACCTGCACGCCGACGCCAAGCGGTATATCGCCCGGAACAACGTGCAGCTGTACACCATCAACGCCATTGACCTGGCGGTGAAGGTGGGCATGGGCAAGCGCACCAACACCATTCTCCAGAGCGCCTTCTTCTCCCTGGCCAAGGTCCTGCCGGCTGAGGAGGCTATCCAGTATATGAAGGACGCCGCCGAGCACTCCTACCTGAAGAAGGGCCGGGACGTGGTGGAGAAGAACTGGAACGCCATTGACGCCGGCGCCACCGCTTATGTGAAGATCGACGTGCCCGCCGACTGGGCCAACGCCGTGGACAACGAGACCCCGGAGACCCTGGAAGGCCCCGCCAAGACGGTGGCCATGGTCCGGGAGATCATGGAGCCCGTGGGCCGGATGAACGGCGACTCCCTGCCGGTGTCCGCCTTTGTGGACTACGCCGACGGCACCTTCCAGCAGGGCGCGGCCGCCTACGAGAAGCGGGGCGTGTCCGTGAGCGTGCCCACCTGGACGGCGGAGACCTGCGCGCAGTGCAACCAGTGCGCCTACGTCTGCCCCCATGCCACCATCCGGCCCTTCCTGCTGGATGCCGACGAGGCTGCCAAGGCCCCCGAGGGCACCAAAATGGCCGCGCACAAGATGTCCAAGGGCAAGTACCAGTACGCTCTGGCTGTGAGCCCCCTGGACTGCATGGGCTGCTCCGTGTGCGTGGGCGTGTGCCCCACCAACTCCCTGAAGATGGTGGGCCAGGAGAGCCAGCTGGACGAGCAGAAGGTCTTCGATTACATGGTCAAGGACGTCTCCGTGAAAACCGACATGGCCGGCACGGACAACGTCATCAAGTCCCAGTACCTGAAGCCCTACCTGGAGTTCTCCGGGTCCTGCGCCGGCTGCGCCGAGACCAGCTACGCCCGTCTGGTGACCCAACTGTTCGGCAGCCGCATGTATATCTCCAACGCCACCGGCTGCTCCTCCATCTGGGGCGGACCGGCCGCCACCTCCCCCTACTGCACCGACGCCCGGGGCAAGGGCCCTGCCTGGGCCAACAGCCTCTTTGAGGACAACGCCGAAAACGGCTACGGCCTGTACCTGGGCCAGAAAGCCCTGCGGGACAAGTACGTGGAGAAGGTAAAGGCCCTGCTGGCTGTCCCCTATGTGGACGAGGACATTGCCGCCGCCGGTAAGGAATACCTGGATACCCTGAACGACGGGGAGAAGAACGGCGCCGCCACCCAGAAGCTCCTGGCTGCCATCGGCGCGGTGAAGGCCGTGGGCGACGGCTGCACCTGCGAGGCCTGCACCCTGGCCCGGGAAGTGCTGGAGGGCAAGGATTACCTGGCCAAGAAGTCCGTCTGGATCTTCGGCGGCGACGGCTGGGCCTTCGACATCGGCTTCGGCGGCCTGGACCACGTGCTGGCCTCCGGCGAAGACGTGAACGTGTTTGTGTTCAACACCGAGGTGTACTCCAACACCGGCGGACAGGCCTCCAAGGCCTCTAACATCGGACAGGTGGCGCAGTTTGCCGCCGCCGGTAAGGAGATCAAGAGCAAGTCCCTGGCGGAGATCGCTATGACCTACGGCTATGTCTATGTGGCCCAGGTGGCTATGGGCGCCAATATGGCCCAGACCCTGAAGGCCATCAAGGAGGCCGAGGCCTGGCACGGCCCGTCCCTGATCATCGGCTACGCCCCCTGCGAGATGCACTCCATCAAGGGCGGCATGGCCAACTGCCAGTCCGAGATGAAGAAAGCGGTGGACTGCGGATACTGGAACCTGTTCCGGTACAACCCCGCCGCCGAGAAGCCCTTCACCCTGGACAGCAAGGAGCCCAAGGACGGATATCAGGACTTCCTGAAGAACGAGGCCCGCTACGCCCGGCTGACCACCGAGTTCCCCGAGCGAGCCGCGGAGCGCTTCGGCAAGAACGCGGAGAACGCCAAGAAGAGCAAAGAGCCCCTGCGCAAGCGCAAGGCCCTCTACGAGTAAGAAACATCCAAAACGGACAGGCGCCGGGTTGCCCGGCGCCTGTTTTTATGTATAGCCGCCTTGGACGGGAGGCGGGGCCGCCGGTGTTTCCGGCAAGGCGCCTTTTGCCCGCCAGCGGTTTCCCGTTGACGGGAGTCCCGGAAAGGTGGTATGGTAGCGGCGGGGGGATCGTATATGGACAACATCATGGACTATCTGGATTGGCGGGGCGACGTTCCCCTGACGGTGTCGGCCCTCAACCCGGTGGACGGTTATATTTTCTGTACGCTGGCGGCGCTGAACTTTGAAGGGATCGTGCCGGAAACCGGGGAGGGCATCACCGTCCGGGAGGCGGCAGAGGCCTACTTTACCCAGGGGCGGGGGGACTATCTGGGGGTTTTGTGCACTCCCTGGGCGGGGCCCCTGGCCCGGCGGCTGGGAGAGACGCCCCGGTTCCGGGACCTGGTTCTGTCCGGCCGGCGGGAACGGGCCGACCGGGAGGAGGCGCGGCAATTTGCCGCTTTGACGGTGGGGCTGCCGGACGGGAGCCACTTTGCGGTATTCCGGGGGACGGACGACACCATTGCCGGCTGGAAGGAGAATTTCCTCATGGCGGTGCAGGAGGCGATCCCCGCTCAAATGGACGCCCGGGAATACCTGATCTGGGCGGCGGAGATTTATCCGGGGCCGCTGATAGTGGGCGGACATTCCAAGGGCGGGAACCTGGCGGTGTATGGGGCGGCCAGCGCCCCGCCGGCGGTACAGGCCCGGCTGGCCGCCGTATATAATTATGACGGGCCCGGGTTCCAGGAACCGTTCCTACAGACGCCGGGGTACGCCCGGGTCCGTGGGCGTATTCATACCATCCTGCCCCAGAACTCCATGGTGGGGACGCTTCTGACACAGGAGACGGAGTGTACGGTGGTCCGAAGCAGCCATTTCGGACCCGCTGCCCACGACGGGTTCACCTGGGAGGTGCGGGGGACGGATTTTGTCCGGCATGAGGGTGGGCTGTCCCGGAGCAGCCGGGCCTTCGACGCGGCCATGGGCACGCTTCTGGAGGAACGGAGCGAGGAACGGCGGCGGCAGTTTATCGAGGAATTCTTCGGTGTGCTCACCTCCACAGGGGCGGTGACCCTGACGGACCTTACGGAGCAGAAGCTGCGCCAGGCACTGGCCATGGCCCGGAACCTGCATCAAGAGCCGGAGGTGCGGAAGTTCGTGACGGATATGCTGGAACGCATGGTTTTGGACTTTGTGGCGGAAGCCAGGAAGGACCTGACGGCGACTGCTGCGCGGCGGTTCCGGCGGCGGAAATAAAAGGCCCGGCGCCTCAAGGCGCCGGGCTTCCCTGTCCGGAAGGCCGCCCGTGGCTCCCGGGACCGGCGTGCCGCGTCTCCCAGGCCGGCCTCCCGATGCCGGACGCATGCGGCGCCTGGCGGGCACTCCCGGTCCAAGGAAGGCGTTGATTTCAAAAAATGGAAAAGCTTCATCAAATTCACCGCCGTTTACCGGAACCTGAAAAAGGCGCGTTGCCGATGCGTTTTTGCAACGCGCCTTTTATTGTTTATGGGTTATCGGGCCCGGAGCGACCGGGCGGGCCAGAGGGCATGTGCCTGAGCACCGCCCCCAGCCCCGCCGCCGGCAAAAACTACGCCGGCGGAGCAGCGCCAGGGCGGGCCAGAGGGCAATCCAGGCGAACATGGCGACGGCCGGCAGCTTCATGGGCTGAACGGATGGGCCAGCAGAGCCTAAACTTGCTCCCGGCTTTCCTCTGGAATCATGGCTTGGGCAGGGAGAGCAGGCCTTTTCCGTTGTGTATCTTTGGAGAACATGGTATAATAACAAGATATCAAACGAAACGTCCGGGCGCGGAATATCCCGGCGGCAGGAGGAGCTCATGGCGGAATTTCATGTGGTAAGCGCGTTTTCCCCCTCGGGAGACCAGCCCCAGGCCATCGAGGGCCTGGCCCGGGGGGTGGAGCTGGGCCTGGAGGAACAGACGCTCCTGGGCGTAACCGGTTCCGGCAAAACGTATACCATGGCCAAGGTCATTGAGCGGCTCCAGCGCCCCACACTGGTGCTGGCCCATAACAAGACCCTGGCCGCCCAGCTGTGCTCCGAGTTTCGGGAATTCTTCCCGGATAACGCGGTGGAGTATTTCGTGTCCTACTACGATTATTACCAGCCGGAGGCCTACATCCCCCATACGGACACCTACATTGAGAAGGACAGCGCCATCAACGATGAGATCGAGCGCCTTCGCCACTCGGCCACCAGCGCCCTGTTCGAACGCCGGGACGTGATCGTGGTGGCTTCCGTGTCCTGCATCTACGGGCTGGGGGATCCCATTGATTACAAAAACATGGTCATCTCCCTGCGTGCCGGCCAGGAGTATGGGTTCGACCGGCTGCTGCGGCGGTTGGTGGAGATCCGGTACGAGCGCAATGACCTGGGCTTTGACCGGAATATGTTCCGGGTCCGCGGGGACACGGTGGAGATCTGGCCGGTCTATTCCCGGGACACGGCTATCCGTGTGGAGTTTTTCGGGGATGAGGTGGAGCGTATCTCCGAGGTGAGCCCGGTGACAGGCGCGCCTCTGCGGGTGCTCAGCCACGTGGCGGTCTACCCCGCCAGCCACTATGTCACCTCCCCGGAGAAGATGGCCCGGGCGGTGGCGGAGATCCGGCGGGAGTGCGACGAGAGGGTGGCCTATTTCCAGCAGCAGGGCAAACTCCTGGAAGCCCAGCGCATCGCCCAGCGGGTAGCCTTCGACATTGAGATGATCCAGGAGCTGGGCTACTGCTCAGGGATCGAAAACTATTCCCGGATCATTTCCAACCGGAAACCAGGGAGCGCGCCCATGACGCTGCTGGACTATTTCCCGAAAGATTTCGTGCTTTTTATTGACGAGAGCCACGTGACCCTGCCCCAGGTGCGGGCCATGTACCGGGGGGACCGGGCCCGGAAGGAGACCTTGGTGGAGTACGGGTTCCGCCTGCCGTCGGCCTTTGACAACCGGCCGCTGAAATTTGAGGAGTTCCTGGAGCGTATCCACCAGACCATCTACGTCTCCGCCACGCCGGGGGAATACGAGCGCGCCCGGTCCGGGCAGATCGTCCAGCAGATCATCCGTCCCACGGGGCTGACGGATCCGGAGGTAACGGTGCACCCCACTCAGGGACAGATCGACCACCTGATGGAGGAGATCCGGGAACGGATCCGCCGGGGGGAGCGCACCCTGGTCACCACCCTTACCAAACGCATGGCGGAGGATCTGACCGCCTACCTTACCGAGGCGGGGATCCGCACCCGGTACATGCACCACGACATCGGCACCATCCAGCGCATGGAGATCATCCGGGACCTGCGGCTGGGGGAATTTGACGTGCTGGTGGGCATCAACCTGCTCCGGGAGGGGCTGGACCTGCCGGAGGTGTCCTTGATCGCCGTGCTGGACGCGGACAAGGAAGGATTCCTTCGCAGCGAGACGGCCCTGATCCAGACCATCGGCCGGGCGGCCCGGAACGCCCAGGGCACGGTCATCCTCTATGCCGACGCCGTTACCCCCTCCATGCGGGGGGCCATGGAGGAGACCCGGCGGCGCCGGGATATTCAGACCCGGTATAACCAGGAGCATGGGATCGTGCCGAAAACCATCGTCAAAAGCGTCCGGGAACTGCTGGAGATCAGCGCGCCCGTCCAGGAGAAGAGCCGGGGCGGCGTCCTTACGGACAAGGAGAGAAGAGCCGAGATCCAGCGCCTGGAGAAGGAAATGAAAAAAGCGGCCGCTATGCTGGAGTTCGAATATGCCGCGGCGCTGCGGGATCAGCTTATCCAGCTGCGGGGACAGGGGAAGCAATCATGACGGAGACGGAGCGGAAAACCAACGATTTCACCCAGGGCGCGGTCCCGGCAGTGGTCACGCGCATGGCCTTGCCCTTGATCGCCGCCCAGCTGGTGAACGTGCTGTACAACGTGGTGGACCGGGTGTACATCGGCCACATCCCTGTGGAGGGGAGCGCGGCGCTCACGGGAGTTGGCGTGGCCCTGCCGGTGATTACCGCCCTGTCGGCTTTTGCGGGCCTCTTCGGCCAGGGAGGAGCGCCCCTGTGCTCCATTGCCCGGGGCCGTAAGGACCTGGAGGGGGCCGCCCGGGTTATGGGCAACTCCCTGACCATGCTTTTGGCTGCCTCCCTGGCGCTTATGGCCCTTGCCTGGGGACTGATGAGGCCGGTCCTGTACCTGTTCGGCGCCAGCGACAGCACCATCGGCTATGCTATGGAGTACCTGGGTATTTACGTGGCCGGCACGCCGTTTGTAATGGTAGCCCTGGGAATGAACCCGTACATCAACGCCCAGGGGTTTGCCAGGCTGGGGATGATGACGGTACTGCTGGGCGCGGCAGCCAACATCGTGCTGGATCCTTTATTTATCTTTACCTTCGGTATGGGGGTGCGGGGGGCGGCTCTGGCCACGGTGCTTTCCCAGGCTCTGAGCGCCGGCTGGTGCCTGGCCGTTCTGCTGGGGAAAAAGGCCATCCTCCGCCTCACCCGGGATACCATGCGCCTGCGGCGTTCCGTGGCGCTGGGGATCCTCTCCCTGGGAATTACAAACTTTGTCATGTCCATTACCAACTCCCTGATCCAGGCGGTGGCTAACCGGCAGCTGGGCATCTACGGCGGGGACCTGTACGTGGGAGCCATCACGGTCATCAACTCCCTGCGCACCGTCTATACGGAGGTCATCCACGGTTTCGGCGCCGGGCTCCAGCCGGTGATCGGCTATAACTACGGCGCCGGGGCGAAAAAGCGGGTGCTGGAGTGCATCCGGTTTGCCACAATGGTGGGGGTGACGCTGGGCCTTGTGGTGTGGGGGATCTTCGTGCTCTTCCCCCGGCCCCTGATCCGGTGCTTTACCCCGGACGAGACGCTTATGGCCGTGGCGGTGCCGGCGGTTCGGATCTATTTCTGCGGGTTCGGGTTCATGTCCCTGCAGTTCGTGGCCCAGAATACCTTCCAGGGCCTGGGCCGGGCCCGGAGCGCCATCGTGTTTTCCATTTTGCGCAAGGTGGTCCTGGTGCTGCCCCTGATGCTGATCCTGCCCCGGCTGTGGGGCCTGGGGCCCTACGGGGTATATTGGAGTGAACCGGTGAGCGATATCCTGGGCGGGGGCGCGGCGTTTACCGCCATGATGCTTACGGTCTACCGGCCCATCCGCCGGGAGATGAGAAAGGAGAGCGGCGCATGAAACTGATGATCCTGGACGGCAACAGCCTGGTTAACCGGGCCTTTTACGGTGTGCGGCCCCTCTCCGCCCCGGACGGCACCCCCACCAACGCGGTCTACGGTTTCTTTGCGATCCTTCAAAAGCTGCTGGAGGAGGAGAAACCGGAGGGGCTGTGCGTGGCCTTTGACCTGCCCGCGCCCACCTTCCGGCACCGGGAATACGCCGGGTATAAGGCGACCCGGCGGCCCATGCCGGAGGAGCTGGCGGTGCAGCTTCCCCTGCTGAAGGAGGCTCTGGACGCTATGGGGGCCTGCCGCTGCCAGCTGGAGGGCTGGGAGGCGGACGACCTTCTGGGCACCGTCAGCCTCCGCCGGGCGGAGGCGGGGGACCAGTGCGTGCTGGTCACCGGGGACCGGGACGCCCTGCAGCTGGTGGGGCCCAGCGTGCGGGTGCTGCACGTAAAGACCCGCCAGGGCCAGACGGAGACTGTGGATTACACCCCCCAGCGGTTCCAGGAGGAATATGGGTTTGAGCCGGCCCGGCTGGTGGATCTGAAGGCCCTTATGGGAGACAGCAGCGACAACATCCCCGGCGTGCCCGGGGTGGGAGAGAAAACGGCCCTGGACCTGATCCGGCGCTTCGGCTCCCTGGACGGGGTGTACGGGCACCTGGATGACCCCTCCATCCGGGATTCGGTACGCCGGAAGCTGGCGGAGGGGG
>CALWYY010000061.1 GCA_944385885.1 uncultured Oscillospiraceae bacterium | reverse complement strand
GGTACGGCGCTCCCGCCGGATACGGCGCTCCCGCCGGATACGGCGCTCCCGCTGGATACGGCGCTCCCGCCGGATACGGCGCTCCCGCCGGGTACGGCGCTCCCGCCGGGTACGGCGCTCCCGCTGGATACGGCGCTCCCGCCGGGTACGACGCTCCCGCCGGATACGGCGCTCCCGCTGGATATGGCGCTCCCGCCGGGTACGATGTTCCCGCTGGGTACGATGCTCCCGCCGGGCACGGCGGCCAGGACGAGGGGCAGGCCCCACCGCCGGCGCCCCGCAAAGCAGGCAGCGGGTTTCGGCCCGGGGACCTGCGGTACTGTCTATGGTCGGTTTCCATCCTCACAGGCCTTCTGCTGACGGTGGTATCTTTCATCTATGCCTGCGCGGCCTGAGGCGCACAGAGAGCGCGGAGAGCTTCACTCTCCGCGCTCTTTTGCTTTTCCTCCCCACAGGTGTGCGCGCCCTGCCCGCGGGCAGGGCGTCAAGCTCCCATAGCTCTCTCCAGCAGCCGCAGGAGTTCTCCGGCCAGGGCCTCCTCCCGTTCCGCCAGCCGGCGGTAAAGGGCCGGCAGCCGTGTACCTCCGCCGGCCTCCGCCGCCCGGCGGTACTCCCCTGCCCGCTGCAGTTCTCCCAGATGGAGCTTTCGCAGAGTGGTCAAGACCCCTTCCTCCCTGTTTTTGGCCTCTCCGGGCCGGAAAACATCGCCGGCGAGGAGAAAATACTCTCTCTGCAGCCGGCGCAGGACCTGGGCCTTTTCCTCCCGGACGCGGGTCAGGACCGTACGGACCGGTTCCCTGCACCGGCGGCTCAGCCGGGACAGAGCCTCCCAAGCCGGTTTTTCCCCAGTGATGAACCGCCGCAGTCCCCCCAGGGTATCTCCCCCCGGAGGAGCAGGGGCCGGAGCTTGCCCAGCCGTCTGCATCCGTTTCCACACCCGTTCTAACTTCTGCACATCCATCCGTTCCACCTCAGTCCCAGCCTATTCGCTCCCTCCGCCGGGGGTTCCTCTCTTGCAATCCCGGGGGAACTATGCCATAATACCCATAGAGCTTTTCACGGAACAGGAGGCCAGGCCATGCCCAGATTTTTCATTGGCGGCGGCAGCAACATCGCCGGCGGCGTAGCCTTTATCGGCGGAGAGGACGCCGCCCACGCCAAGGTTCTGCGCATCCGCGTGGGAGACCGGCTCATCGTCTGCGATGGGGCAGGAAAGGATCACCACTGCACCGTCACGAAGGTGACGGACCGGCAGGTGGAGGCGGAGGTCTTTGAGACGGTTCCCTGTCCGGGGGAACCCAGCGTACACGTGACCGTTTTGGCGGGGCTTCCCAAAGGCGACCGGGCGGATTTCATTGTGCAGAAATGCACAGAGGCCGGCGCGTCGGAGATCCTATTTTTCCCCTGCCACCGGTGCGTAGCCCGGCTCACGGGCCCGTCGGAGAAGAAGGTGGCCCGCTGGCAGCGCATTGCGGAGGAGGCGGCCAAGCAATCCGGCCGGGGCATCATTCCCCGGGTAGGCGTGCTGGAGGACCTGGCCCAGGCATTCAACCGGGCCAACGCCACCGATTTGCCCCTGTTCATGTACGAAACGGGAGAACAGCGCAAGACGTTGAAGGACGTGCTGGAAAACGCGGGCACGATTTCCTCCGCCGCCGTCATCACCGGCCCGGAAGGGGGCTTTGAGCCCTACGAGGCCCAGCTGGCGGAGGTCATGAAGCTGCATATCTGTTCCATGGGCCCGCGGATCTTCCGCTGCGAGACCGCCCCCATGGCGGCTCTGGCCGCCATCATGTACGCCACCGGCAATATGTGAAGGCGGGACCCCCTCTCCCAGCGGGTTTGTCGGGGCGGAGCGCACTCTCCCCCATTCCAGCAAATAACAGGCCCCCGCGCCGCACATGCGGCGCGGGGGCCTGTTTCCTGCCAAGTCCGAAAAACGTTATTTCGTGCCAAAGATCCGGTCACCCGCATCGCCCAGGCCGGGCACGATGTAGCCGTGATCGTTGAGCTTGGGATCCATAGCGGCCACGTACACATCCACGTCCGGATGATCCTGCTGCATCTTCTCCCAGGCGGGAGGCGCACCGATGATGCACATGAGCTTAATATGGCGGCAGCCGTGCTCCTTCAGGAAGGTGCAGGCGGCGGAAGCGCTTCCGCCGGTGGCGAACATGGGGTCCACCACGATCACGTCCCGCTCGGTGATATCCGGGGGGAGCTTGCAGTAATACTCCACGGGCTGCAGGGTCTCCGGATCCCGGTACAGGCCGATGTGGCCCACCTTGCAGGAGGGCATAAGGGCGACCATGCCGTCTACCATACCCAAGCCGGCCCGAAGGATCGGCACCACTGCCAGTTTTTTGCCGGCAATTCTTTTGGCGATGGCCTTGTCCACAGGCGTTTCCACCTCCACCTCCTCCAAGGGAAGGTCCCGGGTGGCCTCGTAGCACATCAGCATGGCGATCTCGCCCACGAGCTCACGGAACTCCTTTACGCTGGTGTTCTTGTCCCGCAGGATGGACAGCTTATGCTGGATCAGGGGATGGTCGTACACGTGCAGTTCGCTCATTGCTCATTCTCCTTTGTATTTGAATCGGGTCTATTCCAATCTATCCTGCCGTTCCCGTTCCGCCTGGGACAGGCGGAGATACACCGGCAGGAGCGCCTCTCCCGGCTGGGGAGGGACGCCGCGGGCAGCCATAGCCACGCCCCAGGCGTTTTGGTACCGAATGGGTTCCGGCGCCGCCGTACAGACCGCGCCGGCCCGGGCCAGGGCCTCCAGGCCCAGTTCCCAGCCGTCACCCAGCACCCACACGGGCCGGCCCATAGCCGCCGCCTGGGCCGCCATATCCCCGGCGGGGATGGCCCGGTCGGGACACAGCCGCCTGGGCCGCCCGTCCCGGATCTCAAAGAAAGCGTTGTACACCTGTTCCCGCCGGGCGTCCATCACCGGGCAGACCAGGGCCTCCTCCGGAGCCGCCAGGGCCAGCCAGGCCATAGCCTCCAGGGTGGACACGCCCGCAGCGGGGATACCGGCGCCCCAGCACAGGCCTTTCGCCGTGGAGATGCCGATGCGGATACCGGTAAAGGAGCCGGGCCCGTGGGCCACCGCCACCGCGTCCACCGCCGCCAAATCCGTCTGGGTGTTCTCCAGCAGGCTCCGGATCATGGGCAGCAAGGTGCGGCTGTGGGTCAGGCCGCTGCGCTGGTAAGACAGGCCCAGCAGCCGGTCATCCCGGCACAGGGCAGCGGAGGCAGCCGCCGCCGAGGATTCAATCCCCAGTATCAGCAAATCTCCACCCCCTCTACCGTGATTTCCCGGGCGCCGGAACCGGTTTTTTCCAGCCGGACGCGGATCTCCGTGCCGTCGAAGGCCTCCGGCACGTTCTCGCTCCATTCCACCGCGCACACGCCTCCCCGGGCCAGATAATCCTCCCATCCGATGTCGAACAGCTCGTCCGAGCTGTTGAGACGGTACATGTCAAAATGGAACAGTTCCCGCTCCCCCGCCAGCTCGTTGACGATGGTGAAGGTAGGGCTGGTAACGGCGTCCGTCACCCCCAGGCCCCGGGCCAGTCCCCGGACGAAGGCGGTCTTCCCCGCCCCCAGCTCCCCGTAGAGAGCCAGGACCACGCCCCCAGCCGGCAGGGCGCGGGCCACGCGCTCTCCCAGCTGCTCGGTTTCCTGTTGGCTGTGGGTGATGTACGTCATGAGGCCGCCTCCCGATGATTTCCGCAGGTATTATACACCGTCCCGGCCCCAGAGTAAAGGCCAATGGCGCCGGTTGCAGAAAAAAGGCGGATGTGGTATAATGCAGTTTACATGTTTTACGGGGAGGTGCTGCTTTGAAGGATATCGGTTCTGTGGTGCGGGATTTTGTCAAACGGGCCGACATGTTCCTTTTCACTGTCAGCTGCATCTGCGCCATCTTCGGGATTGTGCTTATCTCCAGCGCCACAAAGAGCTACGAGACCCACACCTACGTCCCGGTACAGATTTTCGCCTTTCTCATAGGCCTGGTGCTGTTTGTGGTATTTACGGTGATCGACGTGGACATCATCGCCGATAAATGGCCCATTCTGCTGGGCTTTGAGATATTCCTGCTCCTGCTTCTAATCCCCTTCGGCGTGGAGGGGGAAACCGGCAACAAGGGCTGGCTGCGGTTTTTCGGCATCGGCGTACAGCCGTCGGAAATCGTAAAGGTGGTCTTTATAGTACTCATGGCCAAGCACATGACCTATCTCCGGGAATACCGGCGCATCAACTCCGTGCTGTCCATAGCCCAGCTGGTGGTGCATTTTCTGCTGACCTTTGGCCTTCTCATGGTAACCTCGGACGACCTGGGCAGCGCCATTGTGTTCTTTGCCATATTTGCGGTAATGCTTGTGGTGGCGGGGGTGCGGCTGTACTGGTTTCTCATCGGAGGGGCGGCCATTGCCCTGGCCGTACCCTTTCTGTGGAACAACTTTCTGGACGAGTACCAGCGCCAGCGCATTCTGGCACCCTACGATCCCAGCATTGACCCCCAGGGCTGGGACGTAAAGTGGCAGACCATCCGCAGCAAGCTGGCCCTGGCTTCGGGGCAGTTCAAAGGGGTTGGCCTGGGGGAAGGGCTGCAGACCCAGTCGGGCGCCCTGACCGGCAAGCACACGGACCTGATCTTTTCTGTGGCCGGGGAGGAGCTGGGGATGATCGCCTGCCTGACCATTATGCTGCTTTTGAGCATCATCATTCTCCGGTGCGTAATGGTGGGGCTCCGGTGCAACAACACCATGGGCATGCTGGTCTGCTTCGGCACGGCGGCGGGCCTGTTTTTCCAGATGCTGGTCAACACCGGCATGTGCATGGGCATTACGCCGGTTATCGGCATCACGCTCCCCTTCTTCAGCTACGGGGGCTCGTCCCTCATGTCCTCTTTCGCCGCCGTGGGCTTTGTCTCCGGCGTCAAGTACCGGCCGAAACCTCAACGATTCCGACGATACTGACGGCGATTATACCACCCATGGGACGGGGTGTGGCTGCCGCCACGCCCCGTTTTCCGTTCCGTCTATACGGCGCTCACGCCCGGCGCGGGAGCTGCGTTTCCAAAAACCGGCCGGAGACCGTTTAAGGTCCCCGGCCGGTTTTTTTATTCGGTTCCGCCGTAATCCTGGGTGGCCACAAAGGCCTCGTGCTCATCCTGATACAGGAAGAACCGGTGGGTGGAGGTTTCCGTATCCAGGGCGTAAAACAGGTATCCGGAATCCGCCGGGTTCAGCGCAGCCTGGATGGAATTCAGTCCCGGGTTGCAGATGGGCCCGGGGGGCAGGCCTGTGTACAGATAGGTATTGTACGGGCTGTCCATAGCCTGGATGCTCTCGGTACTCAGGGCCTCCAAAGTTTCGCCCTGGAGGGAATAGGCATAGAGCACCGTGGCGTCGATCTGCAGGGGCATTCCCTGGCTAAGGCGGTTGTAGATTACGGAGGCAATCAGGCTCCGCTCGTCATCGTTGGCCGCCTCCCGCTCGATCAGGGAGGCCACGGTCATGACCTCCTTGAAGGTCATGCTCATCTCGTCTGCCCGCTGCCACATCTCCGCGGTGACCTTATAGTGCAGGTTGGAAAGGAACTTATTAATGGCGCTGGAGGCCTGCATACCCTCAAAGAAATAGTACGTGTCGGGGAACAGGAACCCTTCCAGCCGCTGGGCATCCCCGGTCCCCACGCCTTCCAGGAAGGCGTAGGAGAACTCCGCGGAGGCGGCGGCCTCATACAGGTCATCCTTGGAGCAGACCCGGTTTTCCTCCAGCTTGGTAAAGATCTGGTCCATGGTATATCCCTCAGGGAACATAACCAGCGTCTGGAGCTGGGAGCCGGAGCCGATCTGCATTTTCTTCACCAGCGCCCGGTAATCCAGGCTGGTATCCAGCTCATAGGTTCCCGGGTCGATCTGCAGATCTGCATTCGAGAAGGAGGAGTAAAGCCGGAACAGCCATTCATAGTTGATGAGCCCATAGTCCTTCAGCAGGCCGGCCACTGCCCGGATATCGGCGGCCCGGACGGTTTCCATACCGATCACGTTCCCGTCGTCATCGGTCACCTCCACCTCCTTGTCATAGAAAGCGGAGTCGGGCAAAGTGATCTCTACCGTGGTAGAAGGTTTATTCAGCGCCAGCACATCCGAGGCGGCCATCCAGCCGTAGCAGGCCACCACCACGCTCACGCAGATAATGAAGGTGGCGTACATCAGCCCCCCCAGGCACCCGATCCGGCCGTCCCGGCGGAACCGGATCGGCCGGTAATTGCGTTCCTCTTCGGGGGTAGACGGCTCGGGCAGAGGCGGCGGCCCAGCCGGAACCGGATCTGTTTTATCCGTCTCCGGCGGCGGCCCGGCCGGCGTCCCGCCGTCGCCGGAAATACTGCGGAACTTCCCGCTGCCGGAGGGGATCACGCCGGTGGGCTCCTCCGGGGCCTTGAGCACCTCCGGCCACTTTCCCTTTTTAGGCCCGTTCCAATGGACCACGCCGGTGGGCTCGTCCGGGGTATTGGGCAGGTTCTTCTCTTCGTCAGACATAGATGCACTCCTTGGGTTGTAACCGCCCGGGGGCGGCAGGCATAAAATACCGCAGACGGATGCGCAGGGCTGCCTGCTCCGCCTTTACCAAAGCCAGCAGCACCCGGCGGCAGAGCCGCACGGCGCCGGGATGGAAAAATCGTGCGGGGAAAGGGACAAAATAATGTTCTGCGGAAATGGAAACGGCGGCTGCCTCTGGATCGTCATCATCATCATTCTCCTGTTCTGCTGCGGCGGCTGCGGTTGCGGCAACAGCTGTGGCTGCAACAACAACTGCGGCTGCAACAACAACTGCGGCTGCTGACGCCGCCTTTCGGAAAAGAAAACGCAACGCACCATCTCCGGGGCCCGCAGGGGCCCCGGCGTCTTTAGTGCCGGCCGGTGGCCCGTTCCCGGAGAGCCAAGAACAGGAACCAGGGCAGGCGCAGGACGCGGCCCAGGCGGCGGGGGTTTTGGAACAGGCGGTACAGCCATTCCAGATCCCGGCGGCGCCAGCTCTCCGGTGCCCGGCGCACATCCCCGGCAAACACATCCAGGCATCCGCCCACGGCCATCATCAGGCTGGCCCGGCCGGGGCCCCGGTGCCGGGCCATCCACACCTCCTGCTTGGGTGCGCCCATCCCCACCAGCAGCAGATCGGGGCGCAGGGCTTCCAGCCGGGCCAGGAGAGGTCCGTCGTCGGTAATATATCCGTTTTCCGTACCCAGGACCCGCAGCCCGGGGTACACCTTTTGCAGGTTCACAGCCGCCCGCTCCGCCACGCCGGGCCGGGCTCCAAAGAGGAACACGCTGCCGTTCCGGGCGGCCAGCTCCTGAAGGAGCCGGGGGGCCAGGTCCGAGCCGGACACTCTCTCTTTCAGAGGCCGGCCCAGAAGCCGGGCGGTATACAGATCTCCCACGCCGTCGGCCAGCGACAGATCCGCCTCCTCCACCGCCCGGGCGCACTGGGCGTCCCGGCGGCACAGCAGGACGATCTCCGGATTGGGGGTCACAATATAGGCGCCGCGCCTTTCCTCCATCAGGGACAGGGCTTTTTTCACGGCTTCTTCCATGGTTAGATCGTCAAAGCCCACGCCCAGGATCTTTGTTCTCATACCTGGCTGAACACCTCACAGATCTTTCCCCGGACCACCAGCTCCGCCTGAGCGTCCCGGGAGGTGGCGCCT
>CALWYY010000060.1 GCA_944385885.1 uncultured Oscillospiraceae bacterium | reverse complement strand
ACCACCAGCTGCTCGGCGGAGGCCACACCGCAGGCGGCGTACTCCTCCCGGAGCCAGTCGGCCTTGGCGGCCATGGGGACGTATCCCTGCCGCCCCTCGTACTTCTTCAGGTTCCCCGGCACCGCATCGATGCGTTCCCGGAGCTTGGCCACTACCCGGGGATCCTCAATCTTGTCGCACAGGGTCTTTTCCACGGTGAACCCGGCGTTCTTCACCATCCACAAAATCTGCGCCCGGGAGTAGGTCTGCTCGTGATAGATCCCGTCGGCGGTGTTCATGTCGCAGTCCAGGGAGTGGAGGATCCAGTGGGTCCGGCTGGCATCCGGCTGGCCGTCGTTGTACATCTCGCTGATGAGCATCAGCCCGCCCGGCTTCACCACCCGGCGCATCTCGGAAAACAGTCCCTGCAGGTCCGGGATGTGATGCAGGGAATTGGCCACCGCCACCAGGTCAAAGTACCCGTCCGGGTACGTCATGGCGCAGGCGTCCCCTTCCACGAAAACCACCGGCAGCCCCTGGCATTTCTCCCGCCCCTTATCAAAAGCCTTGGCGCTGATATCCAGCGCCGTCATCTCCCGGCAGGCCCCCAGGCCCAGGAGCATCTCCCGGGCGAAGGCCCCGTCCCGGGTGGCAATGTCCAGCGCCCTGTCTACCCGCAGGGCCGACAGCTCTTGTCTCAGTTTATCCATCTGTACGCCTCCATGCCGCGGCGGTCCCCGCAGCGTTTTTTGTTGTGATTTTTTATTATAGCCGCTTCCCCCGCCCATGACAAGATTTTTCTTTCCCCTCCGCCTTGCATCCGAGAAAAAACCGGCGTATACTGGCCGGGAGAGGAGCGTGAACCCCATGTCCGTTACCGTGCCCAGGTACCAGGAGATCGCCGCAGACATCGCCGAGAAGCTGGTGGGCGGCCAGTACGCTCCAGGCGACCGGATCCATGCCCGGTCCACCCTGGCCAGTGCCTATGGCGTCTCTCCGGAGACCGCCCGCCGGGCTTTGGCCGTCCTGGCTGATCTGGGGGTGCTGGAGGTGTCCGGCGGCAGCGGGGCGGTGATTCTCTCCTTGGACCGGGCCGTGGAGTTTCTCCGCCACTTCCGCCACTCCACCTCCGTGGCTGCCTTAAAGCAGTCCCTCCTGGCCGGCCTGGAACGCCAGCAGCAGGACCTGGCCGCCCTGGCCGCCCAGATCGCCCGCCTGGCGGATAAGGCCGAGCGCTATAAGGAGGAAAACCCCTTCGTCCCCTTTTCCATCCAGGTGCCGGAGGGCAGCCCCCTTTCCGGCCGCACCCTGGGGGAGGTGAATTTCTGGCACCATACCGGCGCTACGGTGGTGGCCATCCGCTCCGGCGGCGACACGCTCCTGTCTCCCGGACCATACGCCGGGATTCCCGCCGGCGCTACCCTCTATTACATCGGCCCCTTTGACTGTGTGGAGCGGGTGCGGTCCTTCCTGGCCCCCGCCGGAAAATGTGAATAAATTGTAAATTCTCTCCTGTTTTTACGGCCCCGCGGCAAAATGCGGGGCCGTTTTTCTTGACAAGCGAAAACCGACAACTTATTTTATTTATATAAGTTGTCAATTTATTTGTGTTTGTCACAGGAGGCGATATTCATGACCTGGTATACCCAACCCCGGCAGCTGGCGGACCGGCTGTCCCTGTCCGAGGCCCAGATCCGCCAGATGGAGGAGATCACGCCCCAGTTCCCCATGCGGATCCCCGAGTACTATCTGGGGCTCATCGACCCGGCGGATCCGGAGGATCCCATCCGGAAGATGTCCGTCCCGGCACCCTTTGAGGCCGACCGGGGCGGGAGCTTTGACACCAGCGGAGAGCAGTACAACACCAAGATCCCCGGGCTGCAGCATAAATATTCTCAGACTGCCATGGTGCTGACCACCAACCGCTGCGCCATGTACTGCCGTCACTGCTTTCGCAAGCGGCTGGTGGGGACCACAGACGAGGAAATCGCCCAGAATTTCGACCGGATTATCGGCTATATACGGGATCACCAGGAGATCACCAACGTTCTCCTTTCCGGCGGGGACGCGTTCCTCAACAGCCTGGAAACCATCGAAAACTATCTGAAGGCGCTGACGGAGATCGACCATCTGCGCTACATCCGTTTCGGCACCCGCACGCCGGTCACCTGGCCGGAGTGCATCGGGGCCCCCCTGCTGGAGCTGCTGGCCCGGTACGGGCAAAAGAAAGCCATCTATGTGGTCACCCAGTTCAACCACCCCCGGGAGCTCACCGCCCAGTCCCGGGAGGCGGTGGCCGCCCTGCGCCGGGCGGGAACCACCGTGCGCAACCAGACGGTTCTCCTGCGGGGAATAAACGACGATCCGGTGGTCCTGGGCGAACTGCTTATGGGCCTTACGGCCATAGGGTGCCTGCCCTACTATATCTTCCAGTGCCGCCCCGTGACTGGGGTCAAAAGCGGGTTCCAGGTGCCTCTGGGCCGGGGACTGGATATTGTAGAGGGGGCCAAGGCCCGGATCAGCGGGATGGATAAGGGGGCCAAGTTCTGCATGTCCCATCCGGCGGGGAAGCTGGAGATTCTGGGGCATATGGGGGACGGGGAGCTTCTGTTCAAGTTCCACGAGGCCAAGGACCCGGCCAACTACGGCCGGATGTTCCGCCGCGTCCCCCCCGGGGACGGCTGCTGGCTGCCGGAGGACTTGGGCCTGCCGCCCCTGTAAGAAGGGCCGGCAGCCAGGCCGGCGGAGCAGAGGCCGGCCGGCAGAGCGCGCCGTCTGCCCTGGCGCGGCGGGAAAGTAGACCGGGCGCGGGAAGCCGATCATGGCTTCCCGCGCCCGGTCTTTCTGTGCTGCCTGCGGGCCGTTTCCCCCTGGCTCCGGAGGCCGCGCCGCGTTTTCCCGCGCCGCCTCCAGGGGCTACTATCCCTCTGCCCGGTTTGCCTTCCACAGGCTTTTCAGGTCCTCCAGCGCCCGGAGAGGCACCGCCAGGCCGCCCTGGCCGGTGCCCAGACGGATGCTGGGTTTCCGGGAGCCATGGTAGTCGCTGCCGCCGCTGACGCCCAGGCCCCAGGCCGCCGCTCTCTCCAAGAGCGCCGCCTGCTGCCCGGGGGTGTGCAGGGAGTAATAGGCCTCCAGCGCCTGGATCCCCAGCCGCCGGGCCGTCTCCAGCAGCTCTTCCCGTTCCGGGTCCGGATAGCCGTATTGATACGGATGGGCCAGCACCGCCAGTCCCCCTGCCCGCCGAATCACCTCCACCGCCTGCTCCATGGAGATCCGCCGCCGGGGCAGGTAATAGGGCCGGCCCGTCCCCAGGTACCGGTCAAAGGCCTCCTTCACCGTGGCGACATAGCCCCGGAGCATCAGGTGCTCCGCCATATGGGGCCGGCCCAGCACGGCCCCGGGATACTCCTCTTCCAACTGTCCCATGGAGATGTCAAATCCGTCCCCCGCCAGCATCCCCACGATCCGCCGGTTCCGCTCCTCCCGCTCCCGGGTCACCCACTCCAGCACTGGGCGCAGCGCCGGGTCCCCGGCCCGTATAAAATAGCCCAGGATATGCACGTTGTTGTCCCGGTAGTCCGAGGATACCTCAATCCCCGGCACCACCTCCACCCCCAGCCGCCGGCCCGCCTCCAGGGCCCGGTCCACGCCGGCGGTGCTGTCGTGGTCCGTGATGCCTACCGCCGCCAGGCCCAGGGCAGCCGCCTCCTCCACCACCCCCTCCGGGGTGACGGTGCCGTCGGAGGCGGTGGTGTGTACGTGCAGATCGATGGTTTTCATGGCGCATCGCCCCTTTGCCGCAAAATGCCCCTTTATTATAGCCGGCCCGCCCCTCTCTGGCAAGGGCCCGGAATAAAAGGGAAGAAGGGAGCTCTCCGCTCCCTTCTTCCCTTTCCGGCAGGCCGCCGGCACGCCCCCTTAGTACTCCCAGGGGGCCCTCCCCTCTGTCCCCCCGGGCGCTTCCCTGGGATCCGGCCCGTAGGCATTGGGCCCCGGCTGGCCGTCCCGGGCCAAGAACACCAGCAGGATGATGGTGCCCACCAGCGGCACCAGGCAGATAAAGATCCAGCCGCCGGATTTCCCGGTATCGTGCAACCGCCGGCACGTCACGGCCAGCCCGGGCAGGAAAAGGGCCAGGGTATACAGCACGCTGATCAGCCAGAAAAAGCCGATGCGCTGGGCAAGCCAAGACAGGATGGAGCTTATAATCACGTTAAACAGGAAAAAGTACCAGTATTCGCTGCGCCGGGCCCTGCCCTGGAAGGTGGCGTACTTATTCAGGACGGATGCGATGGCTTCTCCAAATTTCATGATGATCCCCTCTTCGTCTTTCTTTTATTCTCCTCCGGGCGGGCGTTTCCTCCCCCCGAAGCCGTTTTTATCTTCCCCCGCCCAGGATCCCCTCCGGGGCGGGCTCCTCCGCGGCGGCCCCGTGGAACGTTCCTTCCAGGGCGCCGCCGGAAAAGGCCTCTCCATCCGGAGCTTCCTCCCAGGTATCTCCCTCCGGGGCCGCCTCCGGCGCGCTCTCCCCCAGGGCCGCCGGAGAATCCCGTTCCTCCGGTTCCTCTTCCCACGCTTCTTCCCCGGGGACCGTCTCCGGCTCCTCCTTCCAGGCCTCCTCCCCGCAGGCCGTCTCCGGCGCGGCCTCTCCTACGGGGGCGTCCCCCAGCAGGACCTCCCCGCCGGCGGCGTCCGTGTTCCGGCGCCAGCGGCGGCGGGGAAACAGGATATCCAGCCACCGGTATACCCTCTCCCGGGGCAGCAGCACGTTCACCAGCAGCGCCACCACCACCCCGATCCCCGTATCCAGCATCCGGTTAAGGGAGTAGGACACATAGGTGTCCACCGGGGTGTTGAACAAAATGATGCACAGCACCACGCCTCCCGGCTGCACCGCCCCCGGCCAGCGGAACAGCTGGCTGGCCAGGATCGTCAGCACCACCCCCGCAAACAGCAGGACAAACAATAGCAGGTGCGTGCCTCCCTCCGGGTAGACGCTTATGTAGATCCGGAACAGGCCCATGCCCAGAAAGCCGCCGATGACGGTGCCGAACAGGCGGTTGCCTCCGTTGAGCCAGGAGTGCCCCAGATCGTTCCCCACGCCGAATATGGCCCCGATGCAGGCAAAGGTGGGGTTGCGGCCAAAGGGAAGATACAGCAGGGCGCACAACGTGGCGGCCAGCGCCGTTTTCAGATTGCGCATCCCCACGTGGGGGCGCCATCGCGGCGGTGCTTCTTTCATGGCGTCCTCCCATTCCACAGGCTAAAAATATTCCTTGGTTTTTTTATTATAACATCCCTTTTCCGCCCGGGGCAACGGTTTTTGAGAAAAAAGGGGAAATCCCCTGGCCCGGATGGCAGCATGGCCGGGCGGCGGCCCCTCACGGCATGAAACCGCCAGAGACGGTTCGGGGCCCTTCCCGGCGGGCTGCCCACAACCTGTTTCTGGGGGAAATCCTCTGCCGTCTCCGCGCCGGATATGCCAGGCGGAAGAAGGGGGTGCGGAAGGCGACGCGCTGGCGAACGCGGCGCCTTCCGGTATTGCCTATCCGCAGAACATACTGTACAATGGATACGGCTCCCCGGCAAAACACCGAAAGCCGTCCAGGGACCCGGGGGGCCCGCCTCTTGTAGGACCCCACGTCTGCGGCGACCGGCGTTTTGGGAAACGGCGGCGGCCGCCATCCGGAATTTTGTAGGAGGGATGCCCGATGGAATCTGTGAAAAAGCTTCTTCTCCCGGCTTTGGTCCTGGCGCTGCTTTTGTCGCTGGCCGGCTGTGCCGGGAACCTTGACAGCGTCACCGTGGACTACGGGGATTCCGCGCTGCATACACAGGAGGAGATTGACCAGGCCGTCCGCGTGGTAAAGGACACCTTCCGTACCTTTAACGGCTGCACCCTTCACTCCCTGTCCTATGCGGGCGATGAACGCGCACAAGCGGAATTGGATTACTACAACGCCGCGTTGGAAAACGCTGCGTACATTTCCTGTATCGTTTTAAACTCCTCTTTTCACTCCCCCAAAAAGGGCGGCGGCGCTTGGGAGCCGGACACGGAATACACCTGGGATTGGATTCTGGCAAAGGAATCCGGGGGAGACTGGATCTTGATTGCCTATGGGTACGGCTGAGCCAGCCGGCAGCGTATCGGGCCTTGCCTTATCCGGATCTGCAGCAGACATCCGGGCGCTGGGGGGAAAGCAGGCGCTCCCGCTTTCCGGGGCGCCTTGCCCGGCCCCACGGCTCTCTGTGCGGGGAAAACGGGACGCGGAAGCGCCGGGCGTTTCCCCGCCCGGTTTCGGCTTCCCCGGACACAGGCGCCGCCATCGGCGCCCTTTTCGGCGGCGGTTCGGGAAAGGAGGCGGCGCGCCGGAAGGCAGGCCCAGAGTCAAAGAAGAGGGAGCGGCTTAGCCGCTCCCTCTTACATTGCGTATTTCTGCCGCAGAATCAGGCAAAGTAGCGCTTCAGGAGACCCTCAAACGCCTTGCCGTGACGGGCCTCGTCCCGGGCCATCTCGTGGACGGTGTCATGGATGGCGTCCAGGTTCAGCTCCTTGGCCCGCTTGGCCAGGGCGGTCTTGCCGGCGGTGGCGCCGTTTTCCGCCTCCACGCGCATCTCCAGGTTCTTCTTGGTGCTGTCCGTGACCACCTCGCCCAGCAGCTCGGCAAACTTGGCGGCGTGCTCAGCCTCTTCCCAGGCGGCCTTCTCCCAGTACAGGCCGATCTCCGGATATCCCTCCCGGTGCGCCACCCGGGCCATAGCCAGATACATCCCCACCTCGGTGCACTCGCCGGTGAAGTTGGCCCGCAGCCCCTCCAGGATCTCCGGGTCTACGCCCTTGGCCACGCCCACCACGTGCTCGGCGGCCCAGCTCATGCCCTCTTCCTGCTTGACAAACTTGCTGGCCGGCACCTTGCACTGAGGACAGAACGCCGGGGGCTCCGCTCCCTCATGCACATACCCGCAAACGCTGCATACCCATTTCGCCATGTTTCATTACCTCCGTATGTTTTACTCTTATTGTTTCACTGACCGTGATCGCAGTGATCGCAAACTCCGTAAAAGGTCAGGGAGTAGTCCCGCACCCTGCCGGGCATATCCCGACCGAACGCTGCCGGGTCCGGCAGCGGCGTCTCCACGTCTATCACCTGCCCGCACCGCCGGCAGACAAAGTGGGCGTGGGGCCGGGTGCAGCCGTCGTACCGGTCCTGCCCCGCTACCGTGGCCACCCGCACCGCCTCTCCTTCCTCCAGAAACAAGGCCAGGTTCCGGTACACCGTCCCCAGTGACAGATCCGGATACTCCGGCTTCAGCCGGGCGTAGATGGTCTCGGCGCTGGGATGCTCCCGGGTCTGGGCCAGAAGCTGGCGGATCGCCTCCCGTTTTCGGCTGTGTCGTCGTTCTGTCCCCATATCCTTTACCAAACAGTAATGATTTCTGTTATTAATATAGCAGCCCCTCCCCGGTTTGTCAAGGGGGGATATAAAAAAATTTCGCCGGCGGGTTTCCCCGCCGGCGCCGCCGTTACCGCCGCTTTACGTTGGCGGAGATATTTTGGATGGCCTGGGCACATTCCATGCCGCAGCTCTCCCGCCGGGCCATGTCGCACAGGCTCACCATCCCCACCACCCGGCCCTCCCGGGTTACGGGCAGGCGGCGTACCTGGTCCCGGGACATCACCGCCGCCGCCTGCTCCACCGTGTCCTCCGGCCCCGCCGTCACGATCCCTCGGGACATGATCTCCCCGATCCGGGTGGTCTTGGGGTCCGTGTCCGCCGCCACGCACCGTAGCACGATATCCCGGTCCGTCAGCATTCCCCGGAGCCGCCCGCTGCCGTCGCATACCGGCAGCGCCCCCAAATTGTGGCGCTTGAGCAGCCGGGCCGCGGCGGAGACCGGTTCGTCCTGGCCGATGGTGACGACCCGGCCCGTCATGATCTCGTTTACTGTCACGTTCTCGCCTCCTGTCCTTGGATGCTTCCATTATGGACAGGAGGACCGGGTTTTAACCCGGTTGTTCCACCAGGGACAGCAGCAGCGGCGCCACCGCGTCGGCAAACAGCTCCACGGCGCACAGGGCTTCCGAGAGGGTGTTGCCGCTGCTGCCTACCTCCAGGATCAGGGAGCCCTGGGTCAGATGCTGGTTGTACCGCTCCTGGGCCAGGTTGATGGGCCGGGTGAGGGTGGGGTACTTATCGTCCATGGCTTTCTGCATGGCGAGCGCCAGTTTCAGGTTCTCCCGCCAGTAGGGATGTTCCAGCCCGTTTTCCCCGGTGCCCATCACCAGCATCACCTGGGCGGAGGTTTTCCCCTCCACCACGGCCCGGGTTTTGTATACCACATCCTCGGTGCCCACCGCGTCCCGGTGCAGGTCGATGACCAGGGCAATGTCCGGGTACTGGGCCAGCCAAGCCTCCACGGAGGCCCCGCTGCGGGTGTAGGACCCGGCGTAGCTGGGGTAGTCGTACAGCTCCCGGTCGTGGACCACGGAAAGCCCCCAGGACGACAGCGCCTCCTGCAGGGCGTCTCCCACCCGCACCACGTTGTAGGCCGTGTCCAGGGTCCGGTACGGGTCGGACTCTTCATAGGTCTCCCCCTCCGCCTGCTGATAGGCCTCGGTCCCATGGGTATGGACAATGAGAATCTGGGGGCCCTCCGCCGGCAGGCTCTGGGACAGGGTCTCTCCCAGCAGAACCGCCACGTCCACCGTAAAGCTGGTATTGTTTTTCAGCTCCACCCCCGGCGTGTCGGTAAACGCCAGGATCTCCACGCCGGAGGATGCGTCCTCCGAACCGGCAGCCGGGGATGCATCCGGCGTCTGTGCCGGGTCCGGCGTCGGTTCCGGAACCGGTGTGGGAGAGGGTGTGGGCGTGGGGTCCGGGGTGGGCGCCGGGGTAGGTTCGATTTCTCCGGCGGGGACCGGCAGGGCCTCCTGCCCTGCCGGCCGGGGCGCTCCCAGCTCCAGCGTCAGCGTCGCCGCCGCCAGCTCCCCGCTGGCTACGGCATCCTTTACCCGCACCGCCAGGGCATCCACCGCCCCCGTGCGGACTATCGCCTGTACGGCCAGAACAGCAGCGCACAGCATGGGAAGGTACCGTTTCATTCCATGCCTGCCTCCTTTCATAGCGTTACAGCCTATGCATCCCCCCAGGGGGATATGCCGCACGCCGTTCTGTTACCATCCGTTTCTTGACGGCCTCCATGGGGGCGTGCTATCATATTCGACAGTCGGATAGGCTTTTCGCGGAGGGAGATCAGACAGACCATGCGGAATAGACTGCGCAGTTTCATGGCGGCACGCAACGGATTTGACCAGCTGGGGCTGGCGCTGACGGCAGGGGCCCTGTTTCTGAGCCTGCTGGGGCAGGTCATCCGCCGAAGCCTGCCGGAATTTCTGGGCATGGTCCTTCTGGTCTGGGCGCTGTACCGGATGTTTTCCCGGAACCTGGCCCGCCGCCAGGCGGAGAACCTCTGGTTCCTGGGCCGGGTACGGCGGCTGAAAAGCGGGGTGCAGGGCTGGTTCATCCGGCTGCGCCAGAGCCGGGAGTACCGCTTTTTCCAGTGCCCCGGCTGCAAAAACCGCCTGCGGGTGCCCCGCGGCAAGGGACGCATCCACATTACCTGCCCCCGGTGCGGACACCGGTTTTCCGGCAAAACATAAAAGACAGGAGGGCGGCGGGGGCATCCCCCGCCGTTTTTTGTATGAGCCGCATGAAAGAGATTCTCCGGGAGGGGCTCCCGGAACTGGGCGTCCAGCCGGAAGAGGCGGCCCTGGACAGGCTGGAGGCCTACCACGGCCTTCTCTCCCAGCGCAATCAGGTGATGAACCTCACCGCTATCCAGGGGGAGGAGGACACGGCCAGGCTGCATTTTCTGGACTGCGCGGCGCTTTTGCGCCACCTGCCCCTGAAAGGACGGCGCCTGGCGGATGTGGGGTCCGGGGCGGGGTTTCCCGGCCTGGTGCTGGCCATTCTGGAGCCTGAGGTGCAGGTCACCTTGCTGGACAGCCAGCAGAAGCGGGTGGCCTTTCAGCGGGAGGTGTGCCAAACCCTGGGGCTGGGGAACGTGACGTGCCTGGCCGGCCGGGCGGAGGAGGCGGGAGAGCTGCGGGAGAGCTTTGACGTGGTCGCCTCCCGGGCGGTGGCCCGGCTGAACCTGCTCAGCGAGCTCTGCCTGCCTCTGGTGAAAAAAGGGGGGCTTTTCGCGGCTATGAAAGGCCCGGCGCCGGAGGAGGAGCTGCAGGAGGCTGGAAGCGCCCTGCGCCGCCTGGGCGGCGGCCCGGGCCGGGTGGAAAAATACTCCATCCCCGGCGCAGAGGCGGTGCACAGCCTTGTGCTGGTGGCCAAAGTTTCCCCCACCCCCTCCGGGTACCCCCGGCGCTTTGCCTTGATAAAAAAGCAGCCCCTGTAACCGGCCGGCCGGATATGGAGACAGCGCGCCCCCCGCTGCTGAGCGGGGGGCGCGCCGCTATGTGGACCTTTTCCCAATCGGGTTTCCGGGCGGGGATTCCTCCCAGCCGGCGGGAGTCCGCGGGCTCCGTCCGGGGCCGCCGCCCAGGCAGGCCCT
>CALWYY010000059.1 GCA_944385885.1 uncultured Oscillospiraceae bacterium | reverse complement strand
TTTTTGGTCCTTCTGGCCGGCACCGTCTCCGCCGCCGCCATCTCCCTGGTTACCGGTACCACGGGAGGTATGGCCATGCTCTCCAGCATCGGCAGCGGCATCTCCGGCATGTATGAGACTATTCTGGTAACCGTGCTGGTCTCCGCCTTGTGCGGGCTGATCCGGGATTACGGCGGGTTTGCCTGGCTTCTGCAGATGATCCGCCGCCTATGCCGGACCCACAAGGGCGGCCAGGCGGGCATTGCCCTGCTGGTGGGCGCCATGGACGTGGCCACCGCCAACAATACCGTGGCCATCGTCATGGCCGGCCCCATCGCCCGGGAGATGAGCCAGGAATACGGCATCTCCCCCCGGCGGACCGCCTCACTGCTGGATACCTTTTCCTGCATTTTCCAGGGGATCCTGCCCTATGGCGCCCAGATGCTGCTGGCTATCTCCGCCGCCTCCGCGGCAGGCTTCGCCGTCTCCGCCAGCCAGATCATACCTTATCTGTTCTACCCCTTCTGCCTGTGCGCGGCCTCGGTGGTATACATCGTGGCGGGAAAGCGCGCCGGCTGACCGCCAGCGCCGCAAAAAGGGCCTGCCAGTGGCAGGTCCTTTCCCATTCCTACCCAGCTCCGAAAGGCGCCGCCTCCAGGGCAGCCCTTTCCGCAGCCTATTTTTTCTCCCTTCCGGACTCCGGGGGCAAAAGCAGCAGCGCCTCCTGGGCCAGGGACTGCTCCGCCCGGGCCCGCAGGGCCGCGTGCAGCAGCAGGCCCCGCAGGGCCTCTTCCTCCGGCTCCTCCGGCAGCTCCCGGACCGCCTCCGCCACAGCGGCGTTCATCTCCTGGTACAGCCGGCAGAACCGGTCGTACGCCTGGGCGGCCCCCTCCCCCGACAGTTCCCGGCGGATGAGCTCCCGGATCTCCGAGATGGACAGCACCGACTTCAGCACGCAGATGGCCAGCAGGTGGGCGATGTGCATCCGTCCGTACCGCTTCTTCACCGGCGGCGGCATGACCCCCATCTTGACGTAGTTGTTCACCATGGATGCCGTCAGTGCCTTCTCCCCTGTCTCCGGGCCGGACCCCAAATACCGCCCGGCCAGGGCCAGCACTTGGTCCATATACAGATCAAAATCCGGCAGCTCCTCCCAACGGGGCAGACGGCGGGCGCACAGGCGCTCCCGCAGCGCCTGCTGAAACCGGGTTCCCTCTTCCATCCTCTTTTCTCCTTTCCCCAGGCTCTGGACCGATCCTACCATAGGCGACAAGAAAATGCAACATTCGGTTTTTCGTGCCGGATTGACTTTTCTTTTTTATTGTGTTATATAGTATTTATTACCAGATAAAAGAAACGGATGTGCATGGTCATGGGCTCGATCACACTTTATGGCGACTCGGTCCTCCGCGGGGTGACCCTGGCGGAGGGGAAATACATTTTGGATTCCAGCTGCCAGGAGGAATTCACCCGGGAGCGGGGGATATCGGTGCGGAACCTATGCCGGTTTGGGGCCACGGTGGAAAAGGGTCTGGGACTGATCCGGCGGGATTTATCGCTGCACGGGGCGCCGGAGGGGCTGGCCATCCTGGAATACGGGGGCAACGACAGCGACTTTGCCTGGGCGGAGGTAGCGGCGAAGCCCTGGGCCGAGCACCAGTGCAAAACGCCCATGGGTCTTTTCCGCCGGGTATACGGGGAGGCCATCCAGCTCTTGCGCCAGGCGGGGGCCCGGCCGGTGGCCGCCATTCCCATCCCGGTAGACCCGGAGCGGTATCTCCGGTGGATCTGCCGGGACGGCCTGAGCCGGAAGCGGATCCTGGAGTGGCTGGGAGACGTGACCGCCATATACCGCTGGGAGGAGTGGTACGCCCTGGCGGTGCGGGACGTGGCGGAGTCCATGGATGTGCCGGTGATCGACCTGCGCCAGGCTTTCCTGTCCCGCCGTCGGATGGACGGGCTTTTGTGCGAGGACGGCATCCATCCCACGGCAGAGGGGCGGAAGCTGATCTTCGACACCTTCGGCCGCGCACTGGACGCAGCGGCCACCGCCTGAGGCGTTCTCTCCAGGCGGGGGGCGCCAGACCGGGCCGGCAGCCTTCTCAAACCGCGGACCTGCCAGATCCCCTTTGTGCGGTAAGCTTTCAAAAGCTCCGGCGCCCCTGCCGTCCCCCTGGACGGCAGGGGCGCTTTGCGTCTCAGTGGGTATGGTCCAGGATGGTAACATCCTCCCCCAGATCCCGCCGGAGGCACTCCTGGATCTGCCCGGCAAAGGGGCAGGGATACCCGATGGGCGTTCCCTTGCCCACGCAGGAGGCCAGGGCGATGGTATCCGCCCCCCGGCGCACCATCTCCCGGGCCCGCAGAACGGCCTTCTTTCCCGGGCAGCCTCCGCAGGAAGCAAACCCTACCAGCTCCACCGGGCCGGCGGCTCCCTCAAAGGCCCCCTGCCGGGCCTGGAGCACCCGGAAGTCCGTGGTCCCCGGGCAAAAATCCTCTGTCTGCATACAGCGAATGATTCCGACTTTCATACTGTCTCCTCTCTCCTGCGGGCGGCTCAAACCACCTGGAACAGGAAAAATTTCAAATAGTTTGTCTCCGGGGCGCCCCACAGGATAGGGTGGTCCGGGCTCTGCTGCCGGCACTGGATCTGCCGCAGGCTTACCGCCGCGTCCGCCGCCGCCTCCCGAAGCATCCGGCGGAACAGCTCTTCCGTCATGAACCGGGAACAGGAGCAAGTAGCCAGATACCCGCCCCGGGGCAGAAGCTTCATAGCCCGGAGGTTGATCTCCTTATACCCTCGGAAGGCATTTTCCACCGTCTCCCCGCTCTTGGTGAAGGCGGGCGGATCCAAAAGGATGTAATCGTAGTCCCGTCGCCCGGTCCGGGCCAGCTCCGTCAGCAGGTGGAACACATCCTGGCGGAGAAAATCCACCTTTCCCTCCAGACCGTTGAGCCGGGCGTTCTCCCGGGCCCGGTCCAGCGCCTCCTGGGACACGTCCACCGCCGTAACATGCTCAGCCCCAGCCGCGGCGCAGTGGAGAGCAAAGGCCCCCGTATGGGTAAAGCAGTCCAGCACCCGCCGGCCGGCAGCCAGCCTGGCCGCCGCCGCCCGGTTGTATTTCTGATCCAGGAAGAAGCCGGTTTTCTGGCCCCGGATATAGTCCACGTCAAATACCAGCCCGTTCTCCCGGATGCGCACGTGTCCGTCCGGGTCCGGGTCCAGCCCCTCGCCGGGGTATGCTCCCTGCTCCGGGTCCAGCCCCTCCTTGGCCAGAAGCGGGGAGTCTCCCCGCTGGTAGATCACCCGCACCCGGGCCTCTCGCGCCTCCAGCTCCTCCCGGAGCAGCCGGTACAGAAGGTCCCGGCGCTTCTGCATCCCCAGGGACAGCACCTCCGTCACCAGCACATCCTCGAACCGGTCCACCGTCAGCCCCGGCAGGCCGTCCGCTTCCCCGAACACCAACCGGCAGGCGGCCACGTCCCCGCCCATCACAGCCCACCGGTAATCCAGGGCATACCGCACCCGGCGGCGGAAAAACGCCTCGTCGAAGCGGTCGTTGGCGTTCCGGGACAGGATACGCACCCGGATGCGGGAACGGCCGTTCCAAAACCCTGTGCCCATCCAGCGTCCCCGCCGGGTGTATACGTCCACCAGCTCCCCGTCCCGGCAGCCGTCCTCCCCCAGGATCTCCCCCTGGAACACCCAGGGATGGCCGCAGCGCAGGGCATCCGCCCCCTTGTCCGTCACCACGGCCTTTGCGTATTCTCTGTCCATACCTCTCCTCCGCTTTTGTGTCCGTCCCTGGTATCATACACCATGGCCGGGCCGTTGGCGAGTCCTTACGGGAAAAAACCTTGCCCGGGCCCCCTTCTATTGACAGGCGGGGGTCCGGGGTACTATATTATAATATAAAAAATCTCCACCGGGGAGCCGGTAGTGAGGCGGGCGTATGACAAACATTCTGGTTGTGGAGGATAACGCCGGGCTGCGGAAACTCATGGGCATCCATCTTCAGCGGGCGGGCTACACGGTGCTGCCGGCGGAGGATGGGATGGCGGCGCTGGAAATACTGGATCACACGCACGTGCATCTCATTGTGGCCGACGTAATGATGCCCCGGCTGGACGGATACAGCCTGACCCGGGAGCTGCGGGAAGCGGGGGTAACCACGCCGGTGCTTTTGGTCACGGTCCGGGACTCCCTGGAAGATAAACGGGAGGGGTTCCAGTCTGGGGCAGACGATTATTTGACGAAGCCGGTGGACTTTGAGGAGCTGCTTTTGCGGGTGGAGGCGCTGCTGCGCCGGTGCGGCATGCAGCAGAATGAGACGCTGCGGGTGGGGAGTGTGACCCTGCGGGCGGACACGCTGACCGTGGAGGGCAAAGGCTTCTCCTGCCAGCTCCGGCCCCGGGAGTTTGCCCTTCTGGAAAAGCTGCTCTCCTGTCCGGCCCGGATCTTTACCCGGCAGATGCTCATGGACGAGCTGTGGGGCTACGACAGCGAATCCGATCCCCGCACGGTGGACACTCATATCCGGCGCCTGCGGGAGAAGCTGGCGGCTCTGGCGGATTTTGAGATTCAGACGGTACGGGGGCTGGGATACCGGGCGGTGGTCCGATGAGGCGCATCCGGTCCAGGCTGACCATCCTGCTGTACCTTTTGGTCATTGCCTCCTCCCTGATGACCCTGCTGATGGGGTTTCTGGTGCGAAACGGGATCATCCTGCAGCGCAACACCCTGCGGTACCTGCTCTTCGGCTTTGCCGCCAAGGACATCGTGCTGCTGCTGCTGGCGGCGGCGGCCATCGCCCTGGCGGTAACCTTTACCTCCCGCTCCACCACCAATCCCATCCGGGAGCTGAGCCGGGCCACCCGGGAGATCGCGGCGGGGAATTTCGACGTGCGGGTGTCCATCAAAAAAGACCGGGTGGAGGAATACGGCGAGCTGCAGCGGAATTTCAACCGCATGGCCGCCCAGCTGAAATCCAACGAGTACCTGCGCAAGGACTTTATCTCCAACGTCTCCCACGAGCTGAAGACGCCCCTGTCGATCATGAACGGCTACGCCCAGCTTCTGGCGGAGGGGGGACTGACGGAGGGGGAAGAACGGGAATACGCCCGTCTCATCGCCGACGAGGCACAGCGGTTAACAGAGCTGACAGGGAATATGCTGCGCCTGTCCCGGATCGACCACCGGGAAATCCAGCCCCGGGCGGAAACCTTTCCCTTAGGAGAGCAGCTCCGCCGGGCCATCGTGCAGCTGGAGCCCCGCTGGAGCGCCGCCGGGCTGGAGATGGACGCGGACATCCAGGACGTGGACTACACCGGTGACCCGGAACTTCTTTACCAGATCTGGACCA
>CALWYY010000058.1 GCA_944385885.1 uncultured Oscillospiraceae bacterium | reverse complement strand
CCAGAACGTTACCGTGGAGGGCGTGGTAAAGGGCTATACCGTAACCTTCTCCGAGGATGTGAGCTATACGATCGAGCCGCAGAGCGGCTCCTCTTCCCCGGTTCTCTCCGGTAGCGATTACAGCTTTACCGTGACCCTCAAGCCCGGCTACAAGAAGGGCGACAACTTCGCCGTCAAGGCCAATGGGGTGACGCTGGAGGAGAAAAACGGGGTATATACCATTGAGAATATCACCAAGGATCAGGAAGTCGTTGTCTCCGGCGTGGCCAACGAGATGTACACCATCACTTTCTCCACCGATCCCAGCTACACCATTGAGCCCTGCGCCGGCTCCTCCTCCCCCATCTCCTCCGGCAGCGATTACAGCTTCACCGTAACCCTCAATCCCGGCTATAAGAAGGGCGACAACTTCGCCGTCAAGGCCAATGGGGTGGTACTCAAAGAGAGCAGCGGGATCTACACCATCAAAGGAATCACCGAGAATCAAACGATTACGGTCTCCGGCGTGGCCAATGAGAAGTACACCATCAGCTTTTCCACCGATGTAAGCTACACCATCCAGGCCTACCCCGGTTCCTCCTCCCCCATCTCTTCCGGCAGCGATTACAGCTTTACCGTGACCCTCAAGCCCGGCTACAAGAAGGGCGCCAACTTCGCCGTCAAAGCCAATGGTGTCACCCTGACCGAGATCAGCGGGATCTACACCATCAAGGGCGTGATGGCAGACCAGACGATCACCGTTTCCGGCGTGGACAACGAGATGTACACCATCGGTTTCTCCACCGATGTGAGCTACACCATCCAGGCCTGCACCGGTTCCTCCTCCCCCATCTCTTCCCACAGCGACTACAGCTTTACCGTGACACTCAAGCCCGGCTATAAGAAGGGCGCCAACTTCGCCGTCAAGGCCAATGGTTTGACGCTCAAGGAAACCAACGGGATCTACACCATCTACGATATCACCGAAAACCAGAACGTGGTTGTCTCCGGCGTGGCCAACGAGCCGGCCACCTATACGGTGAAGCTTCCCTCCGGGACCGGCTACACCACCACCGTTACGGGCGGATCCTCCTCCCCGGTGGCCTATGGCGGCTCCTTCAGCTTCACGGTGAACCTGGCCGCCGGCTACTCCAAGGGCGTGGGCTTCACTGTAAAAGCCAATAATACCATTCTCACTCCCTCCAACGGGGTCTACACCATCCGGAACATCACCTCCAACCAGACCGTAACGGTCACTGGCGTGACCGGCGGCGGCACGGGCACAGGTACGGGTACAGGCGGCGGCACGGTTCCCGCGGCGCCCTCCATTACCACCACTTCCCTGCCCGCTGCTGTGATGGGCACGGAATACAAACAGACCATTTCCGTTACCGGCGCCAAGCCCATTACCTGGAGCTACACGGGCAAGCTTCCCAACGGCCTGGCCCTGAACACCACCACCGGCGTTATCTCCGGTACCCCCACCCTCAGCGGCACCTACCGCTTCACTCTTAAGGCGTCCAACAGCACCGGCAGCGCCACGCGCCAGCTGACCATTACCGTCTCCGGCAGCGATTACCAGGTCACCTCCGGCCAGAACGCCGAATGGGAGACCGGCACGGAAACCGGGCTGGACTTCACCACCGATGGGGATTCCGAATACGTCAAAACCCAGGTGGACGGGGTGGATGTGGCCGCGGCTAACCTGGTGGCCTCCGACGACGGAAAGACCGTCACCCTGCGTCCCACGTACCTGGAGAAGCTCACGGACGGCACCCACACGGTGACCATCGTCTATGAGGACGGCAGCGCCGAGGCCAAGTTCGTCATCAAGAAATCCGATCCCACGGTAGCTCCCACCATCACCACCCAGCCGGTGGATAAAACGGTCCAGGCGGGCAGCACCGCCACCTTCTCGGTGACCGCCAGCGGCACCACGCCTCTGCTGTGCCAGTGGCAAGTGGATAAAGGCGACGGCTCCGGCTGGGTCAACATCACCGGCGCGGTGAGCGCCAGCTACACGGTGGAGACCTCGGAGGATTCCGTCAGCGGCTATCAGTACCGCTGCATCGTCACCAACACGGCCGGGGAAGTCACCAGCGATCCGGCGGTGCTGACCATTGAAGGCGCGGCCAGTTCCGCCTCTCCCGACGCCAGCCCGGACGGGCAGAAGGATCCCTCGGAGAGCGGCGGGTCCCTGCGCTGGCTGTGGATCTCCATCCTGGCCCTGACCATTGTGGCCCTGGTGGTAGTGATCGTCATTTATCTCAAGCGCCGGAAGGAATACATGGAATAATCTCCGGTTCTGCCGGGCGGCTTTACAAAAGCCGCCCGGTTTTTTTGCGGGAGTTTTCAAAAAAGGTTGTTTGTCCCGGCGGTTGAGTGCTATAATGCGGTGGTGGACGTTTGGACGTCCAATACGAATACCGCAAAGGAGCGTTCCGGTCTTTGGTCCTGCACGTTTTGATCCACACCTTGGAGGACAGCCTGAAGCTGCTGCCCTTTCTCTTTGCCGCCTACCTGCTCATCGAGCTGATCGAGCATAAGGCGGAGGAAAAGACCGTCTCTCTCGTCCACCGGGCGGGGGCCTGGGGGCCGGTAGCCGGTTCGCTGCTGGGAGTCATCCCCCAGTGCGGTTTTTCCGCCGCCACCGCTAACCTGTACGCAGGAGGCGTCATTACACGGGGGACGCTGCTGGCGGTGTTTCTGTCCACCTCCGATGAGATGCTGCCCATCCTCCTGTCCCATAGCGTCCCCGGCGGCTTTATCCTGAAGATACTGGCCTTTAAGGCCCTGGCCGGCATGGCAGCCGGGATCTTGGTAGACGCGGTGGAGCGGCGTTTCTTCCCCGGGCGGGAGATCTCCATCGGGGAGATGTGCCGGAAAGAGGGCTGCCGCTGCGAGGAAGGCATCCTGCCGTCTGCCCTGCGGCATACGCTGAAAATTTTCCTGTTCCTGCTGGGGATCACCCTGGTGGTAAATCTGGCGGTGGAGCTGGTGGGAGACGACCGCCTTACCGGGTTTATTCTTAACCGGCCGGTGGTGGGGGAGCTTTTGGCCGGTCTGATCGGCCTGATCCCCAACTGCGCGGCCAGCGTGGTGCTCACCACCTTGTACCTGGAGGGCGGCATGTCCGCGGGGGCCATGCTCTCCGGCCTGCTGGCCGGTTCCGGGGTAGGATATCTGGTGCTGGCGCGCATGAACCGCCATGCCAAGGACAATCTGATTACATTGGGCCTGCTGTACGCCTTCGGCGTCTTTTTTGGCCTGCTGGCCGGGCTGCTGCCCATATTTTGAACCGTATTTAAACGGCGGCGCCGGGTCTCCGGCGCCGCCGTTTCCGTATCTCCCAGCCTCTGGAAGCCGTCCGGGTCCGCCCCCCGGCCCCCTGGAGGACGGCGTCCGGCGGGTCCCGGCGGGGAGGCGGCCCCAGCGCGGTATTCCAGGGGTGCCGGGCCTTCCCCGCCCCCCGGAGCGGGGAAGGCCCACTTTTGGGCGGCTTTTCCCGCCCGCTTTTCCCCGTCCGGAAGTTGTTCCAACGGACCGTTCCGCCGTTGGCATGGCCCGCCGGATGTGCTATAATTTTCTTAAAGCAAGAAAGGCGCGTGGGCACTATGTATCCTGTTCTTCTTACCATCGGGCCCCTGGTAATCCACAGCTACGGTCTTATGCTGGGCTTGGGTGTGGTAGCGGCCCTGTACCTGGCCTGGCATCGGGCGGAAAAAAGAGGCTTGCCCCAGTCCTCCGTCACGATCCTGGCCGTGGTGTGCCTGCTGGCGGGAGTTGTCGGCGCCAAACTCTTTTACGCCGCCGCCCACTGGCAGGAGGTGCTCCAGGCCCCATGGAAGGCCTTGGGCGGGGAAGGCTTTGTGGTATACGGCGGGATCCTGCTGGGTTTAACGGCCGGCTGGCTATGCTGCCAGCGAAAGGGGATGGCGTTCCCCCAATGGCTGGATCTTTTCGCGCCGCCGGTAGCCCTGGCCCAGGGCTTTGGCCGGCTGGGCTGCTTTCTGGCGGGCTGCTGCTACGGTGTCCCCGCCTCCGGTCTGGGAGTAACTTTCCCCGCCGGCAGCTCCGCTCCCGCCGGCATCCCTCTGGTCCCTGTGCAGCTGTATTCCGCAGCCGGCGATTTTTTGCTGGCAGGCTTGCTGCTGTTTTACGACCGCCGGCGGCACATTGACGGCATGACCGGGGTGCTCTATCTGGCCCTGTACAGCTTGGGCCGGTTTGTCATAGAGTTCTGGCGGGCTGATCCCCGCGGCTTTGTGGGGCCTCTGGCCACGTCTCAATTTATCGCTCTCTTTGCCGCAGCGGGCGCCGCCCTCCTGTTCTTCCATCTTCGTAAGAGAAAGGAGCCTGACCATGGAAAACAAGCCCCTGATCGTTGAAAAGCCCACCCGCCTCCCCGGCCGGGTATGGACCAGCCTGCTTCTCTTCGGTTTTATGGGCCAAATGGCCTGGATGGTGGAAAACGTCTACTTTGCCACCTTCATTCAGAAAAACATTACCGCCGACGGTTGGGCCACCTCCGCCACCGTGGCTGCCTCCGCCGTGGCCGCCGCCCTGGCCACGATCTTTTCCGCCGCCTGGTCGGATCGGGTGGGTCGGCGGCGGGCCTTCGTGTGCTGGGGCTATATCCTCTGGGGTATTACCACCGGCGCCTTCGCCCTGTTCGGCAACGGCCAGGTGGCCGGAAATACCCTGGCCGCCGTTATCCTCTTTGTGGTCATGGACTGCGTCATGTCCGCCATCGGCAGCACCGCCAACGACGCCGCCTTCTCCGCCTGGGTCACCGACGTGACCGATGTGACCAACCGGGGTCTGGTTGACATAATTCTCAGCCTCATGCCCATCCTGTCTCTCATGGTGATCTTTGCCGGCTTTGACGGCATGACCGTCCAGGGAAACTGGACCGGGTTTTTCCTAATTTTAGGCGGCATGACCACCGTCACCGGCGTGGTGGGACTATGGATCTTCCAGGATAGCTCCACGCTGCGCCCCACTGGAGGCCAAACCTATCTGCGGGAGGTCCTGTACGCCTTCCTTCCCCGGAGCGTCCGGGAAAATCGGATGATTTACGTCTGCTTTCTGGGGATGATGTTTTCGGGGCTGGCTATGCAGCTGTGGCAGCCGTATATGATCTCGCTGGTGGAGATCACTTTGGGCATTGAAAATTATATTGTCCCCATTGCCGTGGTGGTCCTTGCCTCTGCGGTACTGTCCGTAGCGGCCGGACGGATTATGGACCGGTTTGGCAAGGAACGGTTCTACTACCCGGTGGCCCTCATCCAGGTAGCCGGAGGGCTGATCGCTTACTCCATCCGCTTTTTGGGCCACGCCATGGCGTTGCTGTGCGTGGGCGGCACGCTGATTATGGCGGGCAACCTGATGATGGCAGGCCTGTTCACCGCCTCCGCCCGGGATTATACGCCCCCAGGCCGGGCCGGCGCCACCCAGAGCGTCAAAATGGTTATTTATATCATGCTGCCCATGGTCCTGGCCAGCATTATTGACCCGTTTATCATCCGGGCCGTGGCCCTGGAACCCTCCGCCGAGGTCCTGGCCAAATACCCCAGCTACGCCGGCAGCTACCTGTATCCCTATGAGCTGTTCCTGGGCGCGGCGGTGGTGGCCCTGTTTATCCTGATCCCCGCTTGGTATGTAAAACGGGACGCCGCCCGCATCCGGCGGGAGAAACTGGAGGCGCTGGAGAGATGAGTATTATGTCAACTAAATGGGGGCGGACGTTGGACCGGGAGCATCCTCTGCCCGAGTACCCCCGGCCTCAAATGGTGCGGGATAGTTATGTAAACCTAAATGGCCTTTGGGATTACGCCATTACCTCCTCGATTCAGCGGCCCCGCCGGTGGGATGGGCAGATCTTGGTTCCCTTTTCGCCCGAATCGCCCCTGTCTGGGGCCTCCCGGGGTCCGGGACCAAAGGAGTACCTGCACTACCGGCGGAAATTCTCCCTACCACAAGGTTTTCAAAAAAGCCGGGTACTTCTGCATTTTGGCGGCGTAGATCAGACGGCGGAGGTCCGGCTAAACGGTACTCTTTTGGGACGCCATGAGGGAGGGTACTGGGCCTTTACC
>CALWYY010000057.1 GCA_944385885.1 uncultured Oscillospiraceae bacterium | reverse complement strand
CCGCCAAAAATACGGGAGAAGAAATTGCCTACCTTTTGGAAAAAGTTCTGAACCGAGGCCGCAACGCCCGAGGCCGTTTCCTTTACCTGGCCCAGCTTTTCCACCGTGTTCTGGATGTCCTCCACTCTCTGGACCAGCTCGCTGTCGCTGAGCTTCTCCAGCTGCCGGCACAGGCCCGCCAGCTGGCGAATCTGGCTATCGTTGAGCTGGATGTCGTACTGGGCGGCAATCTCCCCGATGCGGGCATGAAGTTCCTCGTCGGTCATATTCCGGGTGTCGTCCAGAATATACTTCAGCTCTTCCACTAACTGGGCCGCATCGTAGCCGCCCAGCTCGTCCGCCAGCTCCGCCGTGGTGACCAGTTCCTGGGTCCCCACCTGCTTGGCCGTCTCGTCCAGCTCCTCCCCGGTCAGGCTCTCATAGGCCTTATAGATTCCCGCCAAAGCCGCCGTCCCAGACACAGGGAAGGGCGCCGCCACAATCACCCGCACATCCGTTACCCCCGCGGTGGCCAGGGCCCCCTGGTACATCTCCTGGGTGCACCAGGTCACATTGTTTACCGAAACGGAGCTGCCCGCTCCTTCCTCCAGAAGCTCCAGATATACACAGGAGATGGAGTTGGTGCCGATCACGCTCTCCTCCACCAGGCCTTCCAGATAGGCCCGCTCCTCCTCATTGGTCATGGTAAGCTCTGTCACGCTGCCCCGGGCCACCCCGAACGCGGCGTACACCGTCTCCGTCTGCTCGTTGGTCAGGTCCGCTCCCACCACCGTGCGCACCCGGTCGTCCGCTGCCGTGGCCGGCGTCATGGCCGCCAAAGCACAGACCATCAAACTGCAAATTAGCAGAAGCGCCACCGTCTTTTTCATCGCTTTCATTGCCAGATCCCTCCCGGTGTTCTGCGGGGTATCCCCCCGGGTTGCCTTACTATACCATATTGGCCGGTGTTTGCCCATAGGCAAAAGTAACAAAATGTAATTATTTTTTTATTTTTTGTAAATTTTATCATCTTCCCCTGGGGAAAGCAGCCCGGTGATCCGGGGCGGGGCTGGCTTGGCCTGCGGGTACGGGACAGGTTCCCGGCGGGCTTCGGCTCCAAGGCGCCCCGCCCTGCCGGGGGCCGAGTCCAATGGTTTCCGGCTGGCACGTCCGGCCGTTTTCCCTTGCCCATACCGGCGGCGGGCAGAACGAGCCCCCGTATGCCCGGCATACGGGGGCTCCCAATGCGGCTTCCAGAGGAGCCGGTTTTCAGTTTACGACCTTCATGGAGGTGATCACCGGTTGATTGGCCAGGGACACATATCCGTCCGCGCCGGTAACGGTCACATTGGCGGCGATTTGATCTACCACCTCCATGCCGGAGGTCACGTATCCAAACACGGCAAAGTCTCCGTCCAGATAAGTGGCGTCTCCCTGCATGATATAGAAGTGGCAGGATGCGCTGTCCTTATGGACGCCCCGGGCCATGCCGATGGCGCCTCGGGTATTGGACAGGGGGTTATTAAACCCGTTGGAAATGAACTCCCCTGTGACGGTGGTGCCGGAGGACCCGGTGCCATTGCCGTTGGGGTCACCCCCGTAGATGGCAAAGCCGTTGATCACCCGGTAGATGGTCAGCTTGTTGTAAAACCCTTTCCGGACAAGGTTCAGGAAATTGGACGCGGTCTGAGGCGCGGCGTCGCAGTTGATCTCCAAAACGATCGTGCCGTAATGGTCTATCACCATCTCCACTTCGTGCTTTCCGGTCCATTCCTTGTCGCCGCAGCCGGAGAAAACCCCGGCCAGCAGGACAACCGTCAGCAGAAGGACTAAGGCCTTTTTCATGGTATAAACCTCCAATCGCAGAATGTCGGCGGAACCGCCCGGCTGTCAGGACCCGGCCAGGCTCCGGGCGTACTCAGCAAAGCGGGCTTTCTTTTCCTGGCAGCCCTGGGCGGTCTCGTCCCGGGCCAGGACATACATCTTTATCTTCGGCTCGGTACCGGAAGGACGGACCACCAGGGCAGAGCCGTCCTCCAGCTCAAAGTAGAGCACATTGCTTCCGGCGATGGCGGTCTTCTCCACCACACCCAAGCCCGGCACACGGATATCGCCGGTAAGGTAGTCCCGGACCCGGGCCACCAGCACGCCTCCCACCGACGTAGGCGGCGTCTCCCGGAGGGCCACCATAAGCTCTTTCATCTTCTCCAAGCCATCCACCCCGTACATAAACAGGTTGATGGTCTCTTCCCGGAAATAGCCATATTTCCGGTACAGCTCCTCTATGGCGTCCAAGAGGGTCATGCCCCGGGAGAAATACCACGCGGCCATCTCGGCGATGAGCATAGAGGCGGTCACAGCGTCTTTATCCCGCACATAGTCGCCCACCATATACCCATAGCTCTCCTCAAAGGCCAAGATATACTGGTACGAGCCGTCCTGGGCGTATTCCGCCAGTTTTTCGGCCATGAACTTAAACCCGGTGAAGGTCTCCTCAAAGTGGATGCCGTTGACCTGGCAGATCCGCCGCACCATGGAGGTGGAAACGATGGTGGTCAGAGCCGCGGCATTCGCCGGCAGGGTGCCCTGTTGCTGCCGGGCCCGGATCAGGTAATCCAGCAGGAGCACACCCATCTGGTTTCCGGTAACGGGGACGAAGTCCTCTCCCCGGCGCACCATCACACCCACCCGGTCAGAATCCGGGTCAGTGCCGATGATCAGGTTGCTGTCCACTTTTTTGGCCAGATCCACGGCCAGATAGAACCCCTCGGGATTTTCCGGGTTGGGGCTTTTCACTGTGGGGAAGTTCCCGTCCAGCACCATCTGCTCATCCACGGTATACAGGTGCCGGATACCCAACCGGCGCAGGGCCTCGGGCACCAGCTTCCAGCCGCAGCCGTGGAAGGGGGTATAGACGATCTGCATCCGGTCGGCCACAGCGGCCACCACATCCCGGTTTACCGCCTGCTCCATGACCTTTTTCAGGAACGCCTCGTCGGTCTCGTCCCCCAGGAACTCGATCAGGCCCTGGGCAACCGCCTCCTGGAAATCCATGCGCCGGGGCGCGCGGAATATATCGGAGCTCTCCATGCGCCGGGCAATCTGCTCAGCGTGCTGGGGCGGCAGCTGGGCACCGTCGGACCAATAGACCTTGTACCCGTTGTACTCTTTTGGGTTGTGGCTGGCCGTCACGTTGATGCCGGCCTGGGCGCCGTAGTGCCGGATGGCAAAGGACAGTTCCGGCGTAGGCCGAAGGGACTCGAACAGACGCACATGGACGCCGTTGGCGGCCATTATGGCCGCAGCCTCCCGGGCAAAGACGTCGCTGTTGATCCGGCAGTCGTAGCAGACCACCACGCCCCGGCTCATGGCCTCCCGGCCTTCCGCCTCAATCAGCTCTGCAAACGCCTGTGTGGCGTGCCGGATCACGTGGATGTTCATGCGGTTGGTCCCCAGGCCCATCACGCCCCGGAGCCCGGCAGTACCAAAGACTAGCGGCGCATAGAATCGATCCTCGATCTCCCGGGGATCGTCCCGGATGGAATCCAGTTCCTTCCATTCCTCTTCGCTCAGGACAGGGCTATCCAGCCACGCCTCATAGGTTTCGCGCCAGTTCATTGCTCTTCCTCCATTTCCTCTTCAGGCTCTTTGAGAAGTTCGCAGGCGTCCGCCCACAGACAGGCGGGCACAAATATGTCCACGCCGGTGCCGCTCACGCCCAGGATCAGGCGACCGAACTCACCGTCGTTGGGATACTGGCGCAGGCAGGGGATACCGTAAGACTCCATGCGGCCGACCAGCACGGCGTCGTCCATATCCAAGCCCCTGCAGTGGCACAGGTACACCGGCGCTTCCAGCGCGCCGCTCTCGTCCCGGGGCCAGCGGTCCAGCAGCTCCCCGGGCATATGCCGGCCCCAATCGGGGGCGGCCTGGTTTCCGTTGTCCATGGTATCTCCCGTCACTTATGGTATTTACCGCCTTCGTTGATGGTAAAGGCGCGGTAGATCTGTTCCAGCAGCATGACTCTGGCCAGGTGGTGGGGAAAGGTCATTGGGGACATGGATAAGCGCCAGTGTGCCCGCTGCTTCACCGCCGGATTCAGCCCGTCCGAGCCGCCGATGACAAAACAAACACGGCTGTGCCCCTCCAAGGCGCACCGGTGCAGATACCCGGCCAGCTCGGGGCTGGACGCAGCCTCCCCTTCCACGCACAGGGCCACCACCCGGGCGCCCGGCGGGATCTTCTCCAAAACAGCCTGGCCATCCCGGCGTAGGTCCCCCGTCTCCGGCACCTCCGTCAGGGAATAGGAGCAGTAGCGGCTCAGCCGCTTCTCATATTCTCCGCAGGCCTGGATATAAAACGGCTCCTTCAGCCGGCCGACGCACAGGAGCCTGATTCCCAGCATGGCAGTATCTCCAGAACAAGGTCGTCCGCCTCCGGGGCGGCGCACAGTTTCACGTGGGAAAACCCAGCCCCGTCCAAAGCGGCGCCCACGGTTTCCAGCGCCAGGGCCGGCCGGTTGTTCTCCCGGCTCAAGTGGCCCAGGATTATGTATCTTGCGCCCTCTCCCGCCAGACGGCAGGCCAGCTTTCCGCACTGCTCATTGGACAGGTGCCCCCGGTCCGAGAGGATCCGGTTTTGGAGCGCCGGGGGATAGGGCCCCCGGCGGAGCATCCCCACATCGTGGTTGGCCTCCAGCACCGCTCCGTCGCAGCCAGAGAGGTACCGGAGCATCTCTCCGGTCACGCAGCCGGTATCGGTGCAAAACCCCAGGCGCACATCCCCCCGGAACAGATACCCCACGCTGTCTCCCGTATCGTGCATGGTGGAAAACGGCGTGACGGTGACATCCTTCAGGGGAAAGGGCCGGCCCGGCTCCAGGGGCCGGAGAAAACCAGCGGCGCCCGGCAGGGTCCGGGCCAAGGTCCCCGCCGCCGAGGGCGGGGCCCAGACCGGCATGGGGTGGTATTTCAGCAGCATCTCCAGCCCGCGGACGTGATCGCTGTGCTGATGGGTAACCAGCACCCCGGCCAGATCCTCCGGCCGGAGGCGGCGCCGGGCCAGAGCGGCCCGGATGCGCCGCAGAGAGATCCCCGCGTCCACCAGGATGTGGGTATCTTTCCAAGACACCAGTGCGCAATTGCCGGTGGATCCGCTGGCAAAGACCGCTACCGTCATCCGGCAGCGGCGCCCCGGGCCTCCGGCTTATCCGGTTCCGAAACCAGGACCACGTCTCCGCCCAGGGCCCGGAGCTTGCCGGGGAAGTTCTGGTATCCCCGTTCGATATACTGGATATCCTCCACATAGGTCACCCCGGAGGCGCACAGGCCGGCGATGACCATCGCCGCTCCCGCACGCAGGTCGCAGGCGGCCACCGGTGCCCCCGTGAGACACGGCACACCCTCGATGACGGCGGTCTTCCCGTCCACCTGGATCTGGGCGCCCATTTTCCGCAGCTCGTTGACGTATTTGTACCGGTTGTCCCACACGCCCTCGGTGACCACGCTGGTTCCCTTGGCCAAGGCCAGAGCGGTGCTGAGCTGAGGCTGCATATCTGTGGGAAACCCGGGGTAAGGCTGGGTTTTCACGTTGGCCCGGCGCAGCTCCCCTGTGGAGCGCACCAGCACGGATTCCGGGTACTCCTCCACCGTAACGCCCATCTCCCGAAGCTTGGCGCTGATGCAGTCCAAATGCTTGGGGATCACGTTCTGGATCAGAACCTCCCCGCCGCAGGCGGCGGTGGCCACCATAAAGGTCCCGGCCTCGATCTGGTCGGGGATGATGGCGTAGGTGCCTCCGTGAAGGCGGGATACCCCGGTGACTTTGATGGTATCGGTGCCCGCGCCCCGAATGTTGGCGCCCATGGAGTTGAGGAAGTTTGCCAGATCCACGATATGGGGCTCCCGGGCGGCATTTTCAATGACCGTCTTGCCGTCGGCCATGGCGGCGGCGATCATGATGTTCATGGTGGCCCCCACGGAGATCTTGTCCAGATAGATCTGGGCGCCCCGAAGCCGGCGGCCGGCCGCCTCCCCATAGATGAAGCCGCCTTCCTGCACGTCCACGGCGGCCCCCAAGGCCGTCAGGCCCTTGATATGCTGGTCGATGGGGCGCACCCCGAAGTTGCAGCCCCCGGGCATGGTGGAGCGGGCCACTCCGAACCGGCCCAGCATGGAACCGATGAAATAATAGGAGGCGCGGATCTTGCGCATCCGGTCATAATCGGCCCCGTCCCAGGTCACATGGGAGCTGTCAATCTCCACGGTGGAGGAATTGATCATGCGGATCCCCGCCCCCAGGGACTGGAGGATGTGCAAAAGCGTATCCGTATCGCTGATCCGGGGCAAATTCTCAATGCGGCATACCCCGTCTACCATAAGGGCGGCGGGTATAATGGCAACGGCGGCATTTTTTGCGCCGCTGATCTCAACTTCTCCATGCAGGCGGTTCCCGCCGCGTATCCTGTATCTTTCCAACTATCCTTCCCCCTGAAAAGTATCTGCGGTTGTATTGTATCCCTTTTTCGGCGGGATCAGCCCGCAAATACATGGGCGTTATGGCATGTTTTAATGCCAGCCCCTTATTTTTCCCGCCGTACGGGCAGAGCCATGGCCACCCCGCCGGAAAAAGGCAGTCTCCGCCACCGGGGCTTCCAGATTTCAATTATTATAGCATGTCTTTCCGGAAAACGCAAACAATACCGTTTCAATGGCGGCCAACGGGTCAAACGTCGCCGTTTTTCATCAGCCAGGCGGCCTTCAGCACCGCCGCCACGGTCTTCCCGTCCTGGACTTCTCCGGCCATAACCTGGTCCAGAAGCCGGTGGAAGGGAAGGCTCACCACATCCAGCAGCTCGCCCCGGTCGGGGTGGGCCGGGCCGGCCCGCAGGTCCAGGGCCAGATACAGATGCAGCACCTCCTGGGAAAAGCCGGGGGACGTGTACACCCGGCCCAGCGGCAGGAGCCTGCCGGCCTGGAACCCGGTCTCCTCTCCCAGCTCCCGGACGGCGCAGGCCTGAGGGTCCTCTCCCCGCTCCAGCTTACCGGCGGGGATCTCCAAAAGATGGGTCTGAAAGGGATAGCGGTACTGGCGCACGCACCAGGCCTGTCCCTGCTCATCCACGGGCAGGATAGCCACCCCACCCGGGTGATCCACCACCTCCCGGAAGGATACGCTCCCATCGGGGAGCTCCACCTGGTCCACGCTCACATCCACAATGATCCCCTGATACCGGTTGACACGCCGCAAGGTCTTTTCGGTGTAATCCACAAAACCGCCCCCTGTCTGTATACAGCCAATTCATTATAGCATCCCACCGGAGCAGTTGCCAGTATTTTTCACTGTCGGGGGTGGAAAAAGGGGCGTATAATCGCAGCAGAACGCAATAGGAGGCCAAAACGATGGGATACAGGGACCAGGAGCACAAATGCGTGGCGATTCTCACCCCGGGCACGCCGGATGCGGCCCAGGCGGCGGCCCAGGTACGCCGGCGGCTGGAGGCGGAGGGGGAAGCGCCGTGGGAGGCCATGGAGATCGAGGTGTACCCCGGCAACGGGCACAGCCTGGTCATCGCCCGGCCGGCGGCGGAGGGCGTCTACATATCCGCATGGGCGGCCCGGTATCTGGCGGATCGTTTCGCCCGGGACACCTGGGAAACGACTTGACAAATATGGTATAATGACCAGTGCCGGACGCGGGGAGGTGAGGCGTATGCCGAAGGCGGAAGGCATTAAGCCCATTGCCGCCAACCGGAAGGCGTTCCACGAATATTTTGTGCTGGAGCGGTACGAGGCGGGCATAGAGCTTTTTGGAACGGAAGTAAAATCCATCCGCGCCGGGCAGGTTAATTTAAAAGACAGCTTCTGCACCGTACGCAACGGGGAGCTATTTGTCCGGGGGATGCACATAAGCCCCTATGAGAAAGGCAACATCTTCAACCGGGACCCCGTGCGGACGCGCCGGCTGCTGATGCACCGGCGGGAGATCCGCCGTCTGGGGGAGCGGGCGGCGCAGGACGGCGTGGCTCTGATCCCTCTGTCCTTGTACTTCAAAGACAGCCGGGTAAAGGTAGAGCTGGGCGTATGCAAGGGCAAGAAGCTGTACGACAAGCGGGAATCGGACGCGCAGCGGCAAACGAAGCGCGAGCTGGACCGTGCGATGAAGGAGAGGAATTACGGATGAACAACCCTATCGTGACCATCGAGATGGAAGACGGCGGCACCATACGGCTGGAGCTGTACCCGGAGATTGCCCCGGAGAGCGTGAACAATTTTGTATCCCTGGTCTCCTCTGGGTTTTACGACGGGACGATCTTCCACCGGGTGATCCCGGGCTTTATGATCCAGGGAGGAGACCCCCAGGGCACGGGCATGGGCGGCCCGGGCTACTGCATCCGGGGGGAATTTGCCGCCAACGGGTTCAAAAACGACCTGAAGCACACCCGAGGGGTCCTGTCAATGGCCCGGGCCATGAACCCCAACTCAGCGGGCAGCCAATTTTTTATCATGCACCAGGATGCCCCGCACCTGGACGGTCAGTACGCGGCTTTCGGGAAGGTGCTGGAGGGCATGGAGACCGTGGACGCCATTGCCGCCTGCCCCACGGGGCGCAACGACAAGCCCCGGACGCCTCAGGTGATGAAAAAGGTAACCGTAGAGACTTTCGGTCAGGTATACCCGGCGCCTAAAAAGGTATAACGCCGGGAATCGTATCCCAGGCCGGCTCCGGCCGGCGCGTTGCCGGGCTGCGGTCCTCCCGCGCCCGCCCATGGGGGCGTAACGGTTTCGACGGGGATGCGGAGATGGGAATAGCGGGCGGATGCGCCTACCATCCATAAAATGGGCACTTATAAATTAAAGAACAACGACAACGCTGTTCTGGCCGCGGCTTAAGCCGTGACCCGTCCCCTCCGGGAGCGCCTCGGCCCGGATGCGGGGCGTCGACAAGAGGCGTCCGTGCGTGCGCAAAGCTTTGAGCGCACCATGCATCATGAAGCTACCCAACGGGCCGGCGGGACGGCTGGCCTGCCCCGAGGGGAACAGGGATAAGGCATCCCGCAACAACCGTCTGCGCCCGGAGAGGTTCCCTTTGAAGCGTTTTCGGACAGGGGTTCAACTCCCCTCGCCTCCACCATTCGGACCGTACTCGAACTTTTGAGTGCGGTCCTTTTTCTTGTATGTTGTAGAAGATCATCGCCTGGCCGTTTCTGACCTCGATCCGGGCGATGAACGTGTCAACGAGACGCTGCCGGAAGGCGGCGTCTTTTGTGTCCCCATTTTTGAACGAACGAAGCCAAGCCCCGACCGCCTCACTGGTGAGCCGGGGCCTTTTTATTTCTGCCCGCTGGATCTCCACCACCAGCTGCTCCTCCTCTTCCTCCAGGGCAGCCAAACGAGAGACCAGGCCACGGGCCCCGCCTTCTTCTATCGCGTCCAGCAAGTTCCGCTGGCGCTTTTTATTTGAGTCAAGACGCCGACGCAATCCCACCACGGGATCGT
>CALWYY010000056.1 GCA_944385885.1 uncultured Oscillospiraceae bacterium | reverse complement strand
CTGTTCGTCGCCCGGGACCCTTACCGGGATATGGCCTCCGGGGTGAGCCGGTTTACCGTGGGGCTGGCGAAAAAGGTGCTGCTTGCAAACCCCTGCGGCGCCCTGGCGGACAAGTTCCTCCTGGCGGACAGCGTCATCGGCGACGCCGGCGCCTTCGCCGGGAACCTGGCGGACCTGTCCTCCACGCCAGTGCTGGGCCTGTGGCTGGGCGTGCTGGCGTTTTCCCTGCAAATCTATCTGGATTTCTCCGCCTATTCCGATATGGCCATCGGTATGGGCCGGATGCTGGGGCTGCATTATCTGGAAAACTTTGACTATCCCTACACCTCCCGCTCCGTGTCGGAGTTCTGGCGGCGGTGGCATATCTCCCTGGGTACCTTTTTCCGGGACTATGTGTACATACCCCTGGGCGGTAGCCGCCGGGGCATGGGGCGCACGGTCTTGAATATGCTGGTGGTCTGGGCCCTGACGGGCCTGTGGCACGGAGCCAGCTGGAATTTCGTGGTGTGGGGCCTGTACTTCTTCGTGTTCCTGGCTTTGGAGAGGCTGTTCCTGCTCCGGTGGCTGGAACGCCTTCCCCGCTGGCTGCGGGAGATCCTGTCCCGAAGCTATTTCCTGCTGGCCGTGATGCTGGGCTGGGTGCTGTTTAAGTTTACCGATATGCGCCTGGCGCTGGCGGTGCTGCGGGGCCTGTTCGGCGGCAATGGCAATCCCCTGACCGGGTTTCAGGCGGTTACGGAGCTGAAATCCCACGCGTTTTTCCTTCTGTTCTGCCTGCTGGCCTGTACCCCCCTGTTCCGCTGGGCGGGGGAGAAGTGGAGAGAGGCCGGGCAGAAAAACCGCCTTTTGGCGCGCCTCTACGGCCTGGCGGCTTGGGGCGTGATGCCCGTGCTGCTTTTGCTGTTGAGCACCGCCAGCCTGGTGGGCAACAGCTACAACCCCTTCCTGTACTTTCAGTTTTGAGGATGCCTATGGACGATTATCCGGAAAAGAATCCTCCCGTCAGCCGCGCCGTACTGCGCCGGGAACGGGAACGGCGGCGCAGGACCGCTCTGCGCCGGAGCGCCCCTTTCTTTGTCACCCTGGGCCTGGTGACTGTACTTGCCTGGCTTCTGCCCCTGCGGCCCAGCGCGTCGGAGCGGGAGAAGCGGGAGCTGGAGAAGTTTCCCAGCTTCAGCCTGGAGGCCCTGCTGGACGGCAGCTATTTCAGCCAGATCGGCCTGTGGTTCTCCGATACCTTCACCGGCCGGGACGCATGGATCGCCGCCGGCCAGGAGCTAGAGAGCCTCTACGGCTGGTCAGATGTGGTGATCTACGGCGACTTGTCCGCCGGAGACGCTATCCCCCCTCTGGACAGCACGGCCACCCCCGCGCCTTCGCCGGAAACCACCCCCGTGCCGGAAGCCGAAAACCAGGAGGAAACCACGGCCCCCACCGCCACCCCCCAGCCAACCCCCGAGCCCTATGTGTGGGGCGGGGAAAACCTGGAGGATGAGGAGCTGGTCACCCTGGGGGCCGTCATCCAGATCGGGGACAGCGCCTATACCTTTACCGGCTTCAGCCAGTACTATTCCGACGCCTACGCCGCCAATATCACCAAAGCGGCCGACCTGCTGGAGGGGAAGTGCCGGGTGTTTAATCTCCTGGTCCTCCACGGCACCACCCTGATGCTTCCCCGGGAGTACCGGGAGGAGATCGGCTGCGCCCCCGAGGAGGATATATTGGATTATGTAAACTCCAAGCTGGGGGATAACGTCTACGCCGTGGATACCTATGACCCGCTGCTGTGGCACAACGACGAATACATCTATTTCCGCACCGACCATCACTGGACGGCCCTGGGAGCCTGGTACGCTTATGAGGAGTGGGCCAAAATGGCGGGGTTTGAGCCGGTGGGGCTGGAGAACTACCAGGAGGTGGTGCTGGAACCCTTCTACGGGAGCCTGTACTACCAGGCAAACCAGAGCCATTCTCTGCTGGCGGACACAGTGTACGCCTATGAGCCGCCGGGGGACGTGCATCTGTACCTGGAGACCGATAACCGGGACTCCCTCACCTACCGGGGGTTTGAGCAGGATGTGGTCACCCGGGTCATCGGAGGGGACAAGTATATGTGCTTCCTGGCGGGAGACTATCCCCTGTGCACCTTTGTGAACAACTCCATCACCGACGGCTCTGCCTGCCTGCTGGTGAAAAACTCCAACGGGAACCCCTTTGCCTATTACCTGACCCAGCACTACCAGTACGTGTACGTGATGGATTACCGGAAGTACTGGCACAGGACCCTGACGGAGTTTGTGGATTACTACGGGGTGGAGGATGTGCTCTTCTGCCTCAGCTCCGGCCAGGCCCAGAGCGCCGGAGGCAACGAGCTGCTGGGCGGGCTGATCCGCTGAGAGCGGGGAGAACGCGGACCACTGTGAAACGGGCGGCGGTTTGCCGGAAAAGCCGCCTGCGGTGGGGAAGGGCAGCGGCCGGGGCGCCGCCCCCATATACAGGAAAAGCGCCGGGAGCCCTCAGGGCTCCCGGCGCGGCCGGTTTCGGGGATTCTCAGCGGTCCTTATAGAAGGACAGCATGCCTTTGTAGGTCATATAGCAGTCGAATTTGGAGACGATCTCATAGGGCGCGTGCATGGACAGGACGGGGACGCCCGCGTCGATCGTGTCAATATCCCGGTTGGCCATGAACAGGGCCACCGTGCCGCCGCCGCCCTGGTCCACCTTGCCCAGCTCCGCCATCTGCCAGACCACCTTGTTGTCGGCAAAAATGCGCCGGAGGGTGCCCACCACCTCCGCGGAGGCGTCGTTGCTGCCGGATTTGCCCCGGGAACCGGTAAATTTGCAGATTCCCATGCCGTAGTTAAGCTTGGCGCCGTTGCGCTTTTCACTCACCTCGGGGAAATTGGGATCAAAACCGTTGCACACATCCGCGGAAACGCAGAAGCTGTTGGCAAAGCAGTCCCGGAGGCGCACGTCCTGCGCCTCGCACAGATCGGCCATGAAGCTCTCAAAGGCCTGGCTCTGCATGCCGGAGACGCCCATGGAGCCCACCTCTTCCTTGTCCGTCAGGATGCACACGGCGGTGCGCCGGGGGGTGTCCACCTGGTAAATGGCCGCCAGCTCCGCCCAGGCGCACACCCGGTCGTCATGGCCGTAGCCGCCGATGAGGGAGCGGTCCAGGCCAATGTCGCTGGTGGGGAAGGAGGGCACTGCCTCCAGCTCCGCGGAGAGGAAGTCCTCCTCCGTGATCCCATACCGGTCGTTCAGAAGGCTCATAACAGCCAGCTTTACCCGGTCGGCCCCCTCGTCGGCGTAGGGCACGCTCCCGATGAGAAGGTTCAGCCCTTCCCCGGGGATCACCTCCGCGGCTGTCTTGGCCATCTGGTCCTTGCCCAGGTGGGGCAGAAGGTCGGTGATGACAAACTTCGGGTCCTCCGGGTCCTGGCCGATCACAAGGTCAATGGTCTCCCCGTCTTTCTTTGTCACCACGCCGTGGAGCTCCAGGGGGATGGCCAGCCACTGGTACTTTTTGATGCCGCCGTAGTAATGGGTTTTGAAATAGCACAGCTCGCTGTCCTCATACAGGGGAAGCTGCTTCAGGTCCAGCCGGGGGGCGTCCACGTGGGCCGCGGCGATGTTGGCCCCCTGTTCCAGCGTCTCCTGGCCTAGCACCGCCAGAATCAGCGCCTTGCCCCGGATATCCTTGTATACCTTCGTACCCGGTTCCAGGGCCATGCCCCGGCGATAGGGGACAAATCCCCGCTCCTCCGCCTGGCGGATGGCCTCCCGCACCGCTTCCCGCTCGGTGCGCGATGCGTCCAGGTACGCCTTGTACCCGTCGCAATACGCCTCCAGTTTCAGCCGCTCGTCCAGGTCTATGCAGTCATACCCGTTTTTCTGCTGGTAGAATAGGTCGTCCCGGCGGCCGGTCTCTTTTTCCGACATGTGGTGTATCCTCCTTATGAATCGTGATTGAGCAGGCCGCGGAACAGTTCCCGGCAGGCCGCCGTGAATTCATCCCGCGTGCCGTTGTTCTCCAGTACATAGGCGCACCGGCCTGCAAAATACTCGTTAGGGTGCTGGGCGGCAATGCGCAGGCGGGCATAGGACTCCGGGACGCCTTCCCGGGCCACAATCCGGCGTACCCGCTCCTCCTCCGGGGCGGTCACTCCCACGGTGAAAGTGCAGCGCCGGCCTATGCCGCTTTCCAACAGGGCAATGGCGTCAATGGCCGCCAGGCGCCCGCCCTGCCACGCCCAGTCCGTCAGGAGCCGGTCCACTGCCTCCCGTACGTACCGGTGGGCAATGCCGTTCAGGTCCAGCAGGGCCTGCTTGTCCGTAAACACCTGGGCTCCCAGCTTTTTCCGGTCCAGCTCCCCGCCGGCAAACACGTCCCCGAAGCGGGCGGCGATCTCTTGCCGCATGGGCTGGCTGCCCCGCAGGAGTATGTGGTATACCTGGTCGCAGTCGATGACCAGGGCCCCTCGCTCTGCCAAAACCTCCAGGGCGGTGGTCTTGCCGCAGCCTGTGCCCCCGGTGATGCCCACCACCGTCAGGCCCTCCCGCAGCGCCGCCCCAATGACATCCGCTCCCAGGGCCCCCTGCCGCAGTACCCGAAACGGCGCCTCGCTCATGTCCAGTATCGTGGATTCCCGGCCGATGCCGCAGGGGCCGCCGTCGATGATCCCCTGGATCTTCCCGGCGAAATACCCCAGCACCTCCCCGGCGGTCTTGGGACTGGGCAGCCCCGAGGGATTGGCGGAGGGCCCGGCCAGGGGGAGGCCGGCCTCCTTCAGCAGCGCCAGGGTCAGCGGCTGGTCCGGACAGCGAAGCCCTACCGTGGCGCCCCCTGCCCGGATGACCGGTGGGATCTCCTCCCGGGCCGGCAGCACCAGCGTCAGCGGGCCCGGCCAGAACCGGGCCGCCAGGACAAAGGCGGCCGGGTGGATGTCCCGGGCATAGCGGGCCAGGTCCTCCGCCCCGGCGATCATCAGAGACAGCGGTTTTCCCTCCGGCCGGCCCTTTACCTCGTACAGGCGCTCCGCCGCCATCCCGTCCCGGCCGTTGGCACACAGCCCGTATACCGTCTCCGTGGGGACCGCTACCAGCCCGCCCCGCCGGAGTACCGCCGCCGCAGCGGGTATGTCCTCCAGGCTCGTCCAGATTTTCGTCTCCATGTCCTCGCCCTCAGTCTCCTGACTCCCGGAGCTGCTCCGCCCGCTGGGCCGTAACCAATGCGTCGATCAGCTCGTCCAGGTCCCCGTCCAGCACCTGCTGCAGCCGGTAGAGCGTCAGCCCGATGCGGTGGTCCGTTACCCGCCCCTGGGGGAAGTTGTATGTGCGGATACGCTCGTTGCGCATGCCGGTGCCTACCTGGGACCGCCGCTGGGCGGATACCGCCGCGTCCTGGCGCTCCCGCTCCGCCTGGGCTAAGCGGGCGGCCAGGATGCTCAGGGCCCGGGCCTTGTTCTTGTACTGGCTGCGCTCGTCCTGGCATTCCACCACCGTTCCCGTGGGAAGGTGGGTCACCCGGATGGCGCTGGAGGTCTTGTTTACCTTTTGCCCCCCCGCTCCCGAGGACCGGAAGGTGTCGATCTGTACCTCCGCCGGGTTCAGGGTGAATTCCGATTCCTCCATCTCCGGCAGAACCGCTACCGTGCAGGTGCTGGTGTGTACCCGGCCCTGGGCCTCCGTTTCCGGTACCCGCTGGACCCGGTGGACACCGCTTTCAAATTTCAGCCGGCTGTATGCGCCCGTACCCTCCAGAAGAAAGCTGATCTCTTTGATGCCGCCCAGCTCCGTCTCGTTCAGGTTGGCTACCTCCAGCTTCCAGCCACGGGCCTCCGCGTACATGGAGTACATGCGGAAAAGATCGCCGGCAAATAGGGCGCTCTCCTCGCCGCCCACCCCGCCGCGGATCTCCACAATCACGTTCTTGTCATCATGAGGGTCCCGGGGCAGCAGGAGCAGCTTCAGCTCCTCCCGGGCGCTCTCCATGCCTTCCAGCGCTTCCTGGGCTTCCTCCCGGGCCAGCTCCCGCAGCTCCGGGTCCTGCAGCAGTTCCAGTGCCTCCTGGTGCCGGCCCTGGCAGTCCAGATAGCGCCGGTATGCCAGAACAATGGGTTCCAGCTCCCTCCGCTCCCGGTTGAGCCGCGTGAGGGAGTCTATGTCCCCGTATACCTCCGGCTGGGACAGCCGGTATTCAATTTCTGCGTATTTCTCCGATAGTGCCTTGATCTTTTCCAGCATGGGACGTCCCTTTCCGGTGTGTTTCCGCTCCGATCATCTTAACACAGCCCCCAAGGAATGTAAACACAAATCATGTCTTGACAAGGACAGGCTTTGCGTTTATAATGCCCCTGTTGAAAGCCGAAAGTTTGGTCTCCCAAAGCGTTTCGGCGCATGCGGAGGGAGGGATATAAAATGTCGGAAGTCCATATCAAGGAGAACGAGTCTCTGGATGCTGCTCTGAAGCGCTTCAAGCGCTCCTGTGCTAAGGCCGGAGTCCTGGCTGACCTGCGGAAGAAGGAATACTACCAGAGCCCCAGCGTCAAGCGCCGCAAGAAATCCGAGGCTGCCCGCAAAAACAAAAATAAGCGCTACTATTAAGGCGCCCCAGAAAAGGCCCCGCCGTATGGCGGGGCCTTTTCCTGTCCCCAAATCCAATGACGCCTGGCAGGCGCCTAAAGCCCACAAGCATCCGGCAATTCCCAGGCGCTTTTTTGTCTTTTTTCCCGCCGGGCTACCGTTGACACGCGGTGGGGGAGATAGTAAAATATTGCAAATACGCACAGAAAAATATAAAGGGAGGTACGTTCGTGAACGAGTTGTACGCGCAGCGGTTTGTGGGGGAAGGGCTGACTTTCGACGACGTGCTGCTGGTCCCGGCGGAGAGCAGCGTGGTGCCCACGGATATTGACCTTACTACCCGTTTGACTAAAAAAATCCGCCTGAACATCCCGCTGATGAGCGCCGCCATGGATACCGTGACGGGGTACCGTATGGCTATCGCCATTGCCCGGGAAGGGGGGATCGGCGTTATCCATAAGAATATGACCATTGAACAGCAGGCCGAGCAGGTGGACTTGGTCAAACGGTCGGAAAACGGCGTCATCACCAACCCCTTTTTCCTTACCGCGGAGCATACTCTCCGGGACGCGGACAACCTGTGCGCCAAGTTCCGCATCTCCGGCGTGCCCATCGTGGACGAGAGCGGCCGGCTGGTGGGCATCATTACCAACCGGGATATGAAGTTTGAGACCAACATGGACCGGAAGATCCGGGACGTAATGACCAGCCAGGGCCTGATCGTGGGCCGGGAGGGGACCACTCTGGAGGAGGCCAAGGAGAAGCTCCGGCAGCACAAGGTGGAAAAGCTCCCCATTGTGGACGAGCAGTTCCGCCTCAAAGGCCTCATTACTATTAAGGACATTGAAAAGGCGATGACCTATCCCCGCTCCGCCAAAGACGACCGGGGCCGCCTGCTGTGTGCCGCCGCCATTGGAGTGACCCGGGATGTGCTGGACCGGGCGGGGGCCCTACTGGACGCCGGGGCGGACGCGCTGGTGCTGGACAGCGCCCATGGCCATTCCCATAACATCATGGAGGCCGTCAGAAAGATCAAAGCCAAGTATCCCGACTGCCAGCTCATTGCCGGAAATGTGGCTACCGCCGAGGGTACCAGGGCCCTGATCCAGGCCGGGGCCGACTGCGTGAAGGTGGGGATCGGGCCCGGGTCCATTTGCACCACCCGGGTGGTCTCCGGCATCGGCGTACCCCAGATCACCGCTGTGCTGGAGAGCGCCTCCGTGGCCAACCAGTACGATATTCCTATCATCGCCGACGGCGGCATCAAATACTCCGGGGACATTGTCAAAGCCATCGCCGCCGGCGGCAGCGTGGTCATGCTGGGATCCATGCTGGCCGGGTGCGAGGAGTCCCCGGGAGAAACCGAGGTATTCCAGGGCCGCCAGTTCAAGGTCTACCGGGGCATGGGCAGCCTGGCCGCCATGCAGAAAGGGTCCAAGGACCGCTACTTCCAGGAGAAGGCCACCAAGCTGGTGCCCGAAGGCGTGGAGGGCCGGGTGCCGTACCGGGGGCCGGTGTCCGAGAGCGTGTTCCAGATGATGGGCGGCCTGCGCTCCGGCATGGGGTATTGCGGGGCTCCCGACGTGGAGACCCTGCGCACCACAAGCCGTTTTGTGCGTATCACCTCAGCCGGGCTGAAGGAGAGCCACCCCCACGATATCTACATCACCAAGGAAGCGCCCAACTACACCATGCCCAACGCCTGACCTACCCCGACCGCCCGGCGCCTTCCGCCGGGCGGACGCCCCCGCCGGCCCGGCGGGGTTTTATTTTCCTTGCTATGCGGGGATACTTTTGGTATAATTAAACGATACGATGGGGGGTGAGGCCGTGGACGCCGCCGTTGCCACTTTGAAAGAATGGATCGCGCAGAGCGATAATATCGTTTTCTTCGGCGGGGCCGGAGTCTCCACCGAGTCCGGTATCCCGGACTTCCGGAGCGTGGACGGCCTGTACCGCCAGCAATACCGCTTCCCCCCTGAAACCATCCTCAGCCACAGCTTCTTTCAGCGGGAGCCGGAGGAGTTCTTCCGCTTCTACCGGGATAAGCTGGTGGCGAAAGGCGCCCAGCCCAATGCCGCCCACCTCCGTCTGGCGGAGCTGGAGCGCCAGGGAAAGCTCCGGGCGGTGATCACCCAGAACATCGACGGCCTGCACCAGGCGGCCGGGAGCCGCCGGGTTATCGAGCTGCACGGCTCCGTCCACCGGTGCCGCTGCGCCCGCTGCGGCCGGCCCTATCCGGAGGAGTTCGTCAATGATTCCGCCGGCGTGCCCCGCTGCGCCTGCGGCGGCGTGGTGCGGCCGGAGGTGGTGCTGTACGAGGAGGGCCTGGAGGAGAGAGACCTGACCGATGCCCTCCGGTATATCCGGGAGGCGGAGGTTCTGATCGTGGGAGGGACGTCCCTGTCCGTTTACCCCGCTGCCGGGCTTATCGACGCGTACCAGGGCCACCGGCTGGCGCTGGTAAACCAAGGCGCCACCTCCCGGGACGCCCAGGCGGATCTGGTGATCCGCGGAAAGATCGGCGAGGTGTTCAGCCAGGTATG
>CALWYY010000055.1 GCA_944385885.1 uncultured Oscillospiraceae bacterium | reverse complement strand
TTTTTAAGAAAGGGGGGATCGCCATGGACCGGATTGTGGTGGCTTTTGCCGGGGAAAAAGCCCGGAGCCGCGTCACGCGCCTGCTGGAATCCGGCGGTCTCTCCCCGGCGGGCAGCTGCAGCAGCGGCGCGGAGGTAATCCGTTTGGTATGGAACCTGGGAGACGCTATTGTCATCTGTGGGTATAAGCTCCGGGACATGACCGCCGGGGATCTGGCCGGGGATCTTCTGGGGATCGGGACGCTGCTGGTGGTCTCCTCCGCCGGCAACTTGGAATTTTGTCATGGGGAGAATCTGTTCAAGCTTCCCATCCCGGCCTCCCGGGCGGATTTTTTCGACACTCTGCAGCTTCTGCGCCAGGCGGATCTGCGCCGGTTCCGCCGGGGATCCCGAGAGGCGAGCCCGGCAGACGATGGCCAAACCGTCCGTCGGGCCAAGGAACGGCTGATACATGTCAACCATATGACGGAGGCGGAAGCCCATCGCTTTCTCCAACGGCGCAGTATGAACAGCGGCATTCCTTTAACGGAAGCCGCCCGCTCTATTTTGGAGCCCTACGCATAGCAGTCCGGCCCAGCTGGGCAGAGCCGGCCCACCCGCAGCAACCGGCCCTGTCTCCGGCGGAATTACGGGATTATTTCATCACTCTACGATGGGAGCCAACGTCATGACAGAACCTATACAGAACAAAAATATTAGCGCCCCCCTGTACGACCCCCGTTTTGAACACGACGCCTGCGGCATTGGGGCGGTGGTGGATCTGCGGGGCAGAAAAACGTACCGGACCGTAGACGACGCCTTAAAGATTGTGGAGAAGCTGGAGCACCGGGCGGGCCGGGACGCCGCCGGGGAAACCGGCGACGGAGTAGGCCTCATGATCCAGGTGCCCCATTCCCTGATGGTAAAAGCCGCCTCCGCCCTGGAGATCCAGCTTGGCCAGGAGCGGGACTACGGGGTGGGCATGTTTTTCTTCCCCCAGGACCGGCTCAAGCGGCTCCAGGCCAAGAAAATGCTGGAGGTCATTGTGGCCAAGGAGGGCATGGAATTTCTCGGCTGGCGGGAGGTCCCCACCCATCCGGAGGTCCTGGGGGACAAGGCCCGTGCCTGCATGCCCCGGATCTGTCAGTGCTTTATCCGTCGGCCGGAGGGCTGCGCCCGGGGGGCGGAGTTTGACCGGCGGCTGTACGTAGTCCGCCGGGTGTTTGAGCAGTCCAATGTCAACACATACATTCCCTCTTTCTCCAGCCGGACCATCGTCTACAAGGGCATGTTCCTGGTGGGCCAGCTGCGGCAGTTCTACGCCGATCTGACCGATCCCGCCTGCGAGAGTGCCCTAGCCCTGGTACACTCCCGTTTTTCCACCAACACGAACCCCAGCTGGGAACGAGCCCATCCCAATCGCTGCATTCTCCACAATGGGGAAATTAACACCATCCGGGGGAATGTGGACCGGATGCTGGCCCGGGAAGAGACCATCCACTCCCCTCTGCTGGAGTCGGATATGGACAAGATCCTCCCCGTGGTAGACCAGCGGGGATCCGACTCGGCCATGCTGGACAACACTCTGGAATTTCTGATGATGAACGGTGTGGAACTGCCCCAGGCGGTGATGATGTGCATCCCGGAGCCCTGGGCTAACGACTGGCGTATGGATCGGGAGAAGCGGGATTTCTACCACTACTACGCCACTATGCTGGAGCCCTGGGATGGGCCGGCGGCCATCGTGTTCTCCGACGGGGACACAGTGGGGGCAGTACTGGACCGGAACGGCCTGCGCCCCTGCCGGTGGTATCTTACCGACGACCAGCGCTTGATCTTGTCCTCAGAGGTGGGCGTCCTGGATCTGCCGCCGGAAAAAGTAGTGTGCAAATCCCGGCTTCAGCCGGGCCGGATGCTTCTGGCAGATCTGCTCCAGGGCCGGCTGGTGGAAGACGAAGAGCTCAAACGCCGCTACGCGGCCCGCCAGCCCTACGGGGAGTGGCTGGATGCCCACCTGGTCCTGCTCCGGGACCTGCCCATCCCCAACCGCCAGGTGGAGACCCACGGCCAAGCCCTCCGGGATCGGCTGTACAAGGCCTTCGGTTACACCTATGAGGAGGTAAAAGAGTCCCTTCTGCCCATGGCCCGGGACGGGGCTGAACCCACCGCCTCCATGGGCACCGATACACCCTTGGCGGTTCTCAGTGAACACCATCAGCCCCTGTTCAGCTATTTCAAGCAGATCTTTGCCCAGGTGACCAATCCTCCCATCGACGCCATCCGGGAGGAGATCGTCACCGATACCACGGTGTACGTAGGCGCTGCAGGCAACCTGCTGGAGGAAAAACCGGAAAACTGCACCGTCCTGGAACTGGAAAGCCCCATCCTCACCAGTCTGGACCTGCTGCGCATCCGCTATATGAAGCGGCCTGGGTTTCATGTGGAAACCATTTCCCTGCTCTACTACAAAGGCTCCCCCCTGGAAAACGCTTTGGACCAGCTGTTTGTCCGGGCGGATCGGGCCTACAAAAATGGCGCCAACATCCTGATTCTCTCGGATCGGGGGGTAGACGAAAATCATGTGGCGATTCCCTCACTGCTGGCGGTAAGCGCTCTGGAACAGCATTTGGTACGGACTAAGAAACGTACCGCTTTGTCCATGATCCTGGAGAGTGCCGAACCACGGGACGTCCACCATTTCGCCACACTCCTGGGCTATGGGGCTCAGGCCATCAACCCCTATTTGGCCCAGGAGTGCGTGGAGGAGCTGGTGCACCGGGGCCTGCTGGACAAGGACCCCACCGCCGCCGTGGCGGACTACAACCGCGCCATCCTCCACGGCATCGTGAAGGTGGCCTCCAAAATGGGTATCTCCACCGTCCAATCTTACCAGTCGGCCCAGATCTTCGAGTGCCTGGGCATCAACAAGTCGGTGGTGGATCGATACTTCACCAACACCGTCAGCCGGGTGGGGGGCGTTGGCCTGGAGGAGATCGGCGAGGGCGTGGAGTGGAACCACAACCAGGCCTTTGACCCTCTGGGGCTGGGCTTTGACCCCACTCTGGACTCCACCGGTGTCCAGAAGCTCCGCTCCGGGCCGGATAAGGAGGACCACATGTACAGTCCTCTGACCATTCTCTTGCTGCAAAAGGCAGCCCGGGAGGGCAGTTATCAGGCCTTTAAGGAATATACGGCGCTGGTAGACCAGGCGGACAAGCCCCATACTCTCCGGGGTGTATTGGGTTTCCGCTTTGACCCGGCGGGGGGGATCCCCATAGAAGAGGTGGAGTCCGAGGCCTCTATCGTCCGGCGGTTCAAGACCGGTGCCATGAGCTACGGCTCCATCTCCCAGGAGGCTCACGAGTGCCTGGCCATAGCCATGAATCGTCTGGGCGGCAAGTCCAACTCCGGAGAAGGGGGCGAGGATCGTGACAGGCTTCGGGACGAGCGCTGCTCGGCCATCAAGCAGGTGGCCTCCGGACGGTTCGGCGTTACCAGCGAATATCTGGTCAGCGCCCAGGAGATCCAGATTAAAATGGCCCAGGGCGCCAAGCCCGGGGAGGGCGGGCATCTACCGGGTCGGAAGGTCTACCCCTGGATTGCCAAGACCCGCTACTCCACTCCCGGGGTGAGCCTGATATCTCCCCCGCCCCACCATGACATCTATTCGATTGAAGATCTGGCCCAGCTGATCTACGACCTGAAAAATGCCAACCGTCGGGCCCGGATCAGTGTCAAGCTGGTCAGTGAGGCGGGGGTCGGCACCATTGCCGCCGGGGTGGTGAAGGCCGGCGCCCAGGTGGTGCTCATTTCCGGCTATGACGGGGGTACCGGCGCCGCGCCCAAAAGCTCTATCCCGGGGGCGGGCCTGCCCTGGGAGCTGGGGGTGGCGGAAACCCACCAGACCCTGATTCAGAACGGGCTACGCAACCGGGTGATCCTGGAAACTGACGGCAAGCTCATGACCGGCCGGGACGTTGCCATTGCCTGCATGCTGGGCGCGGAGGAATTCGGCTTTGCCACCGCGCCGCTTGTGGCCATGGGCTGCTGTATGATGCGGGCTTGCCACCTGGACACCTGCCCGGCGGG
>CALWYY010000054.1 GCA_944385885.1 uncultured Oscillospiraceae bacterium | reverse complement strand
AGGTGGAAGGTATATACTCGCCCCGAAAGGCGCAGGCGGACCGCGCCGCCGGGAGCCGGGCGGCTCTTTTCCGGAGCCGCCCGCGTATTTTATCCGAACCGGCCCGGGGGCCGCGCCGTCTGTAAGGCATTGCCAAAAAAGAACAACGGAGGAACAAGCGTATGGTGCGCATCGAGCATCAGACCAAAACATACGGGGATACCAAGGCAGTGGACGAGCTTACCCTATCAATCTCTCCGGGAGAGATCTGCGGGTTCATCGGCCACAACGGAGCGGGGAAGACCACCACCATCAAGGCCTGCTGCGGGATCCTGGGGTTCGAACAGGGGGAGATCCTTGTGGACGGGCACTCCGTCCGGCGGGAGCCCTTGGAGTGCAAAAAGCGGATCGCCTACATTCCCGACAACCCGGATCTGTACGACTATCTGTCCGGCATCCAGTACCTGCGGTTTGTCGGGGACGTGTTCCGGGTCCCTTCGGAGGAACGCACCCAACGCATCCGGCGCTACGGGGACCTGTTCGACCTGACAAAGGACCTGGCCCAGCCCATATCCGCCTATTCCCACGGCATGAAACAAAAGCTCTCCATCATCGCCGGCTGGCTCCATAATCCCCGGCTGATCATCATGGACGAGCCTTTTGTGGGCCTGGATCCTCTGGCGTCCCACCAGCTAAAGGAAATGATGCGGGAGCATTGCCAGCGGGGCGGCTCCATCTTCTTTTCCACCCACGTACTGGAGGTGGCCGAGAAGCTCTGCGACCGGGTGGCCATCATCCGCCGGGGGCGGCTGATAAAGTGCGGGACCATGGAAGAGGTACGGGGAGACGCCTCCCTGGAAGAGGTGTTTCTGGAACTGGAGGAAGACCATGCTTAAAGCGCTGATGCGCGTCCGGCTGGCCAGCCTGAAAAGCTGGTTTTTCGGAGGCACGCGCAAGAAAAAGATCACCCGCGGGCGGCTCATCGGCATGTCGGCGCTGATGCTGTATGCTTTTTGCGCCATTGGGTTTTTGCTGTACAGCAGCTTTGTACAGCTGGCCACGGCCTACCGGCAGATGGGGCTGGAATGGCTGTACTTTGCCATGTTTTTCCTGCTGGATTTCGGCCTGATTTTCATTGGGAGCGTCTTTACCGCCAAAGCCCAGCTGTTCGAAGCCCGGGACAACGAGCTGCTCTCGTCCATGCCCATCCCGCCGGGGTATATCCTCACCAGCCGGATGCTGCTTTTGTGGGCGCTGGGGCTGTTTTACGGGCTGCTGGCGGCGATCCCGGCGGGGCTGGCCTGGTGCGCCTCCGGCCCGGTGACGGCGGCGGGGCTGGCGGCCTTTATCGTTATCGTCCTTCTTCTGCCGGCGTTTTCCCTGGCCGTCTCCTCCCTGCTGGCCTGGCTGATCGCCTGCGCCGCCGCCCGGACGCACCGGAAGGTGCTGCTGAGCGTGGTGCTGTCGCTGGTGTTTTTGGGGGCCTATTTTGTCGTAGTCAGCCGGCTTAACAGCATCGTGTCGGAGCTGGCCCTCCGGGGAGAACAGATCGCCCAGGGGATGGGAAAGATCCTGCCCCTGTACTGGGCCGGGCTGGCCATGGGGGAGGGAAGCCTGCCCCACCTGCTGGGAATGGTGCTGCTGCTGACGCTGCCCTTGGCGCTGGTGTGGTGGCTTTTGTCCCGGAACCTGATGCGGACCATTGCCAAACAGAAGGGGGCCGCCCGGATCCAATACCGGGAGCGGCGCCAGAAGCCAGTCCCGCCCTTCCGGGCGCTCCTGCGCCGGGAGAAGGACCGGTTCTTCTCCAGCGCCGCCTACGTGCTCAACGGCGGCCTGGGGGCGGTGTTCAGCATCCTGGGCGGGGCGGCGCTGGTGGTCTTCTCCGGCCGGGTGCGGGAGTTCGTCTCCCTCCTGCCGGGAATGGAGGCGTATGCCGTGCCCCTGCTGATCGCATGCAGCTGTATGCTTGCCAGCATGATCCTTGTCTCCTCCGCATCCGTGTCAATAGAGGGAGTGAGCCTGTGGATTATCCAGTCCATGCCGGTGGAGACAAAGAGCATCCTTCAGGCCAAGGCCCTGCTGCATATCCTGATCTCCGCCCCCGGCGTGCTGGCCATATGGATCGGCACGCTGACGGTTCTCCGGCCGGGGCTGGACGGCATGGCGCTGGCGCTGCTGATACCGGCGGCCTTTACGGTGCTTTGCTCCCTGGTGGGCCTGCACGCCAACCTGCGCCATCCCAGCCTGGACTGGGTCAACGAGACCCAGGCGGTCAAAAGCGGGGTAAGCGTCTTTCTGGGGATGTTCATCCCCTGGGGCATCCTGATCGCCCTGGGAGCGGTATACGCCTTCCTGGTGCAGAGCCTGTGGCTGGCGCTGCTGCTCCTGGCCCTGGGGGACTGGCTGCTGTACCGGGGCCTGCTGCGGAAAGGCTGCCTTCTGTTCCAGGAACTGTGATTTCTCCCGGCAGCGGCCGGGAATGGCGCTCCGCAATTTCGCCGCCTCCCTGCCTCGCTCCGGCGGTTTGCGTATAAACCCATGCCTCTGAGACTACAATGATAAACAGCCGCCCCGTCCGGGAGGACGGGGCGGTTTACATAATTTCCAGCGCCCAGCGAGTCATTGCCAGAGGGGCCTTGCCCCGGCAAGACAGACCATGCCGGCCAAAGGGTTTTTTCTCAACTTGGAATATTCCGGCATTTTTTCCGGACATAATTTCAGAAGGAAAATATATTGAAATGAGGGCGCATATGGAGTATAATCCTTTGACCTTGTATTGGAAACGTTTCCATAATCAGAGATACAGACACAGGGAGGGCGGGCGCGCCCTCGGAAAGGATGTGGCGATATATATGAACTATACACCTCTTGGGATTGTGCAGACCACGGAATCCCTGCTTCGATACGACCAGGATGAACGGCTGGAGGAAGCCTCTCCGCAGCATCTTCACGACAGCCTGGGCCGGGCGGTGATGATTGCCGTGAGCGATGACTGGGCGGCGTCCCGGAAGCGCCGGGCGGGGAAGCGCAAGGCGTTTTACCTGTCGGCGGAGTATCTGATCGGGCGGCTGGTATACAGCAACCTGTACAATTTGGGGCTGCTGGAGGGTGTCCGCCGGGAATTTGCAGACCGGGGCGTGGATCTGGCCTGCCTGGAGGAGATCGAGGACGCGGCGCTGGGCAACGGCGGCCTGGGCCGTCTGGCCGCCTGCTATATGGACAGCGCCGCCACCTGCGACGTGCCGCTGAGCGGTTACGGCCTGCGTTACCGTTTTGGGCTGTTCCGGCAGAGCTTTGAGGACGGGGCCCAGAAGGAGCAGGCGGACGACTGGGCCCGGTTCGGCGATCCCTGGAGCTACCGACGGGATAAGCATACCGTCCGGGTGCGGTTTGCCGACGAGACGGTTTTGGCGGTGCCTTACGATACGCCGGTAATCGGCTACGGCACGGACAACGTGGGCACGCTGCGCCTGTGGCAGTGCGAGGCGGAGCAGGAGCTGGATTTTGACGCTTTCAACCAGCAGGACTATGCCAGGGCCCTGGCCGCCAAGAACCGTGCCGAGGATATCACCCGGGTGCTGTATCCCAACGACAGCACCGTGGAGGGAAAGCGCCTGCGCATCAAGCAGCAGTATTTTCTCTCCAGCGCGTCCCTGCAGGACATCCTCCGGGCGTATAAGCGCTACGGGCAGGGAGATCTGGGCCGGCTGGCGGAATTTGTGGCTGTACAGCTCAACGACACCCACCCGGCCATGTCCATTCCGGAGCTGATCCGGCTGCTCATGGAAGAGGGGATGGGCTTTGACCAGGCCTTTGAGATTGCCCGGAAGGTGTTTTCCTACACCAATCACACGGTGATGGTCGAGGCGCTGGAGCATTGGGATATGGGCCTGCTGAGAAGCGTGGTGCCGGACATCTGCGGGATTCTGGAGCGGATTGAGGCCCGGCTGCAGGAGGAGCTGCCCAACAGCGGCCTGCACGTGCTGCAGTACGGCCAGGCCAACATGGCCAACCTGTCCGTGTATATGTCCCGGCGGGTCAACGGCGTGGCGGAGCTGCACACGGAGATTCTGAAACAGGATCTATTCCGTGACTGGTATCGCTGCTACCCGGAACGGTTTGTGAGCGTCACCAACGGTATAACGCCCCGGCGGTGGCTGGGGCTGTGCAACCCGGAGCTTACCAGCTTGATCGAAAGCCGGATCGGCAAAGGTTTTCTGGGGGATCTGGAACGGCTGGAGGCACTGAAGGACCAGGTGGACGACCGGCTGGCGGAGGAGTTCAACGCGGTCAAGCAGGAAAAAAAGAGGCAGCTGGCCGCCTATGTGGAAAAGGCGGAGGGGGTGGAGCTGCCGGCGGACTTCCTCTTTGACGTGCAGGTAAAGCGGGCCCACGAGTACAAGCGGCAGCTGATGAACGCCCTGGGCATCATGGATTTTTACCTGCGTCTCCGGGAGGGGTCTCTGACGGATTTCCCGCCCACGGCGTTTCTCTTTGGAGCCAAGGCGGCGCCTGGGTACCGGCGGGCCAAGGCGGTGATCCGCTACATCAACCGGCTGGCCCGGCTGGTGAACGGGGACCCGGCGGTACGGGACAGGATGCGGGTGGTGTTTGTGCAGAATTACAACTGCTCCTATGCCGAGCGGATCCTGCCGGCGGCGGATATCTCCGAACAGATTTCCCCGGCGGGTACCGAGGCCTCCGGTACCGGCAACATGAAGCTGATGCTCAACGGGGCGGTGACCTTGGGCACTCTGGACGGGGCCAACGTGGAGATTGTCCAGCGGGCAGGGCTGGAGAACAACTATATTTTCGGCGCCACGGCCCAGGAGAATGCCGCCGTCCGGGACAGCTATAACCCCCGGGAGATATACGAGGCGAACGGAGACTTGCGCCGGGCCGTGGACACCCTGAAGGACGGCACCGTGCCTACGGACGGCGACCAGCAGGAGCTGTGGGATTCTCTCCTGACGGGTGCGGACTGGCACCGGGCGGACGTATACTACGTCCTCCGGGACTTTGCAAGCTACCAGCAAGCCCGGCTCCAGGCCCTTCGGGATTACAGGGACCGGACGGCCTTTGGAAAGAAGTGCCTGCGCAACATTGCCGCGGCAGGATATTTTTCCTCCGACCGGGCCGTGGGCCAATATGCCAGGGAGATCTGGGAACTATAAAGAACGATAAAAATATAAAAAGCGCCCCCGGACCCAAAAGGGCTCGGGGGCGCTGCCTTTTGCCGGGCAACGCGGTCTCCTCAAAGGCGAAAAGAGGGGATACCCGGGGCTCAGCGCATATCCTCGGGCATAAGAGGGGCAAAGATCTTCCGAAGCAGGAACGTGTTTATGTAAGCGGTCAGGGAGGAACCCAGGATCAGCCAGAAGATCCACACCCGCAGGAAGACGGCCGGAACAAAGGCCAGCAGCAGCCAGGGCAGGGCGTTGAGCAGGATCATCAACAGGCTGGCCGGAAGATGGGAAAAGCCCAAAACCAGGGAGTTGACCAGGATGGCCCGCACCGGGCTGTCAAATTGAGCTGCCAGGGGGAAGGCAAAGGCCTGGATCAAAAGCCAGATCAGCGCCCCCAGCAGAAGGAACCCTTTCAGGATGGACTTTCCCGGGAAATCAAAGGAGGTACAAAACCAAAGGTCCACCGCCATAAGGCTCAATGCGGCCAGAAGGAGCAGCCACAGGCCGGTGGCCCGGCGGAAATTCTCCCGAAAGGCGGCCCAGAAGGCGCTGGGCCCGCAGCGTCCGGTGCCCCGGATCATATTCAAAGTTATCCGGTACAAGGCGGCCGTGGAGGCCCCTGCCGTGACCACCGGCAGGCAGCAGGCCAGCCAGACCAGATTCAGGATCACCAGATCCGCCGCCTGGCTGAGAAAGCGCATCAGGGGCGCATCCGGGTTCAGGATCTTTTTCATAGGAAGGCCTCCCGTTTTTCCTATTATACAAATTATTATACAAAAGGAACCCGCATCTGACAATAGCGAAAGGCGCGATCCAAACCTGGATCAGCCCCAGGCCGGAAGGCCAGCCCCCGCCCGAATTACCGTACAAAAAGAAAAGGCGGATTTTAGCAATTACTTATAAATTTGTTTACAGAATGGTATCCTTCCTTGAAAATTATGACAATACCCTATACAATATGGCATACAGGCGAGCTGGAAACGTTTCCATGCCGTACTGTACAAAATTTGGAAGGAGACATTTTCATGAAGAAATTCCTTGCGATTCTTCTGGCTCTGGTAATGGTGCTGTCCCTGGTCGCCTGCGGCGCGGAGACGGAAGAGCCTGCCGTGGAGCCGGAGACGCCCGCGGAAGAGCCTGCGGAAGAGCCTGCGGAAGAACCCGCGGAAGAGCCCGCGGGGGAGACGGGAACCGGTTCTGTGTACTATCTGAACTTCAAGCCCGAGGCGGATGCCGCCTGGCAGGCGCTGGCCGAGAGCTACACGGCTCAGACCGGCGTGGAGGTTAAGGTGGTCACCGCCGCCTCCGGCTCCTACTCCGACACTCTGACCGCCGAGATGGCCAAAACCGATGCCCCCACGCTGTTCCAGTGCGGCAACGCCCAGGGGCTCATTGACTGGGGCGACTACTGCCTGGATTTCACCGGCACCGACGTGCTGGCGGAGATGACCACCAGCGACTTTAACCTCACCGACGACACCGGCGCCATCAAGGCAATCGGCTACTGCTACGAGGCCTTCGGCATCATCGTCAACACCGCCCTGCTGGATACCGCCGGGTACTCCCTGGAGGACATCACCGACTTTGAAAGCCTTAAAGCCGTGGCCGAGGACATCCACGCCCGTGCCGGCGAGCTGGGCTTTGACGCATTCACCTCCTCCGGCCTGGAGAGCTCTTCCAGCTGGCGGTTCTCCGGCCACCTGGCCAACATGCCGCTGTACTATGAGTTCCGTGACGACGGCGTGACCGAGCAGCCCGCGGAGATCACCGGCGCTTATCTGGACAACTACCGGGCCATCTGGGATCTGTACATCAACAACGCCGCCACCGATAAGACCGCCCTGTCCACCGCCACCAGCGAGATGGCCACCAGCGAGTTCACCGGCGGACAGGCTGTGGTCTATCAGAACGGCAGCTGGAATTACGCCAACCTGGTAGCCGCCGGCATGAGCCCGGACGACCTGGCCATGATCCCCATCTACATGGGCGTGGAAGGCGAGGAGAACTCCGGCCTGGCCTGCGGTACGGAGAACTGCTGGGCTGTGAACTGCCAGGCGCCGGAAGAGGACATCCAGGCGACTCTGGACTTCCTCTACTGGGTCGTTACCTCCGACGAGGGCACCCAGATGATGGCCGAGCAGTTCGGACCCATCCCCTTCAAGAACGCCAAGGAGTCCGAGAACGTGTTCTTCAACGACGCCAACGCCTACATGGCCAACGGCAACTACACCGTGACCTGGGCCTTCAACCACACGCCCAACGTGGACAGCTGGAGAGCCACCGTTGTCACCGCCCTGGCGGCCTACTCCGCCGATCAGACCGACGACAACTGGGCCGATGTAGTGGCTGCCTTCGTGGACGGCTGGGCCTACGAGTACGGCGTGCAGCACGGCTGAGCGCGGTAAGATACGCATCCGGAAGGGGGCGGGCATCGGCCCGTCCCCTGTCCGGTTTTATCCTGTACTGCCAGCCGGTCGTCCCTGTGCGGGGAGAAGTGCCTTTGCCGGGAAGGTCTTTCGCCGCGCACAGGGGATACTTATTTGAAAGAGGGGAGAGGCTTTGCAAAAGAAGACAGACAATACAACCACAGTCAACAGCGTGCTGATCCGCCGGTCCATCCAGCGGTGGTTTCCGCTGTTTATCCTGCCCACGTTCCTCTGCTTCATCATCGGCTTTCTCTGGCCGTTTATCCAGGGGATCTACCTGTCGTTCTGCAACTTTATCACGCCCAAGGACGCGGGGTGGGTGGGCCTGAGCAACTACGTCAAGGCGTTTCAGGACCCGG
>CALWYY010000053.1 GCA_944385885.1 uncultured Oscillospiraceae bacterium | reverse complement strand
GGAAGGCGTGGTGTTTTGGGCCGATAAAATCCATGCCCGGCACGGTTTCCGCTGGGAAAACCCCGTCCATGAGATCCTGCTGTGGGAAGGCCCGGGAGCGAGAGTCATCCGGGACGCGGAGGGCGTGCAGATGGACCATCATCCAGATCCGGCTAAATCCCGGGCACAGTATCTCCCCCTGCTGGAGCAGGCGGTGCGGGAACATCCGGAGAACGATCGAAATATGCACTATCTGGGCCGGGAATATATGTTCCGCGGTATGTGGAAGGAATGTGAGCAGACGCTCCGCAGACACCTGGCCATGGACAGCGCCCAATGGGCCGATGAGCGCTGCGCCTCTATGCGGTACCTGGCCCGGGCGGTGAACCGGCAGGGCAGGCCCAAGGAAGCCATGGGCTGGCTCTTGCAGGCCATCGCCCAAGCTCCCCATCTCCGGGAGCCCTGGCTGGAGGCCGCCGCCCAGGCACTGGCGGAGGGTGAATATGCCGGCTGCCTGTATTTTGCCAGCCAGGCGCTGAAAATACAGGACCGGGGCCGGACATATATCACGGAACCGGACAGCTGGGGCGCCAGGCCCTATGACCTGGCCGCCGTGGCGGCTTATTACCTGGGCCTGTACAGCCAGGCCCTGGAGTACGGTACCAAGGCTGCTGAGACCGAGCCACAGGACGCCCGGCTTCAGGAAAATCTCCGGTTCTACCGACGCAAGGCCGGATACCCCGGCTGAGAGCCGGCGCTATGCCTTGTACCGCTGGTATTCCTTCCCGTCGTCCAGCTGTTTCCAGATAAACAGCCCGTCCTCCAGCGTCATGTAACTGCGGCAGCTGCCTTCTTTGGGCAGGGAAACCGAGCCGGGGTTTAGGTATATAAAGTTTCCGTGGTCCCGGCAGGCGGGTACATGGGTGTGGCCGCACAATAGCAGGTCCCCCTCCGCCAAAGGCGGCGGCGACTCCTCTCCCGCCAAATGGCCATGGCAGGCATACAGCAGGTGACAACCCACCGGAATTGCGGTATAATCGGCTAGTATGGGAAACGAGAGGACCATCTGGTCCACCTGGGCGTCGCAATTGCCCCGGACGCATAAAAGCCGGCAGCGCTGGGCATTGAGTAGAGTAATAACGGTGCGGGGATCGTATTCGGCCGGCAGATCGTTCCTCGGCCCGTGGTAGAGAAGATCCCCCAGCAGCAGCAGCCGCTGAGCGCCTTCTTCCTGGAACCGGTCCAACATTTGCCGGCAAAACCGGGCTGAGCCGTGTATATCCGACGCGATCATCCATTTCATGGAAATGTCTCCTTTCCGTATCCCGGCTGCTGGGATAAGCCGGTACCCAGTATAGCCGGATCGGGCGGCAATGGCAAGTTTTTTCCCCGGCGAGTGAACGATCCGGCCCGCTGTCCATCTAAAAAACAAAGGCCCGCACTGCGGGACGGTACGAAAAAACCGTAGGGTGAACGATGAAACGATATTATCCAGATAATTCCGATCCCAACCGCCGCCGGCGGTCGTACAATTCCCGGGACGGGTACGGCGGCGGGTACGATCCCGATGATGGGTACGGCGGCGGGTATGGTTCCCGGGACGGGTACGCGGATGAGTACGGTTCCCGGGACGGGTACGGCAATGGGTACGATCCCGATGACAGGTACGGCGGCAGGTACGATCCCGGCGGGTACGATGACGGGTACGATCCCGACGACGGGTACGATGACGGATACGATCCCGACGACGGGTACGACGAGGGCTACGACGCCGGGTATGCCGACGGGTACCGGGACAGGCGCAGCAGGGAACCGGCGGGGGACCGTGTGCCGGAGGAGTATGAGGAGTATGAGGAGGAGCCTCCCGCGCGCCGGGAGAAGCCGTCTGGGAAATCACCTCGGAAGACTCGGACAAAACGCCGGCGCTGGGGACGCCGGATCATTCGTTGGCTGCTTTTGGCGGCGGTGGTGGCGCTTCTCCTGGGGCAGCCGCCCGGCTGGTCCTGGCTGGACCTGGAGCGGCCGATTGGCCGGTCCTCCATTCTCTTGGCGGGGACGGATGAGGAGGGGTACCGGACAGACACGATTATGCTCCTGTCCCTGGACGGCCGCGGCCGGACGGCACGGCTTCTGAGCATCCCGCGGGACACCTATGTGAATGCCCCGTACAGCCTGCCGAAGATCAATTCCGCCTGCGGGGCAGCGGGCGGCGGGGCGGCCGGTATGGAGGAACTTGTAAGCCAGGTGGAGGGCCTGCTGGGGTTCCGGCCGGACGGCTATGTGATGGTGGATATCGACGCGTTTGTGGAGATCGTGGATATCATGGGCGGGGTGGATTTTAACGTGCCCATGGATATGGACTATGAGGATTTTGTGCAGGGCCTGTATATCCATCTGAAAGCAGGGGAGCAGCATCTAAACGGAGAACAGGCAATACAGCTGGTACGGTTCCGCTCCGGCTACGCCACGGCGGATATCGGGCGCACCCAGGTACAGCGGGAGTTTATCCAGGCCTGCGCCGCCCAATGGCTCCGCCCGGCCAGCCTGACCAAGATCCCTGAGCTGGTGGAGGTGTTTCAGGAAAAGGTGACCACCGACCTGAGCCTGCGCAACCTGCTGTGGCTGGGCCGGGTGCTTTTGCTGTGCCGGCCCCAGGAGATGGTTATGGAGGTGCTCCCGGGGTATCCGAGCACCATTAACGGGATTTCCTACTATATGCCGGACACCGCGGCGCTGGGAGAAATGGTACGGAACGGGTATGATCCTTCCCGGTGAGCACGGTGGGACAAAAAGAACGCGGCAGGCCCCTTCAGGGCCTGCCGCGTTTCGGCGCGAGGGCTTATTCTACGTCATACACGGTCTCTTCCCCGTCCACCCGCAGGGTGTGGACAGTGAAGCCGTCATACGTCAGGATGCCGTCCTCCCCGCCGGAAACCAGGCAGCTGGAGGCGTAGTCCGAAGACAGCGGCTGGCCAACGGCGTCATACAGCTCCTGTACCGGCTGCCCGATGAGGGAACGGACCAGCTCAACGGTAGCGGCCAGGGCATCAGACTCCCCGCCGCTCTCCTCAGCGGGGTCTTCCACCGGCTCCTCCGCCGGCTCCTCCGCTGGGGGGGCCGTGGCGGAGACCGCTTCCGCCGGCTCGGGCGTGGGGGTTTCCTGGGGCTCAGGCTCGGCCTGCCCGCAGGCGGCCAGAGCAAGGCAAAGGATCAGAGCGAGGGCCAGAGCAATGATTTTTTTCATAGTGGTTCTCCTTATGTTTTATTTTCCTTTATGCGTTGGTTCGACTCGGTTATTGGACGGCGGAGAGCTGGACAAGGTTCCCCTCCGCCGTGAAAAACACCGCCGTGGCGGCAAAGGAATCCGCCGTGCCAGGCAGGCACAGGGAAAACCCATCCGGTGTGGGAAAGGCCTCGTACAGCGTCCCGCCGGAGAGAACGTACACTGAGGAGTCGCTCTGGGGCAGCAAGCCGCGGAAAATGCCGGTGACAAGCACATAGCCCTCCAGGGCGCAGGACGAGACGGTGACCTCCACCTCCCCGTTTCCCTCCCGGGCCCCGGCTGCCGTTTCCGCCGGGCGTTCCGGCGCGGGCATGGTGGGGGAGTACTGGTTTAGGTACCGGAGGTTCCGTTCCACCAGCTCCACTACCACACAGTCCCCAGGTTCCATGGACACGGGGGAGTAGTCGTTCTTCCGAGAAAAAACCGCCTGGGCAAACTGATCTGCCAGATACGGATACAGGTTTCGGCCGAAAGAATCCCGATACAGGAGCAGGCCTCCTTCCCCATCCGGAGATTCGGTGGCCAGGGTGATGCTGTCCGGATCCGTGGAGGAGGAAGTATACTCAAACTGGAGGCCGGGGGCATAGAGGTAATCCGTTTCCAACTCGTCCCCGGCGGGGTAGAGCATCTCATACAGATCGCCCCGATGCGTCTGCTCCCCCCGGAAGGGGCCGTTGTAAAAGCCGGGGGAGGGGCGGCCCAGCGCCTCCAGGATGGAGTCCGCCGCCAGAGCGGCCCCCCGGCCGTTCCAGTGGCTGTCCCCCCGGAAGTACAACGTCTCTTCCTGGCCTCCCAGCAGGGAGAATAGGTCCAGATAGGTTACTCCCATCTCTTCCAGCACCTCCGCCAGCTCCCCGGCGTTCCGCTGGGCGGAGAGGGGCGTCCGCTGGGGCATGTGCTCCGGGTACAGGGAGTTCTTGTTGGGCGCAATGGTGAAGAGAAACGTGCCGTCCCGGCTCTGCACATACTCCTGAAGCAGATACAGGGTGCGCCCGGCGCACCATATTTCCCGTTCTGTCATAAGAGCGGAGCCGGTGTAGTCATCCAGGGTGGGGGCATAATACAGCCATCCGTCCGAGCCCAGGAGCACGTCCTCCGCCGTGGAGGTGCCCAGCAGGGCGGCGTTGAGCTTCGCCCAGGCGGTGATGTATTCCGGCCGGAAGGCGAAACGACCGTTCATATAGTCGGTGAAGTCCTCCAGAAACTGCCCGTTTACCGATCCGTCCCGCTCCCGGAGGGAAGGGGCGGCGGCGGGGATCTCATTGGCCACCGGATCGGAGGCGCCCCACAGAAGCATCCCCGCAGAGGGCAGAAGGCACAGCAGAAGAAACAGGGCGGTAAACGCAGCGGCAAGACCTTTTTTCCCGTTCATGGCGCGCCCCCTTTAAAACTGCTGGTAGATGAAGGGCGTAAACCCGCCCCCCGAAATGTTCAAAAAGCACAGGGCCAGCAGCACCAGAGCCAGCAGCCCCGTCCCCAGGCTGGCTGCCGGACTTCCGTCCCGGATTCCCAGGCGCCGGCCCAGGGCGGGGAAAACCGGTGTGCTCAGCAGTATCCCGGCGCCCAGGGCTGCCCAGCGGGCGGGGGTGAGGATGGTCTCAAAGGCCAGCCGGGAGGTGCCCGCCAGGGAAAAGTGGGAGAACATCCGGGACAGGACAAAAAAGCCCTGTTCCACGCTAACGGCCCGAAACATCACAAAGCCCAGCACCACCACCAGAAGCGTATACACCCGCAGCAGGGCCCGTCCGGCCCGCCGACGCTCCAGCCGGTCCAATGCCGGCCGGGCGGCTTCCTCCAAGCATACAAACAGCCCGTGCCACAGCCCCCAGAGGATGAACGTCCACCCCGCCCCGTGCCAGAGGCCGGTGAAGAAAAAGACGATGAATTTGTTGACCAATGTGCGGCCTTTGCCCCGGCGGCTCCCGCCCAGGGGAATGTACAAATAGTCCACAAACCAGCGGTTAAGGGTCATGTGCCACCGGCGCCAGAACTCCGTTAGGCTCCGGGAGATATACGGGTAGTTGAAGTTCTCCGGAAACCGGAATCCAAAAAGCCGGCCCAGGCCGATAGCCATATCGCTGTAGCCGGAAAAATCGAAGAAAATCTGCACACAGTAGCCCAAAGCTCCCGCCCAGGCCAGGGGGGCGGCCAGGGCGTCCCCTTCCAGGGCAAACACGGCCGTGGCCAGCCCGCCGGCCACGTCAGCAATCAGCAGCTTTTTGGCCATCCCCCGGGCAAACCGCGCCAGCCCGGAGGCCGTAAGCTCCGGGGAGGTGGGATGCTCCTCCAGCTGCCCGGCGGCGTCCTGCCAGCGGACAATGGGCCCAGCCACCAGCCGGGGGAAGAAGGAGATGTACAGCAGGAGCCGGCCGAACCGGCGGCAGACACGGGCCGGGTCCCGGTACACGTCCACTACGTAGGATATCCCGTGGAAGGTGAAAAAGGATATGCCCATGGGCAGGGCCAGGCCCGGGGAGGGCAGGGCTATGCCCAGCAGGGAACCCACCACACCGGTTAGGAAATCCAGGTATTTGTACGCGCACAAAATCCCCAGCAAAACCGCTACGGCCAGAGCGCACGCCAATTTCCGGCGCTGAGCGGCGCCAGCCAGGATAAGCCCCCCGGCGTAACTGCATACAGCCGAGCCCAGCAGGACCGGTATGGCCCCCAGCCCCCCGAAGGCGTAAAATACCAGGCTGGCAGCGCATAAAAACCCATCCTTCCCCCTCCGGCCCGGAACCAGCCGGTATAGGAGGAGCACGGCGGGGAGAAACACCGATAAAAAGACGACGGAGTTGAATATCAAAGGCTGCACCTCACTGAGTCGTTTTGGCCCCCCGCCGGGCCAGCTCCTCCCGCATGGCCCGGCGCAGGCGGTCCTGGATGGGCAGGGCGGGCGTGCGCCGGCTGAACTGCCGGTTATACCGGTCGGCCACGTCTGTCAAAACGCCGGTTTCCGCCAAGGGGATCAAAGGCAGGGCCAACCCCTCCGCGGCAATCAGGCACAGGCCAGCCGGGTGGTCCGCACCGGGACGGGGGCCCAGAAGGATGGCCTCCAGCAGGGTCCCGGCCTCTGACGCCGCCGGGTTTCCGGAGACAAATAAATCCACCTGCTCCTGCGCCTGGGCCAGGAATTGGTCATGGAGCGGGCAGTTTCCGTACCGCCCGCCCCCCTGGAACAGGAACCGGGCGACCTCTCCCACAGTGCGTTCCCGGAAATACCGGGACACGTCCTGAACATACCGGCGGCTTAGCTCCCGCCAGGCCTCCGCTGCCGTTTCAGGCCGCTGTGCGTCCATGGACCGCTCTCCTTCCCTTGACAACGATAATCTCTATCAGTATAAGGCATAACCGGCCCTTCCGCAAGCACCGATGGGGAAAAGTTTTCTTTGGACCTCCGCCGCAGAGCGGTTGTCCGTCTCCCGTGCCATCCTCCCCGCCTTGATAGGCGTTTCCCCCACCTGGGATCCGTAGCCAGAAAAATTCAGGAAGAATGACTGGATTTTTTGGGAGAAAGGACTATAATATCCCTTCAAGGATAAACATGGTTTCAGGAGGCGTATGACAATGGGCGATTCCCCTGTGCTTTTCCGGGTGCTGGGTTTGAACGTCACGGCGGAGGTGGTCACCATGTGGGGCGTGGCCCTGCTGCTGTGCGTGGCCGCCATAGGCGGTACCCGGCGGCTCCGGGACGTGCCCGGCCGGTTCCAGAACATGCTGGAGATGGCCGTGGAAAAGCTGGAGTCGTTCTTCCAGGGCATCCTGGGCCCGGAGCGGGCCGCCCGGTTTTTCCCGTTTCTGGGGACGCTGTTTCTCTTCATCGTCCTGTGCAACTATTCCGGATTGATTCCCGGGGCTGGGCACTTCCCCTGGCTCAAGGCGCCCACCTCCTGCCTGAGCGTGACGGCGGGACTGGCCCTGTGCGCTTTCTTTGCTACCCATTACCTGGGCGTGCGGGAAAACGGCCTGCGGGGGTATGCCCGGCATTTTATCCGGCCGGTGGTGTTTATGCTGCCGTTTTTGATCATCGAGGAGATCGTCCGGCCCCTGTCCCTGTCCCTGCGTCTGTTCGGCAACATCTACGGGGAGGAATCGGTGATGGAACAGCTCTATGAGCTGCTGCCGGTGGGGGCGCCCCTGATTATGATGATCCTGTCCCTGCTGTTCTGCGCGATCCAGGCGGTGGTGTTTACCATGCTCACCGCCATTTATATCGACGGCGCCACCGGTGGCCATTGACCTCCGGAACGCCCGAATATAGAACCTCAATTTCACCGTCAAAGGAGAAAAGCATTATGAGTTCTTCCGCTATTATCGCCCTGGCGGCGGCCATTGCCATCGCCGTGAGCACCATCGGCCCCGCCATCGCCCAGGGTATTGCATCCAAGTCCGCTATGGATGCCATCGCCCGCCAGCCGGAGAAGTCCGGCGAAATCCGCTCCACTCTGATCATCGCCCTGGCGCTGATCGAGGCGCTGACCATTTACGGGCTTTTGATCGCCTTTATGATCCTGGGCAAGATAGGCACCGTCTGACGGGACAGGGGGCGTTCCCATGAGTCTGGACCTATCGGTGATCGTATGGACGATCCTCACCTTTGGGGTGTTGATGCTGGTTCTCAACCGGTTCCTTTTCCGGCCTGTGCGGGCGTTTATGCAGCAGCGGCAGGAGCGGATCGACCGGGGCCTGGCCGCGGCCCAGGCGGCGGGGGACAAGCGCAGAAAGCTGGAGGAGCAGCTGCAGGAGGAACGGCAGCAGGCTTTCCAGGCCCGCCGGCGCGCCGCGGAAGAGGAGACCCTGCGCCGGAAAAAGGAAACCCTCCGGAAGCTGGAACAGGCCCGGTCGGAGGCGGAGAGCCGGCGGGCGGCGGCAGAGACAGCCCTGGCCGGCGAGCGGGAGAAAATCGACCGGGCTCTGTCGGCGGACATGCCCCGGCTGACGGAAATCCTGTCCGCCCGCCTGCTGGAGGGCTGGAAGAGATGAAAGGCCAATAACATTATGAGAGTTATTTATGCGGTAATCAATCTTCTCATTTTGGGCGGCGCCCTGTTCCTTTTTGCCCGGAAACCGGTGCTCCGTATGTTCCGGGACCGGCGAGAGGAAATTGCCCGGCAGCTCCGGCGGTCGGAGGAAGGCCTGGCTGCCGCCCAGGAGGAGGAGAGCGCCATCGCCCGCCTGCGGGAGGAGAACCAAAAGGCGGTAAACGCCCTGCAGGAGGACATGGAGAAGGCCGCCGCGATTCAGGAGGCCGGGCTGCGCAAGGAGACCCAGGAGGAGCTGACCGCCCTGGAGGAGGACCTGAAACAGGAGCTGGAGGGGATGCGCCTGGATATGCTCCGGGATGCGGAGCGGGCGGCCCTGCGGAAGCTGGCTTCCATGGCCCGGCAGGCCTTCTCCCAGGAGCCCTTTGCCAGTGAGTTCCGCCGGACGGAACCGGAGATCGCCCAGGCCATCATGGGCTGCATGCATATCAGCCCCGGAGACCGGGTGTACCTGAAACAGCACGACGTGCTGTATGTAACCCTGTCCTCGGCGTATCCCCTGGAGGAATCCCTGGCCGAGCGGATCCAGCAGGCGGTGCTGGAACTGGTGGGCCGGGAGGGAGGGAAGACCTCTTACCGGGTGCAGGTGGATCCGGAGCTCATTGGCGGGCTGCGCCTGCGTATCGGGGACACGGTGTACGACGGGACGGTGGCAAACGTCCTGTGGAACCTGTCGTCCCTGGCCAAGCGCCGGTACCTGAAGGCAGAGATGGACCTGGCGGCGCTTCGGGAGAACCTGGCCGCGGCGGTGGACCGGCTGTCTGCTCAGGTGGACGTCTACCAGCTGGGCCGGGTCCTGAGCATCTCCGACGGCATTTGCTGGATGGACGGCCTGGCTGACTCCATGTATGGGGAACTGGTGGAGTTTGAAAACGGGGAGCGGGGCATGATCCTGTCCGTGGAACCCAGCCGGATCGCCAGCGTGGTTTTCGGGCCTTGTGAGCACATCCGGGAGCTGAGCCGGGTGCGCCGTTTGGGCTGGATGGCGGACGTGCCGGTGGGAGAGAGCCTGCTGGGCCGGGTGGTGGACCCCCTGGGGAACCCCCTGGACGGCCGGGGAGGTATTCGCTCCAGGGAGTACCGGCCCGTGGAGAGCCCGGCTCCCACCATCCTGGAACGCAAAAGCGTGAGCGTGCCCCTGCAGACAGGGGTGAAAGCCGTGGACGCGCTCATCCCTATCGGCCGGGGCCAGCGGGAGCTCATCATCGGCGACCGCCAGACCGGCAAGACCGCCCTGGCGGTGGATACCATCCTCAACCAGCGGGGAAAGAATGTAATCTGCATCTATGTGGCTGTGGGGCAGAAGGAGACCACCGTGGCGGGGATTATGAATACCCTGCGCAAAAGCGGAGCCATGGAGTACACCACCATCGTCTGCGCCGACGCCTATCAGTCCGCGCCTATGCGGTACGTCGCCCCCTACGCCGGTACGGCTATGGGAGAGTATTTTATGCGCCGGGGCCGGGATGTGCTGATCGTCTACGACGACCTGTCCAAGCACGCCGTGGCCTACCGGGAGATGTCCCTGCTGCTCCACCGGCCCTCCGGACGGGAGGCGTATCCCGGGGACGTGTTTTATCTTCACTCCCGCCTGCTGGAGCGGGCGGCCCGGCTCTCCCCGGAGGCCGGGGGAGGGTCCATGACCGCCCTGCCCATTATCGAAACCCAGGCGGGGGATATCTCCGCCTATATCCCCACCAACGTCATCTCCATTACCGACGGGCAGATATTCCTGGAAAGCGACCTGTTCCGGGAGGGACAGCGGCCGGCGGTGAACGTGGGCCTGTCCGTGTCCCGGGTGGGCGGTACCGCCCAGACTGCCGTTATGCGCCAGGTGGCCGGCCGCC
>CALWYY010000052.1 GCA_944385885.1 uncultured Oscillospiraceae bacterium | reverse complement strand
ACGGACATCCCGCTGCCCCCATAGTTCAGCATCTCCTCCGCCGCCCGGCGCAGCACCGGCTCCGGCAGTACGGATGGCCCGGCGGAAAAATTGAAGATTTCCTCCCGATTCATTCCGAAGTCTCCTTTTCATCCAAAATTTTATACAATAGTATACACCCAGTATACAGGGATTTCAAACGATAACCCCCACAAGCATTTTGCCTTCCATTCCCGTGATTTTTACGTTTCTGACAAGCCCCCGAAGGCCTTCGCCGGAGACGGACACTTCCACATAATTGTCTCCGTGACCGGTGCACACGCCCTCGGCTTGCCGCTCAAACAGCACGGGGATCGTCCGGCCTAAACAGGCCGCCCGGTACTGCCGGCCCATAGCCTCCGCCGTCCGCTTGGCCCGGGCGGCCCGGCGGAGCTTTTCCGCCTTGTCCACCTGGTCCGGCATTGCCGCAGCCCGGGTGCCCGGCCGGAGGGAGTATGGAAACACATGCATGGCGGAAAAGCCCGTCCGGCGGATGAAAGCCAGGGTGGCCTCAAACTCCTCCGGCGTCTCCCCGGGGAATCCAACAATCAGGTCGGTGGTGACGGCGCAGCCGGGGAAGGCCCGCCGGAGCAGCTCCACGGACTGGGAATACCGGGCCGTATCGTACTTCCGGCCCATCCGGGCCAGGGTGGCGTCACAGCCGGATTGGAGGGACAGGTGGAAATGCGGGCACACCGGCAGCGGCTCCAGCCGGCGAACCAGCTCCTCCGTCACCACCGTGGGCTCCAGGCTGCCCAGACGCAGGCGCACACCGGCCGCGGCATTGGCAATGGCCTCCAGGGCGTCCGCCAGATTCTCCCCGGTTCTCCGGTCCCGGCCCCAGGCGGCGATCTCAATACCGGTGACCACGATCTCCCGGTACCCCTCCGCCGCCAGGGCGGCCGCCTGGGCGGCGCACCGGTCCGGCGGCAGGCTCAGCACCCGTCCCCGGGTATAGGGGATAACACAGTACGTGCAGAAATTGTCGCAGCCGTCCTGGATTTTCAAATACGCCCGGGCATGGCCGGCGTAGGCGCCGGCGGGAAGTTCCTCAAAGGCCTGGCGCCGGAACGGATTGTCTGTGCAGCGGGCCGTGACCCCCTCCTCCACCGCCCGCTCCACCGCGCGGACGAATCCCCGCCGGTCGCCGGTCCCGAAAACCACCTGCGCCCCCAGGCGGGCGGCCTCCTCCGGCTGGAGCTGGCTCCAGCAGCCCGCCACCGCCAGAACGGCTCCGGGATGCTCCTTCCCCAGGCGGCGCAGCGTCTGGCGCGCCTTGCGCGCTCCCTCCGCCGTAACGGCGCAGGAATTGACAATCACCACCTGGGCCGTCTCCCCCGCTCTTACGGGCCGGTGGCCGTCCCCCGCCAGCAGCTTTTCCATGGCCTCGGACTCGTACTGGTTGACCTTGCAGCCCAAGGTAGCTATAATATACCGCATAAAAATGCTCCCAAAGGATGAGATTATGGACATCTATCTGGACAACGCCGCCACCACCCAGGTGTGCCCGGAGGCGGTACAGGCGGCGGTGCGCGCCATGACACAGGAATACGGAAATCCCAGTTCCACCCACCGGGCGGGACGGACGGCCAGGGCCATTCTGGACACCGCCCGAGCCCACGTAGCCGCGGGGCTGGGCTGTTCCCCCCGGGAGGTATTCTTTACCTCCGGCGGCTCGGAGAGCGACAACTGGGCTCTTTTGGAGGGCGCCGCCCTCCAGCGGCGGAAGGGGCGGCACATCCTCTCCTCCGCGGCGGAGCACGAGGCCGTCCTCCGGCCCCTGGAAAAGCTCCGGGACGAGGGCTGGGACGTCACCTTCCTCCGCCCCGACGCCACGGGGGCCGTGCCGGTATCCGCCGTGGAGGCGGCTCTGCGGGAGGATACGGTGCTGGTCTCCCTGATGCTGGTAAACAACGAAACCGGGGCGGTGACGGATCTGGCCGGCATTTCTCGGCTGCTCCGAGCCAGGGGCAGCGCCGCCCTGCTGCATACCGACGCCGTCCAAGGATATCTGAAGCTCCCCTTCACGCCCCGGGGTCTGGGAGTGGATCTTCTGTCCATCAGCGGGCACAAAATCCACGCGCCCAAGGGAATCGGCGCCCTGTACGTCCGCCAGGGAGTAAAGCTCCCCGCCCACATCCTGGGAGGCGGGCAGGAGGGAGGGTTGCGTTCCGGCACGGAGCCCATGCCTCAGATCGCCGCCTTCGGAGAGGCCGCCCGGGTGGGAAAGCTTGCCATGGAGGAGGCCCTGCCCCGGATGGCCGCCCTGCGGCAGTACTGCGCCGACACCGTCCGGGCCGCCGTACCCCAGGCCCAGGTCCTGGGAGGCGGCGCGCCCCACATTCTCTCCCTTTCCCTGCCTGGATACCGAAGCGAGGTGCTGATGAATTACCTGGAAGCCCGGGGGATCTTCGTATCCAAAAGCTCCGCCTGCCGCCGGGGCGGCCGGAGCCACGTGCTGGAGGCCATGGGTCTTCCTTCCCGGGTGATCGACGGGACCCTGCGGATCAGCTTCTCCCGCTACTCCACCCAGGAGGACGCCAAGGCCCTTTGCCATGCTCTCCTGGACGCCCACCGGGAGCTCCTTCATAACTAAGATATTATACCCGGCCCGTTCCCGTCAAGGGCGGCGCCGGGGAGTCTAAGGCTTCGGAGCGACCTGCTCCGAAGCCTTTTCTGCCTCTGGACGCCGGCCCAGAATCCTGTCCGGCCCGGGCCCTCTCCCGCCGGGATCCTTCCCGTATCGGAAGGCCCCCGGCGGGTTATGCAGATTTCTGGGAAAAATGAATATTTTTTGTCGAAGGCCCCCGTTACGTCAACCATAAGTGAATAAGGCGGGGCAGGTTTTCGGCCATTTTCCTGTGGGAAACTCTGTGGGAACTGTGCAAAACCTTGAAAATCAAGGGGTTGTAAAAATTTCCCCGGCAATGAATATTCACACTCTATTCATAATAGGATGGGGTGAGAGGAGGCGTGTCCCATGAGGAAGTTGATTTGCCTGATACTGTGCGCTCTCATTCTGTGCCTGCCCGTCTCCGGGGCTGGGCAGCTGCCGGAAGATACATTTTCCCTAGCCTGCGATGCGGCGGTGCTCATGGAGCGGCAGACTGGCACGATCCTGTATGCCAAGGGGGAGAACGAGCGGCTATCCCCAGCCAGTGTGACCAAGGTAATGACGCTGCTGCTGGTGGCGGAGGCGGTAGATAACGGCAGCGTATCCCCGGAGGATACGGTTACGGCCAGCGCCCGGGCGGCCTCCATGGGCGGCAGCTAGATCTGGCTGGAGGAGGGGGAGCGCATGACGGTATCGGAGATGACCAAGTGTGTGGCCATCGTCTCGGCCAACGACTGCGCCGTGGCTTTGGCGGAACACCTATGCGGCTCGGAGGAGGCATTTGTGGCCCGGATGAATCAGCGGGCAGCCCAGCTGGGCCTGGAAAACACCCATTTCACCAACTGCACCGGTCTGTTCGAGGACCCGGATCATTATACCAGCGCCCTGGATATCGCCGTCATGAGCCGGGAATTGCTGGGGCATGAGTTCATCCGCCAGTACACCAACATCTGGATGGACACCATCCGTAACGGGGAATTCGGTTTGACCAACACCAACAAGCTGGTGTATTACTATGACGGCTGCACCGGCCTGAAAACGGGATTTACCTCCACGGCCATGTTCTGTCTGTCGGCCTCGGCCATGCGGGACGGGGTGGAATACATTGCCGTCATCCTGCACGGGGATACCAGCCAGGCCCGTTTTGACGCGGCCCAGGCGCTGCTGGACTACGCCTTTGCCAACTACACGCTGTACACCCCGGCTCCGGAAGAGCCGCTGGCTCCCGTGGCGGTAGAGCTGGGCGTCTCGGACACGGTACAGCCCGTGTGCGGCGGGGACGGGGCGGTCTTGGTGGAAAAGGCTCTGCGGGAAAAGCTATCCCTGGAGACGGAGCTGGCCCCGTCGGTCTCTGCGCCGGTAGAGGCCGGGCAGGTCCTGGGTTCGCTTACCGTGCGGGCCGGGGACCAGGTCTTGGCCCGGGTGCCTCTGGTGGCCGAAGCCGGGGTGGAACGTCTGACTTTCCTGCAGGTATGGACCCGGCTGGCCCGGTGCCTGCTGGGACAGGATGGAATCTCCAGCGGCCAAGGCTAAGCCGCCGGGGCACGCCGCGGCATAACGGGACGCAGGCGCCGGAGCGGCGCCTGCGTCCCGCCGTATCAAGCCTCCCGGGGCACGCCGCCGGGCCTATGTCTTTCGGGAATCGTCCGCCGGGCCGGTTTCCTTCTTCCGGTTCTTCTCCGGAAAGACGAAAAACCGCTGGCCCAGGTAGTTGAGTCCCACAAATAAACACATCCCTGTGAGCATGGCTACGTTGTCCTGCACGGTGGCGCCTGCTCCCGCCAGAAGCCGCCGCATCAGCGGTTTCGCCGCGCCATAGGCCACCAAATAGCACAGGGTGATATTCCCTGCAAAGCGCAGCAGCTCTCCCCGGCTCCTTTCCCGGCTCTGGAAGGTAAAGTATTTGTTGAGGAAATAGCTTAATATGCTTCCGAATATATAATTGGAGGCAGAGGACACCCAGTAGCTCAGATGGAATACATTGTAAAATAAAAACATGATCCCGGATCCCAGGAGAGTATTGGCCACTCCCACCAGGACAAATTTCCAGAAATGGATATCAAACAGTTTCCTCAGCATAGCGTCCTCCTCCGGCAGCGGCCGGCCTCTTTTTCCACTATAATTTTCAAAAAGCCCTTTGTCAATGGAAAGCCCCCTTGATAATTACCGCGCCGGGATGTAAAATACAATTAATAATACAAAGAGGGGGTTTCATCCATGATAAAAGTCGATCTTTCCGGCGCCGTGCCTTTTTGGGACGCAGCCGGCCCCGATTACGCCGCGGCCGCGGCGGCCCACCGCACGTTTTCGGAAAAATCGGGCGAGGGCGCCGATTTTACCGGATGGACGGAGCTTCCCCAGCGGGTGACAGCCTTCGAGCTGGACCGGATCAAGGCTGCTGCCAGCCGCATCCAGGCTATGGGCGACGTACTGGTGGTGGTGGGCATCGGCGGATCCTACTTGGGCGCCCGGGCCGCCTATGATCTTCTGGGCCAGAAAGAGGGGGGCGTGGAACTGCTTTTTGCCGGCTGCGGACTGTCCGCCTGTTCTCTGGAGGATACCATCCGGCGGCTGGGCGACCGTGACTTCTGCATAAACGTGGTCTCCAAATCTGGTACGACATTGGAACCGGCCCTGGGCTTCCGCATTTTCAAGGATCTTCTGGAGAAAAAATATGGCCGGGAGGAAGCCTCCAAGCGCATTTTCGCCACCACGGACGCCGTGCGGGGCGCCCTGAAATCCGCCGCCAACGAAGCTGGATGGGAAACCTTTGTAGTACCAGACGACGTGGGCGGCCGGTACAGCGTCCTGTCCGCGGTGGGCCTTCTGCCCATGGCCGCCGCCGGAATCGACGTGGATACCGTGATCCGGGAGGCGGAGCACTGCTTCCGTGTGCTGGATGAGCGGTCCCCGGAAAACCCCTGCTGGCAGTATGCCGCCGCCCGGCAGCTGCTCTACCGCCGGGGCAAAACCATCGAGATCCTGGGCTGCTACGAGCCCCGGTTCCGCATGATGGCAGAGTGGTGGAAACAGCTTTACGGTGAATCGGAGGGCAAGCAGGGCGTGGGTATCTTCCCCGCTAGCGTGGAATTTAACGCCGACCTGCATTCCATGGGTCAGTATATCCAAGATGGGCCCCGGACTCTCATGGAGACCATCGTGAGCTTTGAAAAAACCTCCAGCAGCTATCTTGTCCCCCGGGAGGAAAAGGATGCAGACGGCTTAAACTATCTGGCGGGCCACGATCTGAATGAAATTGCCGCTGTAGCCCGGCAGGCTGTAAAAGCCGCCCACATTGCCGGCGGCGTCCCCAACATTGGCGTTCAAGTCTCTGCCATGGACGAAAAGGGGTTTGCCGAGCTGGTATGCTTCTTTGAGCTATCCTGTGCCATATCCGGGTATATGCTGGGGATTAATCCTTTCGACCAGCCCGGAGTGGAGGCCTATAAAAAGAATATGTTCCGTATGCTGGGACAGTGGAAGTAAACAATCCATGAAACTTCGAAAAGTTCCTTGAATCCGATAGGGAAAAATGGTATGATG
>CALWYY010000051.1 GCA_944385885.1 uncultured Oscillospiraceae bacterium | reverse complement strand
TGGTGCTCATGACCAACGACGGTACCTGGGGCGACCAGCTGCTCCAGCGGCTGAAGAATCCCGGCCCCGTGGTGTTCTGGCGCAACGGGGTGGACATTCCCGGCCCAGCGGGAGAGGGGCCGGACTGCCTGAAATCCCTCTCCCCGGAGGATGAGGTGCTGGTCACTGTGTCCCGCCTCTGGACCGGTAAACGGGTGGACCGGGCGGTGGGCGTCCTGGCGGAGGTGGCCAAGACCCGGCCCCGGGTAAAGCTGGTGATCTGCGGCTACGGGCCGGAGGAAGGAAAGCTCCGGGCTCTGGCCCGGGAACTGGGAGTGGAAGACCGGGTCCTTTTCACCGGCCAGATCCCCCACCGGGATGTGTTCGACGTTTTCCGCCGGGGGTATCTCTTCTTATCCCTGTCCCAGGAGTCAAACCTGGGCAATCCTCTCCTGGAGGCCATGCGCTGTGGGCTGCCCATCGTCACCACCGACACGGGAGACACCGGCTCGGTGATCCAGGACGGCGTCAACGGCGTGCTCATCTCGCGGGAAGATATATCGAAAGACGTTCCCCAGGGGGGGCTGATATTAAAAAATACTGCCCGGGCTGTATGCCGTCTTCTGGAGCACCCAGAGGAGGCCCGGCGGCTGGGAGAGGTTGCCCGGCAATATGCCGGAGAAAATTTCTGCACCTGGGACGAGAGGATCCAGAACGAAGTAGAGCTGGTATCGTCCATGCTGGATAAGAGGGTGGCGGGGAAAATGCACATCCTGGTTATGCCCTCCTGGTATCCCACTCCGGACAACCCCATCAACGGCAGCTTCTTTGCCGAGCAGGCGGAGGCCCTGGCCCGGTATGGCCACCGGGTGAGCGTGTTCTGCCGGTTCCGGGATCTGCCCCGGGGCTTCCGGGTGGAGAAGAAGGAGCGGGCCGGCCTGACGGAGTATGAATTTCACCATGCCCTCCTGCCGCTGCACCTGACCTATTTCCGGGTCGCACTGGAGATGGCCCGGGTGTTCCGGCGGGAGTTCAAGGGATGCCGGCCGGATGTGATCCACGTCCACTCCTTCGGGGCCATGCGATATGCCTGGGCTTTGAAGCGGCTGTTTGGCGTGCCGGTGGTGGTGACGGAGCACGCCACCTGGTTCCAGCGGGGGCAGCTCAGCCCCAAGAAGCTGAGATCCGTCCGCCGGGCTTTCGCCGCCGCGGACGCGGTGCTGGCCGTGAGCGACGGCCTGGCGGAGACCATCCAGCCCTACTGCCGGAAGCCGGTGGAGGTGGTGCCCAACCTGGTGAAGGAAACCTTCTTCGACCGGGGGCCCCGGCCGGAGTCGGATAGGCCCTTCCGGTTTATCACCGTGGGGGCCCTGGTGCACAAAAAGGGGATGGATACTCTGCTGGCGGCATTCGCCCTGGCGGCTGGGCAGGAAGATATGACCCTTACCGTCTGCGGGGACGGGCAGGACCGGGAGGCCCTGGAGCGGCAGGCGGAGGAGCTGGGTATTGCCGGGCGGGTGGAGTTTGCCGGCCAGGTGTCCCGGGAGGAATGCGCCAGGCGCCTCCGGGAGAGCCACGCCTTCGTCTTGGCCAGCCGGGTGGAGACCTTCGGCGTGGTGTTTGTGGAGGCCATGGCGGCGGGGCTGCCGGTAATCATGACCAAAACCAATGCCTGGAAGACCCTGATCCGGGAGGAGACGGGGATTGCCGTGGAAGTGGACGATGTGCCTGCTTTGGCCCGGGCCATGACAGAGCTGGCCCGGGGCTATGAGCGCTATGATTCCCAGCGAATCGCCGCCTTCTGCCGGGAGAATTTTTCTGAGCAGGCCGTCTGCCGCCGCCTGACGGAAAAGTATCAGAGTATGCAAAAACGGCGGTAGCCGGCAGGCAGCCGGCCAACCCGGGGAGGTTCAGCGCGTCCATGAGAGTCACAAATTCCATCCGCAATATTGTTACCGGCGTGTTCGGCCAGGTTTTGAACATGCTGGTGAATTTTGTGGTGCGCACCGTGTTTATCGCCACCCTCTCCGAGGCTTACCTGGGGATCAACGGCTTGTTCACCAGCCTGCTGACCATCCTGAGCTTTATGGAGCTTGGCATCGGCGGGGCGCTTTATTACGCCATGTACAAACCCATGGCGGAGCGGGATCTGGAAAAAGTCCAGTCCCTGCTGCGGCTTTACCGGGCGGCATACCGGATCATTGGGTTTGCCATGTTCTTTGCCGGCTTGGCCATGCTGCCCTTTTTGTCCTACCTGGTGCGGGGCTCCACGGATCTGGTGGATCTGCGGCTTGTGTTTGTGCTGTACCTGCTGGAGTCTGCCACCTCCTATTGGTTTTTTGCCTATTATTCCGCCGTTTTGTACACCGACCAGAAAAACTACGTGATCGCCCTGATCCACTATGTGGCGTCCCTGGTCACCATGGCGGCGCGGCTGGTCATCCTCCTGTCCCTGCGCGGGACGCCTGGGCTGTGCTTTTATTGCTATTCCGCTATGGGGGTCGTCGCCAATATCCTGAAGAACCTGCTGGTCCGGGCCCGGGTGCGGAAGCTCTACCCCTGGACCCGGGACAACCGGGCCGATCCTCTGCCTAGGGAGGAAAAACGGGCGTTCTTTAAAAACGTGGTGGGTACGTGTACCAATAAGATCTGTAAGACCCTCAACGACGGCATCGACAATACCATCATCTCCGCGTACGTGGGGCTGTCGGCGGTGGGTGTATATTCCAATTACCTGGCGTTGAAGATCTATGTCAACCGGTTCCTCTCCGCCATTTTTAGTGCCATGACCGCCAGCATCGGCGATCTGTGCGCCGTGGAGTCCCAGGAGAAAAAGGAATCCTTTTTCCGAACCCTGCAATTTACGTATTTCTGGGTTTACGGTTTCTGCGCCATCTGTTTTTGGACCCTGTACAACGCCTTTATCGCCGGCGTCTGGCTCCGGGATACCCGGTGGTTGCTGCCGGACCGGGATGTTTTCCTGATCGTTTTCAATTTCCTCCTTCTGGGCTTGACGGAGGATGTGAGCAAGTACCGGGATGTAAACGGCCTGTACTGGCAGACCAAGTACCGGTACGTGCTGTCCTCGCTGCTGAACGTGGGCCTGTCCATTTTTCTGACGGGCCCGGCGGGGCTGGGGATCACTGGCGCCCTGCTGGGTACCACCGCCAGTATCCTGGTGCTGATCTGCTATGATCCGATCTTGGTGTACCGGGCCGTGTTCCACAGGGGCGCGGGTTCCTATTACCGGACGTACCTGGGGAACCTGGCGCTGATCCTGGCCACCGGCGGGCTGGTACACGGCCTGTGCCTGCCCTTTTCCGACTATACCGTGGGGAACTTCCTTGCCCGTGTGGGGATGTGCCTTGCAGTTCCCAACGGGTTGTGGTATCTTCTGTACCGGAAAGATCCCCGCTTTACCTATTTGCGGAATGTTTTCCTGCGTCTGCTCCGGGGAGGGCTCCGGCGCGTCCGGGGGAAAGGGACGCCGCCGGAAACCACCGGGTAGAGGCCGGATTCTATTACATGGGAGGCATGGCAATGTCGAATCTCAAGGAAAAAATTCTGTCCCGGCAGGCTACGCTGGGTGTCATCGGGCTGGGCTACGTGGGACTGCCATTGGCTGTGGAGAAGGCCAAGGCCGGGTTCCGAGTGTACGGCTTTGACGTGCAGCGGGAAAAAGTGGATATGGTCAACCGGGGCCAGAACTATATTGGGGACGTAATCAACGAAGATCTGCAGGAGCTGGTGAAGAGCGGGCTTCTGACCGCCACCTGCGATTTCTCTGCCGCCGCCCGGTGCGACTGCGTGTGCATCTGCGTACCCACCCCTCTGGATGCCCATCAGCAGCCGGATATCAGCTACGTGCGCTCCTCCACCGAGAGCATCGTGCCCTATCTGCACCGGGATATGCTGGTGGTGCTGGAATCCACCACTTACCCGGGAACCACCGAGGAACTGCTGCGGCCTATCCTGGAGTCCACCGGCCTGCGCTGCGGCGAGGATTTCTTCCTGGCGTTCTCCCCGGAACGGGTGGATCCGGGCAACCGGATCTATAAAACCAAAAATACCCCCAAGGTGGTGGGGGGCGTCACTCCCGCCTGCACCGAGGTGGCGGCGGCTATGTACGAGACCGTGCTGGAGGCCCCTGTGTACCGGGTGTCCTCTCCCGCCGTGGCGGAGATGGAAAAGATCCTGGAGAATACCTACCGGAACGTAAACATCGGCTTGGTCAACGAGCTGGCTATGCTATGCCATCGGATGGGCATTGATATCTGGGAGGTCATCGAGGCCGCCCGGTCCAAGCCCTATGGGTTCCAGGCCTTTTATCCCGGCCCGGGGCTGGGCGGGCACTGCATCCCCCTGGATCCCTATTACTTGAGCTGGAAGGCCCGGGAATTCGGGTTCCATACCTCCATGATCGAGTCGTCCATGATGGTCAACGACCGGATGCCGGAGTACTGTGTGGAACGGGCCGGCCGGATCCTCAACCGGTTTCAAAAGGCCCTTAACGGCGCCCGGGTCTTGATCCTGGGCGTGGCCTATAAACAGGATATCGACGATTTCCGGGAAAGCCCGGCCATCCGCGTCATCCAGGAGTTCCTCAGCCAGGGGAGCGCCGTGACCTATTACGATCCCTGGGTGCCCCGGTTCCGGAAGGGCAGCCTGACGATGGAGAGCCTCCCCGCCCTGACGCCGGAGGTCCTGGAAGAGGCCGACCTGGTGGTGGTCACCACCGGCCACACCAACGTGGACTACGCCCTGGTGCAGAAATACGCCAAGGCTGTGTTCGACACCAAAAACGCCATGAAGAACCTCCCGGACCGGGAGAATATCGAGGTCCTCTGATGCCGGAGGGCGGAAAGGGGGCCGGGATGGGCCAGGTGTTTGTGCACGAGACCAGCGTCATCGACCCGGGGGCCGTCATCGGGCCGGGTACGAAAATATGGTGCTTCTGTCACGTCCAGGCGGGGGCCGTCATCGGGCCGGAGTGCTCCCTGGGGCAGAACGTGAACGTAAGCGGCCGCGTGCGTATGGGCCGGGGCTGCCGGATACAGAACAACGTGTCTTTGTACGACGGGGTGGAGCTGGAGGATTATGTGTTCTGCGGCCCCTCCTGTGTGTTTACCAACGACCGGACGCCCCGGGCACGGTACCCCAAGGGCCCGGCGGGGTTCCGGCGGACGTTGGTGCGCTGCGGCGCGTCCATCGGCGCTAACGCCACCGTGGTCTGCGGCCACACCGTGGGCCGCTGGGCTATGATCGCCGCCGGGGCCGTGGTGACCCGGGACGTGCCGGATCACGCCCTGATGATGGGGGTTCCCGCCCGGCAGGCCGGTTGGGTCTGCCGCTGCGGGGAAATTTTGGGGGATGACCTTGCTTGCCCGGTTTGCGGGCGGAAATACACGAAAGGGAAAACCGGTTTGGCCGGCGGGGAAGACAATGCAATTTCGGGATCTGCAGAAACAGTATGAGGCCCTCAGCGGCAGGATGAGCGCCGCGCTGCTGCGTACGGCGTCGGAGGCGCGCTACATCAGCGGGCCGGAAGTGAAGGAATTGGAAGACCGGCTGGCCGCCTATGTGGGCCGGAAACATTGCATCAGCTGCGCCAACGGTACCGACGCCCTGTTGTTGTGCCTGATGGCCTGGGGCGTGGGGCCCGGGGACGCGGTGTTCGTGCCGGATTTCACGTTCTTTGCCACCGGGGAGGTGGTTGCCGCCGTGGGGGCTACGCCCGTGTTCTATGACGTGTGCCCGGACACCTTTAACGCCGATGCCGCCAGCCTGGAACAGGCGGTGCGGGCAGTGGTGGAGGAGGGGGCCCTTACCCCCCGGGTGGTGGCGGATGTGGATCTGTTCGGCCTGCCCGCCGACCATGACGCCGTGGCCGCCGTTGCGGAAAAGTACGGCATGCGCCTTTTGGAAGACGCGGCCCAGGGGTTCGGGGGGAGCTGCCGGGGCCGGCGCAACGGCGTTTTCGGAGACGCCTCCGCTACCTCCTTTTTCCCCTCCAAGCCCCTGGGCTGCTACGGGGACGGAGGCGCTATCTTCCTGGACGACGATGAGACAGCCGCCTATATCCGCTCCCTGTGCGTCCACGGCAAAGGCTCTTTTAAATACGATAATGTGCGTATCGGCCTTAACTCCCGGCTGGATACCATCCAGGCCGCCGTTTTGCTGGTGAAGATGGACGCCTTTGAGGAGTATGAGCTGGAAGCGGTGAACCGGGCCGCCCAGTGGTACCACCAGGCCCTGGAGGGAGTGCCCGTGATCCGCCCGGTGGTGCCGGAAGGCTGCGAATCCAGCTGGGCCCAGTATACCCTGCGCCTGAAGGATCGAAAGGAGCGGGATCGGGTGCAGATTATGCTCAAAACACGGGGGATCCCCACCGTAGTGTATTATCCCAAGCCCATGCACCGCCAGACGGCCTTCGAGGGCAACCGCATATACGTCCCCTGCCCAGTGACCGACCAGCTGTGCGACACCGTCCTGTCCCTGCCCATGCATCCGTACCTGGATCAGGAGACGGTGCAGGCGGTGGCCGCCGCCCTGGGGGATGCGCTGGCTTGAACCGCTGGCCCCGGGCCGCGTCCGGGAACTGCCCTCCCCTCCGGGGGAGGGCGGTTTTCGTGGTGAAACCAAAGCCTGCCGGCGGAAGTTCCGAAGGCTGGAAGGAAATAGAGGTTGACGAACCAGGGCGAAAATGCTATCATGTAACAAAATCGTAATTTTTGTAATTTTTCGTCACTTTTAGAGAGCAGAAGGGGGTGAGGTAACGTTGTGCCGGCTGGTTTGGAGACGCCGGGCCCGGAGGGGGCTCTGCCTATGTCTGTGCCTGTGCCTGCTGGCAGGGTTTACCTCCCCGCTGCTGACCGTCCGGGCCTGGGAGGACCGGGCGGGGGTGGTGACGCTGTCCTCCGGGGTTTTGAATGTACGCGCCGCCCCGGGCGGGGATTTGGTAGGCAGCCTGGCAAACGGCGCATCCGTTACCGTCACCGGCACGGAAACCGATGGGAGCGGGGGGATCTGGTACCGGATCCTGTACCAGGACGGGCCGGACGGGGCGGGTTATGTAAGCGGATCGTACATAGCCATCCTTCCCGACGGGCTTGCAGCGGCGCTGGAGAATACGACCGCCGTGGTGACGGCGGGGAGCGCCGAGATCTGGTCGGCTCCGGATACCACCCTGGGCCGGATTACCGTTTTGGGGCAAAACAGCCGGGTCACTCTTCTTAACAGCCTGAGCCAGGGGGACACCGCCTGGTACTACATAAAAACCGCCTCCGGCCTGTACGGGTACTGCCAGGCCGCGCTTTTGACGCTGTCCCAGGAGACCCAGCCCGGGACGTCCCGGGAGGAATACTTGGCCTACCTGGGTTCCCTGGGCTTTCCCGCGTCCTACCAGGAGGCCCTGTGGCAGCTGCATCAGCTCTATCCCAGCTGGGAGTTCCGGCCTTTCGCCACCGGCCTGGATTGGGCCGCGGCGGTGGAGGCGGAGCACGTGCTGGGCAGGAGCCTGGTGCCGGGGGATTCTCCCTCCTCCTGGAAATCTGTGCAGGACGGGGCGTATAACTGGACCGACAGCACCTGGTATGTGCTGGACAGCGGCGGCTGGGTGGCCGCCTCCCGGGAGATCATCGCCTACTATATGGACCCCCGTAATTTTTTGGATGCCTCTTCCGTCTTCCAGTTCCTATACCAAGGGTTCGACGGGACTACCCAGACCCAGGAGGGGCTGGTTTCCATGGTGGCGGGGACGTTTTTGGCCGACACATCCCTGGACACGGATCTGGACGGCTCCAACGGCGTGACCACCTATACCGCCGCCCTGTACCAGGCCGGCTCGGCCTACGGGGTGAGCCCCTACGTGCTGGCTTCCATGATGATCCAGGAGATGGGCTCCGCCGGGGCTTCGGACAGTATCTCCGGTACCAACAGCCGCTTCCCCGGCTATTACAATGCGTTTAACCTGGGGGCGTTCAAGGACCGGGACTTCACCGCCGTGGAGCGGGGACTCTGGTACGCCTCCGGCGGCAACGACGGTTCCACCTCCTACGGCCGGCCCTGGACCAGCCTATATAAGGCCATTATGGGGGGCGCGGAGTACTATTCCGCCCACTTTGTGGCCAACGGCCAGAACACCCTCTACCTAAAACGGTTTAACGTCCAGGGCAACGACCTGTACCAGAACCAGTATATGACCAACGCGGCCGGAGCCCAGTCTGAGGGACGCATCCTGGCCGGGGCCTATACCGAAACCATGCGCTCGGCTGCCCTGATGTTCTATATCCCCGTGTTCAATAACATGCCCGACAGCCCATGCCCCATGCCCACCGGGGACGGGTCGCCCAACGCCAAGCTGGCCAGCCTGTCTGTGTCCGCCGGGCTGCTGTCGCCGGAATTCAACCGGGATGTGACGGAATATACTGTGATTGTGCCCAACGAGACCGCGGCCATCTCCGTCACCGCCGTGCCCCTGGACGGCGGCGCCGTCCTGGCCGGTACGGGCGAGATCGCCCTGGCCGAGGGCTCCAACACGGTGGCCGTCACCGTGACCGCTCCCAACGGCAGTACGGAGACTTATACCATCACCGTTGTGCGGCGCCAGGCCGATGGGCCGGTGAGCTTTACGGGAGCCTATACCTTGTCCGCCGACGGGCGGGTGACGGGCGTGGCGCCGGGCACTACCGCTGAGGCGTTCCTGACGGCGCTAGGCGTCGTGGGCGGGACGGCGGAGCTGACCGATAGCGCCGGCGCCGCCAAGGACCCCGCCGCCGTGGTGGGGACCGGGGACGTGCTGCATGTGTACTATCAGGTGGATGGCGTCTCCACCCTATACGGAAACTACGCCGTGCTGATCTACGGCGACGTCAACGGCGATGGCGCCGTGCTCATCAACGACCTTATCAAAGTCCGCAACCATCTTCTGGGGACAGGGGTCCTGACGGGGCTGAGCCTGGCGGCGGCGGACGCCAACCGGGACGGGTCTGTGCTGATCAATGACCTGATCAAAGTGCGCAACCATATCGCCGGTACCGGCGAGATCCAGCAGTGAGGGGGGCTGGCCATGAAGAAGGATAAAAACAAAAGGCGGTCCCGGCGGGGGCTGGCTGTGTTCCTGTGCCTGCTGGCCCTGGCGCCGGCCCTGGCCCTCTCCGCCCGGGCCGCGGACGTGGACATTATGTTCAGCGACCCGGTGGTGATGGTGGGGGAGACCGCTACGGTCAATGTGTACTCCACCGCGGATATCGCCGGAGTGAGCATGACGCTGGTGTATGACACAGACCTTCTCACCTATACCGGCGCCTCCGGCGGGTTGGGGAATGCCAGTGTCCTGGACAACGGCGGGACCCTGACCATCGTAGATTATCACAGCACCGGGACCGGCCGGCTGTCCCTGAACCTGAGCTTCTCCACCCGGGCGGCCGGGACCGCCGTGCTGTATCCCACCGCCTGTACGGTGAGCAATGCCGGCGGGGATCTGATGAGCGTGGAGTACAGCAGCCATAGCTCCGCCATTACCGTCCGCTCCGCCTCTGGCAACTGCGATCTGTCCGCCCTGTATATCGATCCGGGCACCCTATCCCCCGCCTTTTCCTCCGGGAATACCAACTACTCCGTGACCGTGCCCAATTCCGCCACCTGGCTGGCGGTGAGCCCGGTCAAGAGCGATGATACCGCTACCTATTCCATTGCCGGAAACGGCTGGCTGAATGTGGGGCTCAACTATGTGACGGTGACCGTCACTGCCGGCAACGGGAACCAGAAAACCTATACCCTGGCCGTCACCCGGCAGCCGGCGGAGGCCCAGGAGCCGGATAACACCGTGGACGATACGCCCGAGGAAGAGCCCCTGTATGTCACCGCCCCGGATGGGTCCCAGATGGAGATCGGTACCTTTACCGCCCAGCAGATCCCCGGGGGCTTCTCCGGCACGGAGATCACCTTCCGGGACCATACCGTCAGCGCCATACTCTCTGCAGACGGTACCCGGACGGGAGTATACTGCCGGGGCAACGACAGCAACCCGGAGGGGTTTTACGCCCTGGATGTACAGACCGGCGCGGCGGCGCCAATGGATGTGCTGACTCTGGCGGCGGCGTCCTATGTGGTGCTGGACGCGTCCCTGTCCCCGGAGACGCCGGCCGGCTGTACGCCGGGCCGGTATGCCACGGAAAACGGGGAATATTCCGCCTTCCTGCCCCAGGAGACGGGGGCGGAGTATGTGGTGCTCTATGCCGTCAGCCCCCAGGGAACCGCTGGCCTGTACCGGTATGACACCCAGGAGGGAACCATACAGCGCTATCGCCTGGGCGCTTCCGGCAGCGTGACGGTCTCGGGCGGGTACACCATCCTTGACCCTATCCTGGCGGACAGTCCCATAACACCCCCAGAGGGATGCTCGGCCGTGCGTGTGGATATCGGCGGCGAGAGCGTCTCTGTGTACGCGCCCCAGGGCAACGCCGATGCCGGCTGGTGTGTGGTCTACGCCCAGGCTCCCGATGGCAGCCGGGGCCTGTACGTGTACGACCGGCTGGAGGGGACCTTCCAGCGCTGGGGCCTTACCGCCTCGGCGGATCCGGGCGGGAGCGTGGTCCAGGACACGGAACAGGAGCTGCTGGAGGCCCAGGAGCGGATCAATTCCCTGAAATGGCAGACCGCCGTCTTTGGGGTGTCCGCAGCCGTGCTGCTGGCGGCGGGGATCGTGATGGCAATCCTGCTGTTCCGGGGCCTGGGCGACCGGCGACGGACGGGGGCCGGCCCGGCTGCCCGGCGGGAGGAAAAAACCGCCGCGGAGGAGTTTTGGAATCGGAAACGGTGAACCGGCGGCGCCTTCCAGCCGTCTTAAGAGAGAAAGATGCACCAAAGGCGTTTCGTGCCCGGGGAGGGAAAGGATGAAAAAGACAATTGCGGCGCTGCTGGCGGTCTGTCTGCTGTCGGCTTGGGCGGCGTTCCCCGCCCGGGCGGAGGAGGCGGCCGCAGCCGATCCGGCCGGACTTGTGGAATACGGCTATTCTCCCCAGCCGGAGGCCGGGAGGGTGCGGTATGTCTGCCAGCAGGCGGAGGACGATACGTTTTATGAGGAATACTGGGGCGAGTGGGCTACGTGGGCCGGACAGGAGTGCGGGACAGCCTGTATCTCCATGGCCCTGTCCTATCTGGGCATTGACGCCGAACCAAAGGATCTGGCCGAATGGTGGATCAGCCGGATGGGCTTTTTCGGCGCGGTGTTCCGGGATGTGCCGGAGGCGCAGGCCCAGGAGCAGGTCCCCTTTTTCCAGGCCTGGGACAACTATGTGGGCGGCCAGGGGCTTTACAGCCCCGTGGTGCTCCGACTCCCGCCGGAACTGAACCCCTATCAGACCGGCAACAGCCACTATGTGCTGGTCCTGGGGCAGTATGAGGACGGAGCCTGGGCGGCGGCGGACCCGGCGGTGCCGGAGCTGCTGCGGCTGTTCATCCGGGAGGATGGGCTGAGCTACCAGGTGGAGGTGGAGACGGCCGATGGGACGATCCTGTCCGGGAAGGCGGATACCGCCCAGCTGCAGCTGGTGCAGTACCACGTGGATGCCCTTCCCACGCCGGAGCCCACAGTGTCCCCTGACCCCGCGGACGTCCTGCCCCCGGAGGATGCCGGGGATGCGGGGCTTTCCGGGACGGCGGAGCCGCTCCCCACGCCCTCGCCGACTCCGACGGTAGGCGGGGAATCGGTTCCCGAACCCACCCCGGCGACCATCATGCCCCCCAAAGGCAGCCCCCTTATGCCCGTCCGGCCGCTGCCGGAGGAGCTTATCCCGGAAAGGGTGGAGGAAAGCTACAGCAAGCTTGACAAGGCTTCCGGCTTTGGTATATAGTTTCACCGATGACGCATCGGAGACCCGGGGCGCGCAGCCACCGGGTCTTCTTCGTCCATGGAAGGGAAGGTGCGCACGTGGCGGCGCCAGCGAGGATTCTTTACGGGGCGGCGGCCCTGTTCTGGCTGGGATATTATCTGCCCTGCGCCCTGGGGCTGGGCTGGCACCGGCGGGAATTGGCCGGCGTCCTGACTGCGGGCGGGGCGTCGGCTGCCCTGTGGGGGGTCACGCCTCCGGATGGGCCGCTGCCCCTTTGGGGTCAGGTGTGCCTGGGGATGTTCCTGGCCGCCGCGGCGCTGTTTTTGGGCGTGGAGCTGGCTGTGCTGCGGGCTATGCGGGCTGGAAAGCCGGAGGAGGCCCCGGTGGTGTTGGTCCTGGGCTGCCGGCTGCGAGACGGCCGCCCGGGCACCGTCCTGCGCCAGCGGCTGGAGGCCGCGGAGGCGTATCTGCGGCGGTATCCGGAGTCGGTGGCCGTATTGACCGGCGGAGGCCCGGCGGGCGAGACGGAGGCCGAGGCCATGGCCGCGTGGCTCCGGGAGGCAGGGATCCCGCCCCGGCGCCTTCGGACGGAACCTCGGGCCGATACCACTGCCGAGAATATGGCCTTTTCCCGTTCCCTGTGCGGCAGCGTCTCCGCCGTCACCCTGGTTACCAGCGGCTTTCATATGTTCCGGGCGCAAAGGGAAGCCCGCCGCGCCGGGTTTGCCCGGGTCGTCCCCGTGCCCGCCGGCAACGGGCCGGCAGGGTTGCTGCCGTACCATATGGCGCGGGAATTTCTGACCTGGTTCAGCGGCGTTTGTGGGAGAATCCGCGGGCTGCGCAGCCCGCACGGAGATAGATAAGGAGGAGGCACGTAAATGAAACGGAGGATCCCTACCAAAATCGTGCTGACGGTGGTGATTGTGCTTCTGGTGGCGGCGCTGGGGGCCAGCTCGTTCTACCAGCTCCGGGAGGACGAGTATGCCGTGATCACCACCTTCGGCCAGCCCAGCGTGGTGTCTACCCCCGGGCTGAAGTTCAAAATCCCCGGCATCCAGCAGAAAACCATCGTCAGCAAAGCCACCCAGGGGTTCTCTCTGGGCTATGACCTGCATACCAACGAGAGCATCGAGGACGAATCCCTGATGATCAGCGTGGACTTCAACTTTGTCAACGTGGATTTCTATGTGGAATACCGGATTGTGGATCCCGTAAAGTACCTGTACAACAGCCAGGAACCCGAGGTTATCCTTAAAATGCTCTGCCAGAGCTATATCCGGGATACCATCGGCCTGTACAACGTGGACGATGTGATCACCACCGGCAAAGCGGAGATTCAGCAGGTCATACGGGATAAAATCACCACCCGTCTGGAACAGGAGGATCTGGGGATCGCCTTGGTAAACATCGCCATCCAGGACGCTGAGCCGCCTACCTATGAGGTGCAGCAGGCCTTCAAGGCGGTGGAGACCTCCAAGCAGGAGGCGGAGACCGCCATCAATAACGCCAACAAATACGCCAACGAGCAGCTTCCCGCGGCCGAGGCCAACGCCGACGAGATCCTCCAGCAGGCCGAGGCGTACCGGGAGTCCCGGATCGCGGAGGCCCAGGGCCAGGCGTCCCGGTTCACCGAGCTGTATGCGGAGTATTCCCGGTTTCCTGAGATCACCCGGCAGCGGCTGTTCTACGAGGCGATTTCCGACGTGTTCCCGGATATGAAGGTTGTGATCCTGGGGGAGGACGGCTCCACGGTGCAGACCGTGCTGCCGCTGGACGATTTTGCTCCCGGGACGACCGTGACCGGAGGGGAAGGAGAGACGGAATGAACGAAGAGATGAAAAAACGGGGCTGGAAGATCGGCCGGAGGGTTTTCCTGGTTCTGGTCGTAATTATTGCCCTTGTGGTGATCTCCAACGCTTATTTTGTGGTTCATCCCAACGAGTACGGGGTGGTGAGCCAGTTTGGCGCCGTGGTGGACGTAAAGAGTGAGCCGGGACTGTATCTGAAGGTCCCCTTTGTCCAGCAGGCCAGCACCCTGCCGCAAACGGTACTGCTGTACGACCTGCCGGTGAGCGATATGATCTCGGCGGACAAGACCACCCTCATTGCCGACTGCTTTGCCATCTGGGAGATCAGCGACCCGCGGCTGTTTATTGAGACCCTCTCCGGCAGCATTGCCAACGCCGAGGGGCGCATTAACGCCAATGTGTATAACGCGCTGAAAACGGTGATGAGCTCCATGACCCAGGCGGAGATCATCAGCGGCCGGGACGGCCGGCTGGTGGCCGCCATTATGGACAACATCGGCAATTCCTTCGACCGCTACGGCATCCATCTGATCGCCGTGGAGACCAAGAAGATCGACCTGCCGGATGACAACAAGACCGCCGTGTTCAACCGCATGATCAGCGAGCGCAACAACATTGCCGCCGCCTATCTGGCCGAGGGGGAATCCGAGGCCAAGGAGATCCGCAACGAGGCGGACAAGAAGGCCCAGATCATGCTGGCGGAGGCGGAGGCCCAGGCGGCCACCATCCGGGCGGAAGGGGACGCGGAGTATATGCGCATCCTCAGCGAGGTGTACGACTCCCCGGAGGAGGCGGAGTTTTACACTTACATGATCGCCCTGGACGCCCTGCGGGAGTCCATGACCGGGGAGGAAAAGACCCTGATTCTGGACGGGGACAGCCCCATCGCCCAGATCTTCTACTAAAGAGCCGGAGGACAGCTTGGATATCCTGTATCTGATCCACTATGCGGGCCGGGCCGGGACGGAGAAATACGTGCGGGAGCTTATGGGCCTGTACACCCGGCAGGGGCACCGGTGCCATTTGTGCTACTGCGTCCCCGCCGGGCTGGAGGAGGATGCCCAAGCGGCCGGGTGGCCGGTGCTACGCCTGGATATGCAGCCCCGGCACACCCTGCGTGCCGCCCGCCGTCTGGCCCGGTACTGCCGGGACTGGAATATCCGGGTGGTGCATGCCCAGTACCCGCGGGAGAACGTGATCGCCGTGCTGGCAAGCCGCTTCTGCCCCGGGCTGCGGGTGGTATTTACCAGCCATCTGACCATCCGCCAGGGCCTTTTATGGCGCCTGGCCAACCGGCTGGTGACGCCGGGGGACGCGTGGGTGGTTTCCGTCTGCTCCCAGGGCGCGGCGCTCCTCCGGGAGAACGGGGTGGACCCCCGGCGCATCCGGGTGGTCTATAACGGCCTGATCCCCCGGCCCCTGCCGCCCCGGCAGAACGCGGTGCGGGAGGAATTCGGACTGGGGCCGGATTGCTTTGTTATGTTAACCATGGCCCGGTACGCCCCGGAGAAGGGCCTGCCGTTCCTGCTGGAGGCCCTGGCCCTGGTGAAGGAACGGGCCGTAAGACCGTTTGTGTGCCTTATTGCCGGGGACGGAGAGGGGTTTTCCGCCCTGGGCCAAGAGATTCGCCGCCTGGGGCTGGAACGGAATGTGATCCAGGCTGGGTTCCGGCGGGATACCGAGCGGCTTTTGTGTTCCTCGGATTTGTACGTGAGCAGCGCCCTGTACAACGAGGCGATGAGCTTTGCCATCCTGGAGGCCATGGAATGCGCCTTGCCCGTGGTGGTTACCGACGTGGGCGCCGGGCGGGATCTGGCGGAGGAGGGGATACGCTGCGGGGCAGCGGTGCCTCCCGGGGACCGGCGGGCTCTGGCGGAGAGGATCCTGGAGCTTATGGAAAACGATGAGCTCCGGCTCCGGCTGGGCCAGGCCGCCCGGGAGAAAGCGGTGCGGGAGTTCGACCTGCGCGTGCAGGCCAGAAAGCTCTTGGCTTTGTACGGCGCCTCCGGAGAAGCGGAGGAGGGGCCGGCGCCCTCCGGGCGGAAGGAGCCCGGTTCAGACTGCAAGACAGGGGATGAGAGAAAACCATGAATAAAAAGATTTTGCGCCTGGCGGTATGCGGGGTGCTGTTTGTGGCCATGACCGCCGCCGGCGTGCTGGTCCACGGGAAGTTCCGGGAGAAAGACGCCCAGTACTCCCAGCGGCTGGAGGCCGGAGAGGCGGAGCTGGCGGCGGAACAGGCCGTCCAGGCGGAGCTGGCCGCCCCGCCGGAGGAAACGGCAGAGGAACGGGCCGCCCGCCTGGCCCGGCAGAAGGAGGAGATCCAGCAGGAACTGGAGCAGGCCCGGCAGGAGAACAGCCAGCTGGGGGATACCCTGGAGGAGAAGCAGGCGGAGTATGACCAGAAAGCGGAGGAAAACGCCTACTACCAGGCGATCTATGACTCGCTTTCAGAGGGGATGGCTAAAGTTGAAGGATACATTGACGGCAATTGAAAAGGTGTTTTTGGGTCTGGCTGCGGCAGGGGCGGTGTTCCTGGGCGTGGTCCTGATCCAGTACTTCCTGTACCCGGCGGCGGACTACGCCCGGCAGGCTGACCAAGCCTTCCAGCAGGCAGCCCAGCTCCGGGAGGAGAACGAGCAGACCCGACTGCGTCTGGAGGAGGAGGCCGCCGCCGCGGAGCGGGATCTGAGCGACGCCGATCAGGAGACGCGGGATCTCCAAGAACAGCTGGACGCCCAGCTCCAGCAGGCCCAGGAGCGCCAGGATACCATCCAGGAGCTGGAGGAGGCCATCGCTGCCTTTGATTCCCTGCCGGAGGATATCCTGGCCCTGCGTACCCAGTACGGGGAGAAGATCCGCCAGCTGGAGGATATGATCAACGCCGGGGAGACGGATGTGAAAATCTGCTACCTTACCTTTGACGATGGTCCTACCAACATCACCCATCAGTTTTTGGAAGCCCTGGACGAGCTGGATATCTACGCCACGTTCTTTACCATCGGCGCCAATACCGCCCAGAATATGGAGGAGAACCTCCGGGCGGAAATGATGGGCGGGCATACCGTGGCCAACCACACCTATTCCCACCAGTACAAGGGGAACGTGTACTCCAGCCTGGAGAGCTTTATGGAACAGGTGAAGGCCCAGGATGACTGGGTCTATGAAACCACAGGGTTCCATACGGATATCTTCCGGTTCCCCTCCGGGTCCCAGTACTGCAAGTTCCGGGAGGAGGCCATTGAAGCCCTGGCGGAGGCGGGCTACGGCTGGATCGACTGGTCGGCCAACGCCTATGACTCCGGCACCAACCTGCCCGACGCAGCCACCGAGGCGGCCAACATCTCCTACCAGGTTCGGACCCTGGACATCGCGGTGGTGCTCTGCCATGACTGGAACTACAACACGCTGGAAGCTGTCAAGCAGGTGGTGCCCAAGCTGGAGGCGGCGGGGTACGTGTTCCTTCCGCTGCTGCCCCAGTCCAGCACCATCGGCAACACCACGTCCAATTTCGGCTGACGGTGCCTGTCCTGGCCCGGAGTAAAAACAGCGTGTGCCGTGCGGTGACCGGCACACGCTGTTTTGCCATTTGCCCCCGCCCGGCGGGGCCCGGAGATTGCCGCCCGAAGAAAGGGGAGACGCAGAGGCGGGCCTTTCGGGCGGAGCCCGGATAGGACCAAGGCGCCGGCACGGCGGCGGAAACGCTGGTGGAAGCAGGAGTTTTTTCCCTTTTGCAAGAAAGGGTGGATTTTACCTCCCGCTTGGTTTATAATAAAACGATAGCATGTGAAGCATGCAGCAAGAGGGGAAACAGGCGGGCGCCCAAGAGGGCGGCGCCCGTTCGCCCGGCTTTCCGCCGGCGGCGCCGGGAGAGCGGCAGGCCGCCGGGCGGAGGAGGCCGGGCGGCCGCCAGTGTGGTCCGGGGTGCCACGGGCCGGGAATATGCGGGAAGCCCGCCTGCCGGGCGCCCTGGGAGAACGGAGGCCGACGCGCCAACATGAAGATTCTTGTGGTAACGCAGTATTTTTACCCGGAGACCTTCCGGGTGAACGCTCTGTGCCGGGAGCTGGTGCGGCGGGGGCATAGGGTGAAGGTACTTACCGCCTATCCGCAGTATCCCCAGGGAAAGATATACCCCGGCTATGGTTTCAACCTCCCCTATGAGCGCCGGTGGGAGGGCGTGGAGGTGGAGCGGCTGCGGGTGCCGCCCCGGGGGAGCTCCCGCCTGGGCCTGCTGCGCAACTGCGGGGTCTTTGTCCTGGAGGCGGGGCGATGGGTGCGCCGGTGCCGGGAACGGTTTGACGCGGTATATGTGTTTGAGGTCTCTCCGGTGACCGTGGGCCTGCCCGCGGTTGCTTACGGGAAGAAATTTGGGGTGCCGGTGCTGTTTAACGTACAGGACCTGTGGCCGGAGAACGTGGAAGTGGTGCTGGGAGTGAAAGATCCCTTGGTGCTGGGCGTCATTAACCGGATCGTGGATCGGATCTACAGAGGCAGCAGCCGGATCCTGTGCGCGTCCCGGGGATTTGTGGAGAATATCGCCGCCCGGGGTGTGCCCCGGGAAAAATTGGTGTACTGGCCGCAGTTCTGCGAGGAACCCAGGCTGGAAGGGGCGGTGCGGCCGGAGATCTATCCCGAGGATACCTTCAACATCGTCTTTGCCGGCAATTTCGGAGCGGCCCAGGGACTGGATTTGCTTTTGAAGACGGCGGAACGGCTCCGGGACGAGCCGGTGCGCTGGTTTTTGGTGGGGGACGGCCGGAGAGGGGAGCATCTTCGCCGGGAGACCGCCCGAGCCGGGCTGGACGACCGGGTGACCTTTACCGGCCGGGTGTCCGAACAGGAGGCAAACCGGTATGTCCGGTTTGCCCAGGGGGCGTTCATCTCGTTTCTGGATAACCCTGTGTTCAATATGACCGTGCCGGCCAAGCTGCAGACCTACTTGGCCTGCGGTACCCCCGTGCTGGCTGCCGCTGGGGGCGAATGTGCCCAGATCGTCCGGTCTGCCGACTGCGGCGTGGTTACGGAAAAAACCCCGGAGGCCCTGGAACAGGGCGTGCGGGAGCTGATGGCCCGATCCGAGGAGGAGCGCCGGGCTATGGGCGAGCGGGGACGGGAGTATTTCCACCGCAATTTCTCTATGAAGCTGCTGGTGGACCGGTTGGAAGAGGAACTGTACGCCCTCTGCCCCCGGGTGCCGCCCGGGGAGGAGAGCTAAGGCGAAGTGCCGCTATATGGAAAACCGGAAGCCCGGAGACATTGTCTCCGGGCTTCCGGCCTTCTGCGGGGCGGCCCCTCAGTCCCGCCGGGCAAACGCCGCCGGAAAGCACATCCCAGCCAGGACGCACCAAAGGAACAGCACCCGGGGGTAAAACCAGACATGCTCCGGCAGAAACGCCGCCGCCGCCCCCGCCAGAGAGGCAAAGCAGGCGCGGAAATATCGCCGGCCGGCTGGACTGGCGGCTCTCTTCTGGCCCCGGTAGGCCCGGGTCAGGTAATCCGCCACCAGCCACAAAAACCCTGTCAGGCCCAGCACTCCCGTCTCCACCAGCGGCTGCAGGTAGCCGCTGTTGGTGTGGGGAGGGATCTCCGCCGTCAGCCGCTCCGGCAGAGCGGCCATAGCCGCCTGGAAATTTTCCGGACCCAGGCCGATCCCTGTGAGCCAGTGCTGCTTGGCCAGAAGGAGACTGTCGGCCAGGATGGTCTGCCGGGCGGACATGCTGGCGTCGTCAAAGCGGAAGATGGATAGGAACCGTTCCTGAAACAGGTCCGGCAGAAAGAGCATCAATACGGCCCCTGCCACCAACAGGGGGAGGATCAGCCGGCGCTGTTCCAGCCAGAGCCAGAGCAGCAGCGCCAGCCCCAGGGCCACCCAGCCGGTGCGGGAGAAGGTGGCCAGAAGTGCCCCCAGAGGGATCAGCAGCAGGGCGCAGAGCAGGATCCGGCGTCCTCTCCGGGGAGCGGACAGGGCCCAGGCCAGTGACGGGGGCAGGAGCAGAGCCACCGCCTCGCCGTAGTTGTTGGGGTTTTCCAGGGTGGAGCAGAGACGGTAGTAGATGCGCTCCCCAAGCTGGGTGTAGACGGTGACGGTGGTGGCGTGGTGGCCCCAGAAAAACTCGTAGAGACCGAACAGAGAGGTGAGAAGCAGCGCCCCGTACAAAAACGCCGACAGCCGGTTCAAAGAGGCCTCCGTGCGGAAGGAAGAGGCCACAGTGTAGGTCAGGGCAAACCCCGCCAGATAAAACAACGCCACCCGGGCGCTGGCGGCTTTGACTCCCGCCAGGGCCGTGGCCAACAGGCACATCAGAAGAAACAGCCAACACCCTGGCCCCAGTGCCGTGGGCCGGAGCGGGCACCGGCCGTGGCGCACCGCTTCCCGCCAGCCGGTGAGCAGGACCGCCAGGGAAAACGCTACCCCGTACAGGTTGTCCCACCAGAAATGGGGTATGCACAGCATAACGGCAAGCCCTGCGCACAGAAACCACTGGTGAGCTCCCATACCGTCCCGGGGCTCCGGCCGCGCAGGCCGCCGGGATGTGCCCGCTACCCGGGCGCACCAAAATGCCGCGGCGTCCAGCGCCCTGCCGGGCCATGTTTTCTCAAACCATGTTTGTTCCATACGGCGCCTCCTGCCATTGTTTACCACTATACCAGAACCGGCCGTTTTCGTCAAACGCGGTTTCCAGGCAGCGCCCCGGAAAGATGGTTCTTGAAAAAACATCCCACAGGCGCTATACTAAAGAACAAGTGTTTGCCGAGATCCCCCGAAAGCACGGGCATACCTTTACCGGAAGGAGATATATATTGAACGGTCCGTTTATTGGGTTCTGGAACGTTTCCGTGATCCTTACATATGTGGAGCTGTGCATTGCCGTGGGCGGCATCTGCGCTGCCGCAGACGGCCGGGTCTGGCCGGCGGTGGCGGGTCTGGCCCTGTGCGGCGTGTGCGATATGTTCGACGGGAAGATCGCCCGGGCTATCCGCCGATCCCAGGACGAGAAGGTGTTTGGCATCCAGATCGACTCCCTGTGCGACCTGGTGTCCTTTGGCGTGCTCCCCTCGGCCCTGGGGTATGCCTTTGGCATCCGCGGCTGGGGAACGGCGGTCTTGATGCTCTATACCCTGGCGGCGGTGATCCGGCTGGGATACTTTAACGTGACCGAGCAAAAGCGCCAGCAGACCACAGATGCCAACCGTACCTCCTTTGAGGGGCTGCCGGTGACCTGGGCAGCGGTGATCGTGCCACTGTGCTGTTTGCTGAGCCTTTGCACCGGGACGGCGTTCCCCTGGATCCTGGGCGTGGTCCTGGGCGCCATGGCTTTTTTCTTCCTTGCCCGCATTACCGTAGGCAAGCCGCAGATTTAACCAAAACCACAGGAGGCGCCGTATGGCCTATAAAGTCATTGAGATCAAAGCCAGCGTGTTTGCCGATAACAACCGGCAGGCGGAGGCGCTGCGCAGGGGGCTGAAGGAACAGGGGGTGTTCCTGCTGAACCTTATGTCCTCGCCCGGCTCCGGGAAGACCACCCTCCTGCGCTCCACCATCGGGGCCCTGAAAGGGGAGATGGATATCGCCGTTATGGAGGCGGATATCGACTCGGATGTGGATGCCGCGGCGGTGGAGGCGGCCGGAGCCCGGGCCATCCAGCTGCATACCGGGGGTATGTGCCACCTGGACGCGGAGATGACCCGCCAGGGCCTGGAAGCGCTGGGGACGGAGAAAGCGGATCTGGTTGTCCTGGAGAACGTGGGGAATCTGGTCTGCCCGGCGGAGTTCGATACGGGCGCGGCCAAAAATGCCATGATCCTCTCCGTGCCGGAAGGGGATGACAAACCCCTGAAATACCCGCTGATGTTTTCCGTATGCGATGTGCTGCTGATCAATAAAACGGACGTGCTGCCCTATTTCGATTTTGACCTGGAAGCCTGCTGCCGCCGCGCCCTGGAACGCAATCCTAAACTTCGCATTTTCCCCGTCTCCGCCCGTACAGGCCAGGGGATGGACGCCTGGTACGATTGGCTGCGGGACCAGGTGCGGGATTGGAAGTGCAAAGGAGAATTCTGAGACGGCGGAGCCGTGTACAGATACATCATGGACAATGAAACGAAAAACCATTCTTACCATCCTTTTGATTTTATCGCTGTGCTTTATCTGGGGTAACTCCATGCTTTCCCGGGGCCTATCGGCCTGGATCAGCGATACTCTTATGGAACGCCTCAACCAAACGGCCGGCGCGTTAGGGCTGCGGGACGACCTGTTTACGTCCATGCGAGACGAGGACGGGGACGGGGTGCCGGAGCCCAGCAGCCACTTTATCCGGAAGGCGGCTCACGTAACGGAGTTTGCCGTCTTCACCGCCCTTCTCTGGCTGCGGCTGGAGACCGGGGGACGCAGGAGAGACCTGCTGGCCTTTTCCGGGGGGACGGCTGTGGGAGGCATGGATGAGATCATCCAGCTTTTTTCCCACCGGGGCAGCCAGCTCAAGGATGTGGGGATTGACGCCGCCGGCGCCGCCCTGGGGGTGGCTCTGTGCCTGCTGGGGGCCTGGTGGCTGGCCAGGCGGCGGAGCCGCCGGGAGGCATCGGCGAAGGAATGATAACAGGTCCGGAACGGGTAGAACGCTCCGGACCTGTTTTTTCGTTGGGTTTTGGCGCAGGGGGGAAAACGGCTGCCCGCAGCAAAGGCCGGCGCCGGCCCCCGTCCGCCCCGCCGGGATGCCAGCCTTCCCCGGACGGGGCGAGAGCCGTGTTTGCGGGCAGCGCCTCCGGCAGCCGTGCCCCGGCCGGGGCGGGATGCCCCCCCCAGGCCCGGCAGGCGCGGTTCTCGGGACAGCGCCCGCCGGGTCTAGGTTTCGGGACGGTTTGGCTTCTCCGGATGGGAGACTGCGCCGCCGTCCTCTCCCGGTTCGCGGGCTTGGGTTTGCTGCCGCCGCTGCTCGATCTGCCGGTGCAGGTAACCAAGGGCCGCGGACAGGCCTCCCAGCTCGTCGATCAGCCCGCAGGATACCGCTTCCTCCCCGTCCAGTACGCTCCCCACGTCCTGGGTCAGCTCCCCTGTGCGGGTCATGTATTCGGTGAAGGCTTGCTTGGTGATGTGGGAGTTTTCCGTGACAAAGCGGACGATCCGGTCGCTGACCCGGGCAAAATAGTTGTACGTCTGAGGTACGCCGATCACCACCCCCGACAGACGCACCGGGTGGATGGTTACCGCCGCCGAGGGGGCGATAAAGGACCGGCTGGCCGACACGGCCAGAGGCACCCCAATGGAATGGCCGCCGCCCAGGATCACACTGGCTGTGGGTTTTTCCATGCTGGCGATCAGCTCGGCAATGCCCAGCCCCGCCTCTATGTCCCCGCCCACGGTGTTCAGCAGCACCAGCAGCCCCTCCACCTCTTCCGATTCCTCTACCGCCGCCAGCAGCGGCATGACGTGCTCGTATTTCGTGGTCTTGGTCTCCGGCGGGAGGGCCATGTGCCCCTCCACCTGCCCGATAATGGTCAGGCAGTGGATGCGTCCCCGGCTGGAGCTGCCCAGCTCCGTAATTTCCCGGAGCTCGTTTTCCTCCATTATGCATCACCTCCCCTTTAGCATGGCCGGATCGGGGGGAAATCATCCGCCCTTTTGCCCGCTTTCCTCCGGCGGCGGGCCGGAAGGGACGCCGGGGAGAGGGAAGCGCCCCGGCGGGACTCCCTTTTTATAGAAGACGGCGGTTTTAAAAAATCAAAAGCCATCGCCGGTTTGCGGAGGGCCGGCAGGTATGGAGAGAGGCCCCGCCCGATGGGACGAGGCCTCTGATGCGCGG
>CALWYY010000050.1 GCA_944385885.1 uncultured Oscillospiraceae bacterium | reverse complement strand
AGCGCACAGCGCCGTCAGGAACCCCGCCGGGTAAAGAGGGACCTCCCACAGTCCTGCCCCGGGCAGGCCCGGCACAAGACATAAGCACCAGGCTGCCAAGGTTCCCACCACCCCGGCCAGCAAGCCGGCCAGAGCTCCTTCCCAGGCGTACAGCCGAGCCGTCTGTCCCCGGGAAGCGCCCCACTGGCGGAGAATTCCCCGTTCCCGCCGCCGGGCCCCCACCGCCTGGGCCGTGGTGGTGCAAATCACAGCCAAAGCGGCCGCCAGTGCTGCCAGGCATAAAAGCCCCGTTCCGTTTGCAAACAGAGCCACCAGCTTGTCCCCCGTCTCCCATACGCTGCCGCCAGTTTCCGAAACTGTCACTGCCTCCCCGTAGGACTCCAGCCACCGGAGCACCTCCTGCCTCCGGGCAAAGGTGTCGGCGCAGATGTTCAGGGAGATAACCGTCCGGGCGTCCGCCGCGCCAAAGGCACGCATATTCTCCTCATACGTAGATAAGGAGTACCGGGTGGAAACCAGGCTCTGGTACAGGGTGTCCGTTTCCTCCTGGCTGAGCAGGGGCAGCGCCCCCGACGGCGCAAGGCCCGCGGCCGCGCCATCGGGAAACAGGCTGCTGTACAGCCGGGTCCATTCCTCCTGGCTCAGCTCCCCCGCCCAGGCCTCCACCGCCTGCTTCCGGGCGGCGGCATCGGCATCGCGCTGCTCCGGCCCGGCAAAAGGCAGTCCCGTAAGCACATCCGTCTCCGGCGTCTCCTTCTGCCGGGTCACAAGGCTGCTGTTATCCACTCCCTCCTGGATGTACCGGGTCATGGCAGCGGTGTAAGCCACTCCGCCGGCAGCGTCCGCCGCCTCTTCCACCCGGGGCCGGAGAACCCCTACGATTTTCACCGAGGGGGATCCCAGCGCCAGGGCCGCCATAACCTCCCCGTCCTGGTCCATGCAGCTCCAGGTGCCGTCCGCGTTCTGCACATACCGGTCCACGGGCAGCACCAGCCGGAAGGTCATGCGCAGGTACGCCCCGTAGTCCGCTTCCGCCTCCCCGGCGCCCAGGGCCAAAAGGCTGCCCCCGCCGACCGTTCCCGTCTGGTCCAGTACCAGCGCCACCTCGTCATACCGCTGGGGCCAGCGGCCGAAAACCAGCTGGTATCGGGCCTGGCGCAGGCTCTCCTCCTCCGGCAGCTCCCTCCATAACGTCTCTCCCCCCGAGGCCGGATTCACCTGAGCGGCGCCGCCAGCGCCATCCACGGAGAAAATCCATGGCTGGACGTCGTAGGAATACTGCACCGACACCGCGCCCTCCGGCAGAGCCGCAGCGGCGGATTCCACCCAGCTTCCCAGGGCCTGCAGGTCCCCGGAGGGAAGGTCCTGCCGGTCCACAGTGACGGGAAAGGCGGAGAGGGTCTCCTGCTGAAGTCGCACAGCCGCGTTTGTCCCGCCGCTCCACACCCCCAGCGCCAGGACCGCGCAGGCCGCGGCGCAGATCCCGGCGACCAGGCGCCCTGCCAGGTGCCCGCCGGGCCGGAACAGGCCCGCTGCTCCTCGCAGCAGACAGCCGCCCAAAGACAACCCGCCGGAAAGATATCCCTCCCTGTCCCCTGTCTCCTCGGCCGTCTCCCCGTTCCCATCTTCCCGCAGCCGGCCGGATTCCAGGTGTAATACCCGGGCTTCCTCCGGGCTAAAAAGATCCTCCCGCCGGGAAAAAACCATCACCAGGCAGTCCCGCCCGGTCTCCCGGAGAAGACCGGCCATCTGCTCGGCCCGGTCCCCCTCCAGCCCGTCCAAAGGCTCCTCTGCCAAAAGCAGAGCCGGCCCGCCCGCCAGGGCGCAGGCCATGGCCGCTAATTTTCTCTCGCCCCGGGAAAGTTCTCCAGGCCGGCAGCTTTTCCGGCTCTCTAAAGCAAGCTCCCGCAGCAGCGCCTCCGCCATCTTCCGCCGGGGGCCCCGCACGCCCCGAAAGGCCAGCGCCTCCGCCAAGTTTTCTCCCAGGGTGCGGTCTGTCCGCAGCTGTTCCGCCGCCGCCACCCCCACGTTCCGCCGCCAGGAACTCCATCGCCGGTCGCCCCACCGGTTCATGGATTCGCCCCCCAGGTACATTTCCCCTCGGGAACAAGGCTCCATGCCGCTCAAAAGGCGCAGGAGCGTGCTCTTGCCGCTGCCGGCCGGACCCGTCACCAGTACCAGCCCCCGGGCCGGCAGGGTCAGGCTCACGCCCCGCAGGGCGTGTACCGTACCGCGCCCCGATGGGTAATCTTTCCCGACTTCCTTCAGAACCAGCATCCTCCGCCTCCTGTTTCCCGGGCCGGGATCCCGGCAGCCATAATCTTTCTTTTTTTATTATATCGGGAATTGGCAGATTTGTACAGACCGCTAAAAGCGCCCCGCCGGGGCGCTCGTCCTATGCGCCGGCGGTAATGGCTACGCAGAAAAACCGCAGGGAAAGGCCCCGCCTTTGTAGGCCGGGCCTTTCCCTGCATGGGGCGCGGACTGTGCCAGGGGTGTGCTCAGACCGTAAACTCCAGCGTCACCGCCTGTGCCAGGTCCATGCCCTCCAGAACCGCCGGGGAAAAATAATCCCCTACCTGGAAGCTCCGCATCTGCGTGCCTCCGTCATAGACCATCAGCGCCACGGGGATCTCCTCCCCCAGCGCGATGGGCGCAAATTCCCTGAGAAAGCCGATCTGCCACATTCGCATCTCGCCGGCCCCGGCCCCGCCCCCATCGGCGGTATAGGCCGCCATCCCTCCGTTCTCCAGAATCAGGTTGAAGGCGACGTCGTATCCTTCCTCCAGCGTCATGGTAAAGACCCCCTTCAGG
>CALWYY010000049.1 GCA_944385885.1 uncultured Oscillospiraceae bacterium | reverse complement strand
ATCTCGTGCCGGCTGACTTGTCTATCCATAGCTCACTCCTTTGCGGGGGTATCCGGCGGCGTATCGGCGTAGCTCCCGTCCTCCTGGAGCCGCCACAGATGGTCCTCCTCCAGGGCGGGGCAGTCCACCGCGGCGATAACCGCCCCCGCCGGGTTGGACAGGCACACAGTCTCCCCGGCGGACAGGGCAAAATCCGTGTGCAGCCGGCTGCCCGTGCGGTCCTTCCCGGAGGCAAACACTACCAGGGTCTCGCCGGGGGCCAGGGTCACGGACGGGAACTGCCATCGCGTAAAGTCATCCGGGTCGTCGGACAGGTACCAACCCTCCAGATCCACCGGCTGATCCCCGTCGTTTCGCAGCTCCAGCCAGTCTGAGGCGTCCCCATCCTCATCCAGAAGCCCCGTACGGTTTCGGGGGGACAGGATGGTGATGGAAACCCGGGCGTCCCCGTAACCCTGGCTATCCAGCCAGGCGGCGTAGCCGTCGCTGGTGTTGGCATAGCCGGGGGTGGCCTGCCGGGTCACGGCCCAGCCGCCCTCCAGCAGGGCATAGGACTCGTCGTCCCCCAGCAGCGGCAGGCGCACCCGGTCCGCTACGGCGTTGCCGGCGTCCAGGAGCACCACCGTCTCCTCCCCGTTTTTGGACAGGCCGAAGAGAGCCGTATCCTCTCCCTGCCCGTCTGTGCGGCACCACACCACCCGGTACTCCCCGGGCTGCAGCACCGCGTCCGCCGGAAACTCATACCGCCGCTCCCCCTCCCGGTCGGACAGGGCGTATCCCTCCAGGGCTACGGCTTCGGAAGAGGCGTTGTATACCTCGATCCAATCGCTGGGCACCCCGCCGGGCCCCGCGTAGCGGGTGCTCCCGGCCATGACCTCCGTCAGGCGCAGAGGGCCGGTTCCCAGCCCCAGGGAGGCCGTGTAGGCGGCGTATCCCTCCGGTGTGTTGGGGTAGCCCGGGGTGGGCGTGTCGCTTACGGTGAAGCTCCCATCCTCCTGCCGCACCTGGGAGCAGTTCTTGGCTGCCCGGAGAGTCTCCACCTGGTCCAGGATGATGTTGGCCCGGTTCATCAAAACCAGCGTCTCCCCACCCTGGCGGCGGAGGGAAAAGGGGGCGTACAGCCCCCCGCTGTACTCCGTGGAGCAGGAGACCAGGATGGAGCCATCCGCCGGAATTACCGTCCCTATGGGGAAGGCATATTTTGCCTCGGTGATGTCGTCGCTCAGCCGGTATCCGGAGATGTTGAATTCCCGGTCGGACACGTTGGTAATCTCGATCCAGTCGCAAAACACCCCGTCGGCGTTGGGGCAGATGAGGTTGTAGGTCATCACCTCGCTGATGTACAGGGGGTGATCCCCCGTATAGGCCGTCCCCCCGCCGGTCCCCCGGGACAGCACCGCCGCCCCGACGGCCCCCAGCAGAAACACCGCCGCGGAAACCGCCAGCGTCAGCCTGTATCTTCGATTGGGTTTTCCCATGGCCATTCTCCCAACTCGGATTTTGTCGGTGTGTTATTGTACCGCAAAATGCCGCCGTCTTCAAGGGGCAGGGCGAAAACTCTCTTTCTCCCGGGAAATTTCTCCCGCAGGCCGGTTCCCGCCCTTGCCGAAAGAAATTTTCTTTTCCTTTGACAACGGAGGAAAATTGCTATAAGGTGGACATAGCGTTTTATTTGGGGAGGAGAAAAGAATGAAAGGGAGAAAAATCGCGCTTTTGCCCATCGGTGTTTTCCTGGTGCTGTACCTGGGGCTGGGGCTTCTATTTGAGGTGGGCCTGAAGATCGAGATGGGGTTTTACAACATCCCCATCGTGGGGGCATTCCTGGTGGCCATTCTGACAGCCTGCCTCCAAAACCGGCAGACCAGCTTTGACCGGAAGCTGGAGCTCATGGCCCAGGGCGTGGGGGACAAGAACATCATGACCATGATCCTCATTTTCCTGGCGGCGGGGGTCTTTGTGGGTACGGCGGGCCGCAGCAGCGCGGAAGCCGTTGCCTATTTCCTTTTGTCCTTTACTCCGCCGAAAGCGGCGGCGCTGGTTTTGTTTGTAGTATCCTGTTTCGTTTCCACGGCCATGGGCACCTCCTGCGGGACGATCACCCTTCTGGTCCCCATCGGCGTGGCGGTATCTACCGCTTCCGGTATGAACCTTCCCTTCTGCATCGGCACCATTATCGGCGGATCCATGTTCGGAGACAACCTCTCCTTTATCTCCGACACCACCATTGCCGCCTGCAGTACCCAGGGCTGCGCCATGAAGGACAAGTTCCGCTCCAACGTTGGCATCGCTCTGCCGGCCGCCCTGGCCACTCTGGTTCTGATCTTCCTCTTCTCCCGGAACGCCGGGACCCAGCGCATCGACATACCCGACTACAACATGCTTCTTCTCATCCCGTATATTCTGGTGCTGGCGGGCGGGATTGCCGGGGTCAACGTGTTTTTGGTCCTTCTGGCCGGCACCGTCTCCGCCGCCGCCATCTCCCTGGTTACCGGTACCACGGGAGGTATGGCCATGCTCTCCAGCATCGGCAGCGGCATCTCCGGCATGTATGAGACTATTCTGG
>CALWYY010000048.1 GCA_944385885.1 uncultured Oscillospiraceae bacterium | reverse complement strand
AAAGGGCGTGCCCTTGCTCTTTGCAAAATCACCACCGGTCCCGGCAGCCGGCACCCCGGCCCGCACCCAGCATAGGGGCGGTGAATTTTCATCCCGCCCAAGGCTTCGCTCCAGCCTGGGGCGGTTCTCCCCCTGGCGCTCGGCCGGCACTTAAGCGCCGCGGCGCCGGAGCGCATCCAGAAAGCCGGATTCAGCCTCCCAGATACGCCTTGCGGACGCTCTCGCTTTGTTCCAGCTCTTTGCCCGTCCCGGACAGGGTAATCCGCCCCGTCTCCAGCACGTAGGCCCGGTCGGCAATGGACAGAGCCATCTGGGCGTTCTGCTCCACCAGCAGGATGGTAGTGCCGGACTTGTGCAGCTGCAGGATGATGTCGAATACCTGCTCCACCAGCAGGGGCGCCAGCCCCATGGACGGCTCGTCCAGCATCATCAGCCGCGGGCGGGACATCAGACCCCGGCCCATGGCCAGCATTTGCTGTTCCCCGCCGGAGAGGGTACCGGCTACCTGGCGGCGCCGTTCCTTCAGCCGGGGGAATTGCTGGAACACCCGCTCCAGATCCTCCTGGTAGCTGGCCCGGTCGGCAGTAAAAGCCCCCATCTCCAGGTTCTCCTCCACCGTCAGGCGGGTGAAGATCCTTCGGCCTTCCGGCACATGGGCCACGCCGGCTTTGACGATCCGGTGGGGGGCCATGCTGTTGATGTGCTGGCCCATGAACTCCACGCTGCCGCTCTTGGGGTGCATCAGGCCGGAAACGGTCTTCAAAATCGTGGATTTCCCGGCGCCGTTGGCGCCGATGAGAGTGACAATCTCCCCCTCCTGCACCTGGAACGACACGCCCTTTACGGCGTGGATCGGGCCGTAATACACGTGCATATCGGTCACTTGCAGCATCATGCGCGCCCGCCTCCCTTCCGGCCCAGGTACGCCTCCACCACCGCGGGGTTGGCACGGATCTGTTCCGGCGTCCCTTTCGCGATGATCTTCCCGTAGTTGAGCACCGCGATGCTCTCGCAAATGCCCATAACCAGGTTCATATCGTGTTCAATGAGAAGGATTGCGATGTGGAAGGTCTCACGGATCTTACGGATGTTCTCCATCAGCGCCGCCGTCTCCGCCGGGTTCATGCCCGCAGCCGGTTCATCCAGCAGGAGAATGGACGGGTTGGTGGCCATGGCCCGGGCGATCTCCAGCCGCCGCTGGGCGCCGTAAGGCAGGCTCCCGGCCAGGTCGTTGGCCATATCCTCCATCTCAAAGATGGACAGGTATTCCATCGCCCGGGCCCGGGCGATCTTTTCGGCCCGCCAGTAGCCCGGCAGGCGCAGGATCGCTCCCGGTACGCCGTAGTCCATTTCGTTGTGCAGGCCGACCAGAACATTGTCCAGCACCGTCATGTTCCGGAACAGCCGGATGTTTTGAAAAGTCCGGGCAATGCCCAGACGGATTACCTGACAGGTCTTCATCCCCCGGGTGTCAATCCCTTCCAGGAGGATGTCCCCCCGGGTGGGGGTGTAAACGTTGGTGAGAAGGTTAAAAATGGTGGTCTTCCCCGCTCCGTTGGGGCCGATCAGCCCGGCAATCTCCTCCCGGCCGATAGCAATGGAAAAGTCGTCCACCGCCATCAGGCCCCCAAAGTCGATTCCCAGATGGTGGGTCTCCAAGACCGGGGTTTTATCCATATCCCGGGCCAGCAGATAGGAGTTGCTGGGCAGAGGATGCAGTTCACTCATCGTCGGCCCCTCCCTTCGCCTTCCGCCGGAACAGGCGGCCGTTAATAATAAGCTCCAAGGTGCGCGCCAGGGAGAAATCCTTGTGGCCCATGAGTCCGGAGGGTTTAAAGATCATCACCACGATCAGCAGCAGGGAGTAGATCACCATCCGGTAACTGGACAGGGACTGCATCAGCGCCGGCAGCGCCGTGAGCACCGTGGCGGCAATCACCGAGCCGGTCATGGACCCCATGCCGCCCAGGACTACCATCACAAGGATGTTGATGGATGCCATAAAATCAAAGGATTTGGGGAACAGGGACCCCTGGAACCCTGCGTACACCGCCCCGGCGATGCCGGCAAAGAATGCCGACAGGGCAAAGGCAAACACCTTGTACACCGTCAGGTCGATCCCGCAGCATTCTGAGGCGATCTCGTTGTCCCGGATAGACAGGATGGCCCGGCCATGGCGGGAATGCATCACCATATAGATCACAAAGCAGCAGGCCACCAGGCAGATATAGGCCACGGCAAAGTTGGAGTACTTGGGTATGCTCAGAAGGCCCGGCGTGCCGCCGGTCAGGCCGCTGAAGTTGATGATGGCGATGCGGATAATCTCTCCGAACCCCAGGGTGATGATGGCCAGATAGTCGCCCCGAAGCCGCAGGGCCGGGATGCCGATGGCCACGCCGAACACCGCCGCCAGCAGCCCCGCCGCCAGCAGCCCCGCCACCAGAGTCAGTATCAGCGGCCAGCCGGCAGTGGCCTTCCAGAACAGGGCGCCGGTATAGGCCCCCACCGCCATGAACCCGGCATGGCCCAGGGGAAGCTGGCCCAGATAGCCGGTACAGATGTTCAGGGACACCGCCAGGATGCTGTATATCCCGCACTGGATCAGAAGCGCTTTGGCTGTACGGTTGAGCATCTCCCCATTGTATACAGCCAGGCCGATCACCAGCAGGGCCGCCAGAACCACGGTATTGATCAGATACACGTAAGGTGTTTTGATCTTTCTGTATTTCTTCATATCCCGGCCTCAGACTTTCTCGCTCAGGCTCGCGCCCATAAAGCCCGTGGGCTTGACCAGAAGCACAATAATCAGAATCAGGAACACCACGGCGTCCGTCCAGGTGGAATAGCCCAGAGCGTTTACCACTACCTCGGCCATGCCGATGGCCAGTCCCCCCAGCATGGCGCCGGGGATGGAGCCGATCCCGCCCAGTACCGCCGCCACAAAGGCCTTCAGGCCCAGCAGATACCCGGTGGTGGGCTTGACCTGGGGATACTTGCAGCAATACAAGATGGCGCCGACCCCCGCCAGGGCCGCCCCAACGGCAAAGGTAAAGGTGATGGTGCGGTTAATGTTGATCCCCATAAGCTGGGCAGCTCCCATGTCCTCCGACACCGCGCGCATGGCTTTGCCCATCCGGGTGCGCTGCACCAGCACGGTAAGCACCGCCATGGACAGCACCGCCGCCGCCAGCGTCACCACCGTGGTCAGCGACAGATTCAGACTGCCCAACCGGAAGTTCACCGTGGGGATCACGGCGGTGTTGGGGAACACCCGGGGATCCGCCCCCAGGATCAGCTGAGCCACGTTCTCCAGAAAGTAGCTGACACCGATAGCGGTGATAAGCAGAGAAATCCGCGGCGCGGAGCGCAGCGGCGTGTAAGCGACCTTCTCGATAACGCAGGCCAGCACGGTGCAGCCTAAAATAGAGACCACCACGGCCACGGCCGGGCTGATCCCCGCCGCGATAATCAGAAGGGCAATGTAGCCCCCCACCATGATGATGTCCCCGTGAGCAAAGTTCAAAAGCAGGATAATGCCGTAGACCATGCTGTATCCCAGGGCAATCAAGGCATAAATCGACCCCAGCTGCAGGCCGTTAATGAATTGCTGTAAAACGATCATGGGCTAACTCCTTCCTATGGAGGTGCGGGCGCGGAGAAATCCGCGCCCGCCAAATGGGAAAGAACTCAGTAGCTGCCCCAGAATTCCTCTTCCCCGCCGGTGATCTGGATGATGGCGGCGGTCTTCTGGGGGTTGTTCTTCTCGTCGAAGCTCACGTGGCCCGTGACAAAGTCAAAGTCGGTGGCGGCCATGGCGTCGATGATGGCCTGCTTGTACTCGTCGGAGCCGTACTCGGCGCCGGACTCCTCGGCCACGGCGATGGCGTTGCAGAGGATCCAGGCGGCGTCATAGCCCTGGGCGTCGAACATGTTGGGCAGGCTCTCGGAGCCGTAGGCCTCGGCGTAGTCGGCCAGGAATTTCACCACCAGCTCGCTGGTGTCCTTCACGGAGTAGCCGGAGCAGTAGTAGGCGCCTTCCACCAGCGCGGCATCGGTGACGGCATCCAT
>CALWYY010000047.1 GCA_944385885.1 uncultured Oscillospiraceae bacterium | reverse complement strand
CTGGAGGAACTGGGCCTGCGGGACAAGACGGTGGTCTGGACCGGCGGGCGCATTGCCGAGAAGGAAGAGGAGCACAAGTACTACGAGGACAAGATCGCCAAGGAGGGCACGGCATTTTTGGGCACCGACGCCTTCTTCGGCCCGGATTCCACGCCGGAGCAGTGCGTGGAGAAGATCACCCAGCTCATTCAAGCCAAGAAAAAATAAGGGAAATTAGGAGGAGCGACAGAACTATGAGCGACCAGTTTCGTATCCCCTGCGTGATCATGCGCGGCGGCACCAGCAAAGGCATTTACCTCAAGGCCAACGACCTACCCTCCGACCCGGCTCTGCGGGACAAGGTGATCCTGAACATTTTCGGATCTCCGGACAAGCGCCAGATCGACGGTCTGGCGGGGGCGGATCCTCTGACCAGCAAGCTGGCGATCATCGGGCCTCCCAGCGTACCGGGAGCGGACGTGGACTATACCTTTGCCCAGGTGAGCATCACCGACAGCGTGGTGGATTTTAACGGCAACTGCGGCAACATCTCCTCCGGCGTGGGCCCCTTTGCCATAGACGAATCCATTGTTCGTGCGGTGGAGCCGGAGACCCGGGCGGCTATCTGGAACACCAACACCCAGAAGATGCTCTACGCCATTGTGCCGGTGGAAAACGGCAAGGCCAAGGTCACCGGGGACACGGAGATCGCCGGGGTGCCGGGCACCGCGGCGGCCATCCAGATGGACTTTTCCGGCACTGCCGGGGCAGCCACGGGCAAGGTGCTCCCCACGGGCAACCCGGTGGATGTGATCCAGACCAGCCGGGGTCCCATTGAGGTATCCATTGTGGACTGCGCCAACCCTGTGGTGTTCACCCGCGCCGAATCCGTGGGGATGAAGGGGACGGAGAGCCAGGAGGAGATCGACGGCAATCCCGAACTGCTGGCGTACCTGGAGGAGATCCGGGGCATCGGCGCCACCATGATCGGCATGGCCAAGGATCCCGCCGACGCCACCAAGAACAGCCCGGCCTTCCCCATGGTAGCCTTCATCACCGAGGCCCAGGACTACTACTATCCTGCCGGAAAGAAGCAGATCAAAAAGGACGAGGTGGACTTTGTCTCCCGGCTGATGTTCATGCAGGTCCTGCACAAGACCTACGCGGGAACGGCAACGGCCTGCACCGGGGCCGCCGCCAAGATCAAGGGCACCCTGGTCAACCAGGTGATTGAGAACATCGACCAGAAGGAGATCATCCGCATCGGCCATCCCGCCGGGGTGATTCCGGTAGCCGCCCAGGTAGACGAGAACAACACCGTGAAGAAAGCCGCCCTGATCCGCACCGCCCGCCGCCTGATGGAAGGCTACGCGCTGCTGGAAAAGGCCCGCTTCGAGTAAGGACCCGGGGCTGGGGCCGCGGGGATACGCGGCTCCGGCCACCGCAGCAAGGAGAGGGCCATGGAGGCGAACATACTTGTATACGACGTAGGCAGCACCTATACCAAGGCGGCGGCGTTCCGGCTGGAGGGGGAGGACCTGGCGTTTCTGGGCCGGGGCCAGCACCCCACGACCCTGGACGACATCGGCGCGGGGGCCCGGGGGGCGGAGGAGGAGATCCTGCGCCAGGGGGTGACCTTCGCTGCGGACATGGCGCGGTACAGCTCCTGCAGCGCCGCCGGCGGGCTGCGGATGGTAGCCATGGGGTTTATGCCCCGGGTCACAGCTAAGGCGGCCAAGGAGGTGGCCATGACCGCCGGCGCCCGGGTGATGGAGGTGGTCTCGGCCGATGAGCCCCCCGAGTTCCGGGAAGAGGTGCTGCGGGAGATCCGGCCGGACATCATCTTGCTCTCCGGCGGCACCGACGGGGGCGACATGGCCAACGTCCTGGAGAACGCGGACATCATCTGTTCGGTGCGGGGCGAGGGCACGGTGATCCTGGGCTGCAACAAATTTGCCCAGGCGGAGGCAGCCAGCCGGCTGAAGGGGGCGCAGATCCCCTGCATCCGGGTACCAAACATCCTGCCCACCATCCACGAGCTGAACGTCAAGCCCGCCCGGCTTGCCATCCACGAGCAGTTCATCAACCAGATCACCCGCGCCAAGGGGCTGAAGGAATTCCGGGACGCCCTGGCGGACAAGACCGTGATCCCCACGCCCGGGGCGGTACTTCTGGCCAGCGAGCTTTTGGCCCGGGGCAGTTACGAGCAGGAGGGCGTGGGGGGCGTGATCCTGGTGGACATCGGCGGGGCCACCACCGACATCCACTCCGCCCTGCCGGAGCTCATCGACATGAACATCGAGGAAAAGGGCCTGGTGGTGAGCAACGAAAAACAGTTTTCCTACCGGACCGTGGAAGGGAACCTGGGGCTGCGGGTAAGCGCCACGGGGATCCCGGAGGCGGTGGGGGACAAGGCGGTGCTGCGGGCCATGGATCACGACTACGGCCTGGAGCCGCAGGACGTGGAAGACTATGTGCAGCTCCTGGAGGAGCACAACGATCACATCCCCGCCGACGAAAAGGAAGCGTGCCTGGACCGGGCGCTGGCGGCCTGCGCGGTGGACGTGGCCCTGCGGCGGCACGCGGGGTATTACGCCAAGGAGGCGGACCCGGTGATGGGGATCATGGCGGGCGCTCCCATGGGCCGGGACCTGCGCATGGTGCGGCAGGTGCTGTGCGTGGGCGGAATTTTCCTGCACTGCCAGGGGGAGGAGCGGCGGCGGATCGTGGAGAACACCTTCCGCAACCCGGGCATATCCCTGCTGCCCCTGGAGGAACCGGACATCTGGTTTGACGACCAATATATCCTCTACGCCATGGGGGTGCTGGCCAGGCACTACCCGGACGCGGTGCTCAGCTACATGAAAAAGAACGTAATCCGAAAAGAAAAGGAGTAAAACGACATGACCAACGGGAAGAAAATGCGCGAGCTCTTTGCCCAGAAGGGGTTTGTGGTGGCCCCGGGCTGCCACGACGCCCTGACCGCCAAGATCATTGGCTACCTGGGCTTTGACGCGGTGTACATGACCGGCTACGGCCAGTCCGCCAGCCACCTGGGCCAGCCGGACGTGGGCCTGATGACCATGAGCGAGATGGTCATGCGGGCGGCCAACACGGTGGAGGCCGCCGGGGTGCCGGTGGTAGCCGATGCGGACACGGGCTTCGGCAACGCGGTGAACGTACAGCGTACCATCCGGGAGTACGAGAAGGCCGGCGTGGCGGTTATCCAGCTGGAGGACCAGGTCATGCCCAAAAAGTGCGGCCACATGACGGGCCGGCAGGTGGTGCCCATGGAGGAGATGGTGGGCAAGATTAAGGCGGCGGTGGACGCCCGCCAGGGGGACATGATGATCATGGCCCGCACCGATGCCCGGACGGTATACGGTATCGACGAGGCCATCAAGCGGGGCCTGGCCTACAAGGAAGCCGGAGCGGACATCATTTTCATCGAGTCTCCGGAGTCCGAGGAAGAGATGCGCAAGATCAACCAAGTGATCCCCGGCCTGACCCTGGCCAACATGGTGGAGGGCGGGCGCACGCCCATTTTCAAAAACGACGAGCTGAAGGAGTTTGGGTATAACCTGGTGATCTATCCCACCGCCTCCACCTACGTGACCACCAAGGCCATGATTGACCTGTGGGAGGGCCTGAAGCGGGACGGCACCACCATTACCATGCTGGACAAGATGGTCCCCTTCGCCCAGTTCAACGAGCTTATGGGCCTGCAGCGGATCCGGGACATCGAACACACCTACGCCGCCTCTACCGGCCGCTGAGCGTACAGGAGGGGAAACGATGGCGGATCTGAGAAGCGTTATCCAGGAAAAACTGCCTCTGACCATGGGGGAGACCTTTGCCCTATCCCGGGAGTACGGGGTACGGGTGGTGGACGTGGTGCTCACGGAGAGCGAGCTGCGCACCGGCCTGGACCGGGAGGCCCTGCTGAAAGAGGTAATGGAGGTCTACTCCCACAACCTGAAGGCTGTGGAGATCGGCGTGACCACCGGCAACAGCTTCCTGCTGGGGACGGTGCCGTCCCAGCTGCGTGAGATGGGCCCGGGGGCCATATTCGAGGACGTGCTGCTGGACAAGGCGCTGATGTACACGGTGGGGGCGGAAGTGGGCAACCACTGCATCGGCGTGCGCCCCTGCGCGGGCACGGGCGACCCCTGCCCTTACACGGGCTTTGTCCGGGCACTGATGGACCTGGGCACTGACGAGACCACTGTGGCCGAGGTGGCGGCCCTGATGCTGAAGATCGGCAGCCTTTTCCGGGTGGCCAAGATCACCACAGGGTGCAACCTGGAAGGCTACGGCGCCGGGTCGGCCTGCATCGCCGCGGCCACCGTTCATCTCAAGGGCGGCGACGCCCAGCAGATGGAAAAGGCCATGGTGCTGGCCATGTCCCCCACCATCGGCGTGCCCTGCACCCCCCGGGTGCTGGTGCCCGCCCTGTGCACCACCCACGTGGGCGGCGCCATCCTGGTGGGCATGTACTCCGGCCGCCTGTGCACCGCCGTGGACATGAACGTGAACGTCCCCTTCGACGTGATGCTGTCCATGGCATCCCTGGTACACGTGGCCTCGGCTAAGAACATCGTCCCCATTGTGGTGGAGTACATGGAGCCCTTCTTCCAGCGCACCGCCAACGTGGAGTCCCTGGTGACCCAGGAGGTCCGGGACGCGGAGAAGAAGCAGATTGCCGAGACCCTGGAGAAATCCCGGGAGATCGCCAAGAAGCTGGCCAAAGGCTCCGCACCCATCATCAAGACCCTGGGCGACGCGGTGGTGGGCGGCAGCAGCCAGGCCGTGGGCAGCCCCACCAACTGCGGGCGGATCGCCCACGAACTCATGGGCGAGGGCGAGAAGGTGAAGAAGATCACCATAGAGCTGTATCCGGAGCTCTTTGCCCGGCGCACCATCAACATCCCGGGCGTCCTTATGGGCGCGGTATACGGGGCGTCCACCTCCGACTATGTGATGTACGAGAAGGCCGTGGACATGGTGAAGGCCGACGGCATCGAAGTGAACATTGTGGAAGGCCACGAGCCCTCCATCCAGAAGGTCACCATCGAGACGGACCGGGGCAACACTGTACAGGTGGACACCCTGAACCGGGGCGGCGGGCGGCTGGTCCTCCGGGCGGCGGTGCCGTCCCTGGAACAGGCCCAGAAGGCTGCGGAAAAGCTGGGCATCGTCGTAGTGGAATAAACACCCAACGGATATGGAAAAACGCCGTCCCGAATGGGGCGGTGTTTTTCCATAGGGACGGGCGCAAAGGAAAGGGCCCCGGCGCAAATAGCGCCGGGGCCCTTTCCCGCCGGGGACGGTCCCAGGGTCAGTCAAACAGCTGGATGAAGGCCTTCTGCTCCTCGGTGAGCATGGCGTGCTTGTTCCAAAGCAGGTGGGCCTTGGAGACGATGGTGGGGCTGTCGATGCGTTTCATCAAAAGGGTGGGATCCATGTTGGTAATGGCGGAGGTGTAGGGGGCGATGGCCACGCCAATGCCGGA
>CALWYY010000046.1 GCA_944385885.1 uncultured Oscillospiraceae bacterium | reverse complement strand
GCCCGGGCTATGCACAGGCGCTGCTTTTGCCCGCCCGATACGTTTACGCCGCCCTGGTCCAGCATGGTGTCGTATCCTTCCGGCATAGCCTGTATGAAATCGTGGGCCTGAGCGTTTTTGGCCGCCTGAATGATCTCCTCCTCCGTGGCGTCCGCCCGGCCCCAAAGAAGGTTTTCCCGTACTGTACCGGAAAACAGCACGTTTTTCTGCAGTACCATGCCGATCCGCTCCCGCAGCTGATGGATGGGATAGTCGCGCACATCCAGACCGTCCACCAGAACGCTTCCCTGGGTGACGTCATAAAAGCGGGGGATCAGGTTAACCAGAGTGGACTTGCCGGTGCCGGTACCGCCGATAATAGCCACAAACTCCCCCGGATCGGCCGTGAAGCTGATGTCATGGAGCACATCGTCTCCGGTGCCGCCGGCCTGATAGCGGAAAGACACGTTGCGAAACTCTACCCGGCCGCTGGATTCCGGCAGGATTCGTTCCGCGGCGCCCGGCTGATCCTGAATGTTCGGCTCCGCCTCCAGCACCTCCAGGATCCGGTTGGCACAGGCGGTGGCGCGGGTCAGCTGCAGCAGGCAAAATGCTACCATGAGAACGCTCATAAGGACCTGGGCGATGTAGGAAAAGAAGGAATACAGGTCTCCCGTGAGCATGGTGCCGGCGGCCACCTGCCGTCCACCGAACCAGAACACGCCCATAATGGCGGCGTTGAGGACGATGGTCATGATGGGGAAGAGGAGAATGATACGCATTACGGCACTGAGCCCGGCATCCCGCAGCTCGTCATTTGCCCGGCGGAATTTCTCCTGCTCGTGTTGCTTGCGCACGTAAGCCTTCACCACCCGGATGGCCACCAGGTTTTCCTGCACCGCGTTATTGAGCCCGTCGATCTTCTCCTGGAAGATGCGGAACAGGCGGCGGCAGGCGCGCATAAGAAAGAACACCGATACAACCAGCACCGGGATGGCCACGGCCAGAACCAGCGTCAGGCGCGCATTGATAAACAGACAAACGATCAAAGCGGAGAAGAGCTGTACCGGCGCGCGAATCAGCATCCGCAAGCCCAAGGCCACCGTGGTCTGAAGCATACTCACATCGTTGGTAATCCGGGTAATAAGAGACGCCGAGGAAAACCGGTCGATGTCGGCAAAGGAGAACCGCTGGACCTGGCGGAAAAGGGCGCTGCGCAGGTTGCGGCCGAATCCCTGGCTGGCGATGGAAGCGTACCGGGCGGCGCCCACGCCGCCCAGCATGGACAGAATGGACAGGACAAGCATAATAAGCCCGGCAATCAGCACATACCGCAGACCGCCGTCTCCGTTTATGCCGATGTCGATGATACGGGCCATGACCAAGGGAATCAGCAGCTCGCAGAACGTTTCCAAAACGATAAGGGATGGGGCCAGGATCGCCTCCCGGCGGAATTCCCCAAGAAAATGGGACAACTTACGTACCAAATCAATCAACCTCCTCAGCGCAGGACCCGACAGCGTTCAGGTTTTGGGACATGCGGGAAAAAAAGTCACCCAACAGGCGAAGCTCATCCGGGGAGAAGCCTTGGAACATAATCCCCTCCAGCCGGATCATTCGCTGATGGCTCTGCTCCGTAAGCCGCCGCCCCGCCGAAGTGATCTCCACCCGTTTCACACGACGGTCGGTGGGGTCGGCGATACGGAGGATAAACCCGTGCCGTTCCAAGGCGTTAAGGGAGGCCGTAACCGTGGCGGGGGCCAAATGGAGCCCGGCGGCCAGTTCCCGCTGGCTGGGCGTCCGGCCCTCATCCCCGGCACGCTGCAGGAAAAGCAACAGGAAATGCTGCGCCGGATCGGGAATAGGCAGGCCGGCCAGCATAGCAGCGGCGGCGACCCGGCGAGCCTTATCCAGCTCTCGCAAAAGCCAGATGGGCCGGCTGGTAGGCCTCTCAGCATAGCCTGACAAACCGATCTCCTCCTCCCAAGAAAGTTCGTATGCGAAACAATGAGCATCATACTACTCCCGCCTGAGCGTTCTGTCAACAGGCAGAAGGGAAAGATTTTGATTTTCTTCCTTCTGGGGGCATAGGCTGTGGAGAGGTGATGGTTATGGACGGGTATGAAGGGGCGCTGGCGGTGCTGCCGGAACGGATTCGGCGGCAAGCGGCCCAGGTGCCGGGTGGACAGCGGGACCGGACGGCGGAGTTTCGTCTCCGCCGCGGCCGGTTCCCGGCGCTGGTGCTCCCGGAGGGGGAGAGACGCTTGGAGGGCTGCGGCCCGGTGGGCCGGGAAGATCTGGAGCGGGTGCTGGAGCTGGCCACGGAGGCGTCCCCTTACGCGACGGAGGAGAGCATCCGGCAGGGGTTTGTCACGGCGGCAGGCGGTGTCCGGGTAGGGGTATGCGGCCAGTTCCGGGGCGGCGGGGGAGGCATTGGAACGGTCACGTCCGTATCGGTTCGCGTCCCCCGGCAGATTCTCGGGTGTGCCGGCCGCTGGGCGGGACAGGCTTTCGTGTCCACGCTGCTGATTTCACCCCCGGGGGGCGGGAAGACCACCCTGCTGCGGGACTATGTGCGGCTGCTGTCTGACGGCGGAGCGCGGGTAGCCCTGTGCGATGAGCGGGGAGAGGTTGCTGGATTCTGCCGGGGAGAGGCGGGCTTTGACGTGGGAGAACGTACAGACGTGATGACCGGCTGCCCCAAGCACCAGGGGGCGCTGATGCTTTTGCGGGCCATGAATCCGGAGATCCTGGCAATGGACGAAATTACCGCCCCGGAGGATGTGGCGGCCTGTGCCCAAGCCGCCAACTGCGGCGTGCGCCTGCTGGCCACAGCCCATGGGGATGGGCCGGAGGATTTGGCAGCCCGGCCCCTGTACAGGCCCCTGCTGGAGCAGGGGATATTCTCCCGGGCCATTGTCATCCGGCGCCAGGGCAGGGAGAGGACGTACCGGGAGGCCGCGCTGTGACTGGATGGATTGGAGTGCTTCTGGTGGTGGCGGCCAGCGGCGCTATGGGCACATCTGCCTCCCTGGAACTGAGACGCCGGGTGCGGGACCTGGAGGAGGGGCTGGAGCTGTCGGGACGGATGCGTATGGAAGTTTGCGTCCGCCGCCTTTCTTTGCCCCAGGTGCTGCAGGTGCTGGCCGAGGCCTATCCCCGGCGTTTTCCGGACGTCCAGGATACTCTGGCCGCCCTGCCGCAGGTTCCGTTCCGGCTGCTGTGGAGCGCCGTTGTGCAGGCTATGGGGCTCTGCCCAGAGGCCGGGGAGCCGCTGGCCGCTTTGGGGGAAGCCCTGTCCCGGGGCGACGAGCCGGAACGGGCGTTTGCCTTGTGCGAGGAACGGCTGCGTGCGGCTGGGGAGAGAGCGGCCCGTTTACAGGAGGAACGGAGCCGGCTATATACGGCTCTTGGGGTAGCGGGAGGCTGCCTGCTGGCCATCGTCCTTTGGTAGCCTCTTTACATTTGGCTGGGAACGTGGCAGAATACCGGCGGGTGATACGCGATGGATAAAGGGAAACTTGTTTTCTTTGATGTGGACGGAACCATTGTGCCGGGTGATACGCACCGCATTCCCGACAGCACCAGGCGGGCTCTGGAACAGGCCTGGGAACGGGGGCACCGGCTGGTGGTGAATACGGGCCGGCCCTACCGGCATGTGGAAGGCCAGGTTCGGGCGCTGCCGTTCCATGGGTACATTTGCTCTCTTGGCAGCCTCATTCTCTGGGAAGGGCGGCAGCTGTTTCACCGCACCCTCTCTCCGGACCAGTGCGCCCGCGTGCGGGACCTGGGCCGGGCGTGCGGGATGTACTGCCTTTTTGAAGGGGAGACGGGGGTGTGGTGCGATCTGGCGGATACCTGCCAGTTGGCCCGGCAGGAGTTTGCCTGGCTGGAGAAGAATGGGGTGCCCGCCTTTTCCAATACGGACCGGCCGGATTTCCAGTTTGACAAGTTTGTGACCTGGCCGGGGCCCGGGGCTGATCCGGAGAAATTCTGCCGCCGGCTGTCAGCGCTTTTCCAGTTCATCCCCCGGGAGAACCATATGCTGGAGGCGGCCCCCTGCGGGCTGTCCAAGGCGGAGGGAATGCGCTATCTCATGGAGCACATGGGCGTCGACCGGCAGGACGTTTATGCCTTTGGAGACGGACCCAACGACCTGGACATGCTGGCGCTGGCGGGAACCGGTATCCTGATGGGCAACGCCCCTCAGGAGCTCTGGCCTCGGGCCGACTATGTGACGGCCCGCCTGGAGGACGACGGCCTATGCCGCGCTATGGAACATTTCGGCCTTATCGGGTAGGCGCGGCACCGCCTTGCCCGGCGGATGGATGAAGGCGTACAGACGGGGGACGTGTGCCCCGGCGGACAAAATACAGCGGCACCGGTCCCGGCGCGAGCTTCGCGCCGGGACCGGTTTTTTGTGCGCAGCCGCGGCCGCAGGAGCGGGGGGAAATTTCTCCGGGCCGGTGGACATGTCCTGCCGGGAGCGGGCATAGGATGAAACGGAGAACCACACAAAGGAGACGATAGCATGGACGTGGATCTTATTTTTAAAATTGCCGCCATCGGGATCCTGGTGGCGGTGCTGAACATCCTTCTATCCCGGTCCGGGCGGGAGGATCAGGCGCTGATGACCAGCATTGCGGGCCTGGTGGTCGTGCTGGTCATTGTGGTGCAGGAGATCAGCGACCTGTTTGAGCTGATACGGGAGCTGTTTGGATTTTGAAGCGTGGAGATACTGGGAAAGGCGGCTGCCGCCGCGGTGGTGGGCAGCATTCTTGCACTGCTGCTGAAAAAATATACCCCGGAGCTGTCTCTGCTGGCGGCGCTGGCCGCTGGGATGGCGGTGGCCTGGATGTCGGTGCAGGTGTGTTCCCGGGTGGCGGAGACCCTGCGAGCCGCGGCGGAGGCCGGGGGCGTGGCGTCGGTGTATACCTCGCCGGTGATGAAATGCGTGGGAATTGGCCTGGTGACAGAGCTGACCGCCCAGGTCTGCCGAGACGCAGGGCAGGGGTCTCTGGCCTCCGGCGTGGAGGTTTGCGGAACGTTCTGCGCACTGTACGTATCCCTGCCGTTGATCGAGTCGCTGTTATCCGTGGTGGGCCAGCTTGTGTAACGGTTCTGCTGGTGGTTCTCGCCGGTTTTTTGCTAGGCCTTCCCGCCCTGGCTGCGCCGGAGGACTATTTGCCGGATACGGAGGCATTGGAGGAAGCTCTACCGGAAGAGGCCCAGGACATTCTGGGCGGGCAGGATCCGGCTGCTCTGCCGGAGGACGGGCTTTTGGAAAAGGTTCTCTCCTCTGCCGGAGAGGCGCTGTGGAGCGCCCTGGGCAATGCCGGCCGGGCGGCAGGAGTGCTTCTGACCGTAACGGTGCTGTGCTCCCTGGCCGGGTCCCTGGATACCGGCGGACGGGCGTCCCGCTATGTTCTCCTGGCGGGGGTGGCTGCCATGGGGGCGGTGGCGGTGTCGGATTTTGACTCCTACATGCAGTATGGGCTGTCCGCTCTCCAGACGCTGGCCGATTATTCCAGAGTGCTGCTGCCAACACTGGCAGCGGCGGCGGCCTCCACAGGCGCGGTGGCCTCTGCCGCGGCCAAATACGGGGCCACAGCCTTGTTTATGGACGTGCTGCTGTCACTGGCCCGAAATGTAGTTATGCCCGCCGTGTGCGGCTATGCCGCCCTGGCGGTTGCGGACGCAGCAGTGGGAAACGAGGCGCTGAAGGCGGCAAAGAAAATCATGAAAAGCCTGTGCACATTTCTGCTGACGGGGCTGAGCCTGGCATTTACAGGGTGGCTGGCGCTTACAGGCGTCATCTCCGGCACAGCGGACGCCGTCACAGCCCGGGTGACCAAGACGGCGGTGTCGGCGGCGCTGCCGGTGGTGGGGTCCATCCTATCGGATGCAGCCGGCGCCTTGGCTTCGGCGGTGTCAATGCTGCGCAACTCCGTGGGAGTGTTCGGGCTTCTGGCGGTGCTGTGCGTGTGCATCGGCCCCTTCTCGGCCCTGGGCGCCCGGTACCTGCTGTACAAGCTGGCTGCGGCGGTGTGCTCCTGTGTGGCGGATAAGCGGCTGTCAGAGCTGGTGGACAGCCTGGGCACCTGTTTCGGCATGGTGCTGGCGCTTAACGGCGTGGGGGCCTTGATGCTGTTTGTATCCATCTTTTCGTTGATTCGGACGGTGCTATGAACGAGTGGCTGCACAATTGGATAGCGGGCCTGACGGCGGCGGCTGTGACAGCCGCGGCGGCGGAGCTGCTTACCCCGCCGGGGCCGGTGGAAAAAGTGACGCGGTTTATATGCGGAATTATGCTGGTGGCCGTGCTGCTGGGGCCACTGGCCTCAGTGGACCGGGAGAGCTTCTCCATGTCCCTGGCTGGCTACCGGGATTCGGTGGCGGATTTGACGGGGGACCTGGAACAGCAACAGAACCGGCTGGTACGATCATACATAGAACAGGAATGTGCCGCATACATATTGGACGAGGCACAGGTTCTGGGCGTGGAAGGCGGCCATGTGGAGGTGAGCGCGAAATGGGGGGATGAATGCTGGGTGCCCTATGAAGCATACCTGGATCTGGAGGTAACCGGAGACCAGCAAAACCGGCTGAGCGTTCTGCTGGATGTACAGCTGGGGATCCCGGCGGAAAGGCAGCACTGGAATGACGGCTGAAACACGCCGGGCGGCCGCGGGCTTCCTGGCAAAAAACAAGTACCTTCTTCTGGTCTTGGCGGCGGGGCTGGTCCTTCTGCTGTGGCCGGGAACCGGTGCGGGGGACGGTGCAGAAGACGACTCCGGCGTCTCCACCCAGTCAGAACAGCGGCTGGAACGGGCGCTCTCCGGTATGGACGGGGTGGGAGAGGTCCGTGTCCTGCTGGCGGAGGAGGGGCGCAGCGGTGAGTTTACCGGCGCCGTAATCATCTGCCAGGGAGCAACCAGCGCCCAGGTGCGGCTGCGAATCGTGCAGGCCGTGTCGGCCTTTACCGGCCTGGGGAGCGACCGGATCATCGTGCAGAAAATGAAAGACTGAATCGAAAATGCAGGGAGGCAGGAAAATGACCGTAACCAAGAGCAGACCTCATCTCAAAAGAAATCTGGTAATTGCAGCGGTGCTGTTTTTCGTATGCGCCGCGGCTTATCTGAACTGGTCGTACAATGCCCGCTGGGGGGAGGCCAACAGCGCCATGGCGGAGGCAGAGGACGCCATGACCACCCAGGCCAATCTGGCGGCGGAGGAGAGCAGCCAGGCGGAACCGGTTTCAGCGGCTGTATCGGATTATTTTGCCGAGGCGCGGCTGACCCGGCAGCAATCCCGGGACCAGGCCCTGTCCCTGCTGGAGACGGCCGCCTGTGCGGAAACGGCCTCCCAGGAAGTGATCGACAGCGCCATGAACGACATCACCGTAATGGCAAACTGGTCGCTGCTGGAGAGCAAAATTGAAAATGAACTATTGGCCAAGGATTTTGCCGACTGTGTGGTGTATCTGTCCGCGGACGTATGCACCGTGGCGGTGCCCGCTCCGGCGGAAGGGCTCTCGGAGACGGACGTGGCTAAGATCACGGACGCGGTGCTGGCCAATACCGACTATACCGCCGCGCAAATTAACGTCATCGAGGTTATGAACTACTGAGCGATGGCCGTTCAGGCGCTCCGAAAGATTTTCGGGGCGCCTCTTTATTTTTTCCGGGGAACGTGGTAGAATAAGGTGCACTATTATGGGAGGTAGCATTATGCCGGAAAACTATGTGACCAGTCACGACGAGAAAGGGAGCATCAGCATCTCGGAGGACGTTATAAATGTAATGGTAACCGCGGCGATTTCGGAGATCGACGGCGTAGCGGGGCTCTCCAACGCCATCGGTACGGACATTGCGGAATTTTTGGGCATCAAGAATTCCCCCAAAGGCGTGAAGGTTACCTCGAACAATGGACGGGCCATCATTGACATCCTGGTTATGGTGCGCTATGGGTACAGCGTGGCCCAGGTGGCGCGCCGTGTGCAGGAAGAGGTGGCGGCCAGCGTGGAGGCCATGACGGGTATGCGCCCGGTGGTGAATATCCACGTCACCGGGATCGCCTTTGAAAAAACCGACGTGAAAGGCTGAAACGATCCAATGACAAGAACGACCGCCCGGCAGATCGCGCTGCAGCTGAGCTTTGCCCTGAACGCGGGCAGCGATATGACTCCGGAGGATTTTTTTGACGAGGAATATTTCCGCGCGCTCTCCCCGGAGAGCGGGCTTTTCCGGGAAATGCCGGATCCGGAGCAACGGGAGTATATCTGCCGATTGGTGCGGGGGGTGCAGGAGCGCCGAGAGGAGCTGGACGGGTATATCACCCGCTACTCCCGGGGCTGGAAGATATCCCGGATCTCCCGAACGGCGCTGGCCGTGCTGCGCTGCGCCCTGTATGAGATCCTGTACATGCCGGATGTGCCGGACGCGGTGTGCATTAACGAGGCGGTGGAGCTGGCCAAGAGCTACGATGAGCCGGAGACGGTCCGCTTTGTAAACGGCATATTGGGCAGCTTCATGCGCCAGCGCCAGGAAAGCGGCGATCCGGAGGGCGGGACGGCCTGATGGAGGAGAGAATCTATTCCGTCGGGGAACTCAACAACTACATAAAGAATCTGCTGGATTCCGACCCGGTGTTAGGCAGAGTGTGTGTCCGGGGGGAGCTGTCAAACTATAAAATGTATCCCTCCGGCCACCATTATTTTACCCTGAAAGACCGGGAGAGCGCCATGCGCTGTGTGCTGTTTCGGGGCGAGGCGTCCCGGCTCCGGTTCCGGCCGGAGAGCGGCATGAGTGTGATCTGCACCGGCCGGGTGACGGTCTACCCCCGGGACGGGGCGTATCAGCTGTATGTATCGGCCATGACCCCCGAGGGGGTGGGGGACCTGTACCTGGCCTATGAGCAGCTCAAGGCACGGCTGCAGAAGGAGGGGCTGTTTGACCGGGAGCACAAGGTGCCCCTGCCGGATTTCCCGGACCGGATCGCCGTGATTACCTCGGGAGCGGGGGCGGCGGTGCGGGATGTGATTCGCGTCCTGGGCAAGCGGTGGCCGCTGAGCCGGGTGCTGGTGATGCCGGTGCGGGTGCAGGGGGCGGAGGCACCGGCGGAGATCGTCGGAGCCCTCCGGTATGCCAACCGCTATCGGGTGGCGGATCTGATCATTACCGGCCGTGGCGGCGGATCCCTGGAGGACCTGTGGGCCTTCAACGACGAGCGGGTGGCCCGGGCCATTTACGACTCAGAGATTCCGGTGATTTCCGCTGTGGGCCACGAGCCGGATGTGACCATCGCCGATTTCGTGGCGGATCTGCGGGCGGCCACCCCCTCCAACGCCGGTGAACTGGCGGTGCCGGACCGGCAGGAAATAGCTCAGCAGCTCCACACGGCTGGCGTACGCACACGGAAAGCCCTGGAGAGACAAATGACTGCCCTGGCCCAGCGGCTGGAGGAACTGGCGTCCCGGCCGGTGATGGCAAGCCCCACCGCTTTTTTGGACAGCCGGAGGCAGGATGTGGATGGATACGGGCGGCGCCTGACGGCGGCGGCGGAAAAGCTCCTGGGGGATAAGCGGGAGAAGTATGTACGCCTGGCGGCCTCTCTGGACGCTCTGAGCCCGCTAAAAGTCTTGGCCCGCGGATACTCCATGGCGGCAGATGAGAGCGGACGGATTGTAACCGATGCGGGCCAGGTGGACATTGGCAGCGGCATTGATGTCACACTGGCACGGGGCGCCCTGCGCTGCCGTGTAGAGGACAAAACGGAGGTTTAATGCGATGAAACGAAAGATATCCGCCAAGGCGGTTCTGGCTCTGTACCTGGCCCTGTGCCTGGTGCTGGCCGGCTGCGGTAAGAATCAGGAAACCGAGGAGGGACAGCAGCCGGAGACGGAGGCCAGCGCCTCCCCGTCGGCTTCCCCGTCGGCCACCCCGCAACCCACGCCCACTCCCAGCCCGGAGCCGGTGACGGTGACCATCCAGGAGAACGGAACGGAAGTGGATGCCCTGAGCTGCATGACCAGCGAAGTGTTTCAGCTCCAGGCGGTTTCCAGCGATGGATCCACCGGCGGGGAGTGGAGTTCCAGCAACAGCGAGACGGCCACGGTGGACGTCAACGGCGTGGTGACCTGCATCAAAGCGGGCAGCGTCAAAATCACCTATACCCTGGGTACGGCTACGGCCACCTGCTCGCTGACCATTACGGAACCCACCGTGAAGATCCTCTTTGGAGGTGCAGTCAAGAGCGATATCACGCTCAACTCCCTTTGGGGGTTTGAGATCCAGCTCACTGCCCAGGTGACGCCGGAGGACGCGGCCTATGAATGGACGGTGGACGATCCGACCATTGTCAGCGTCAGCGAGACGGGGCTTGTGACGGCATTGAAGGCGGGGACCACTACTGTGCACTGCAAGTGCGGCACGGCAAAGGCCTCCTGCGTGATCCGCATTACGGAAAACCCGCCGCAGGCCCAGGGCGGGACCACTACTGCGACGGCCACTCCGGATCCCAACGATACCACCCCCCGGGTGGTGATCACCTTCTGGGGCGAACCCAGCACCGACTTTACCGTACGGGTGGGAGCCAGCGTGGATATGGACTATAAGCTGTACAACATCTCCGGGGACCAGAGCGTGACCTGGAGCATTGAAGATCCGGAGTACGCCACGGTGGATGCCAACGGCGTGGTTACCGGCGTGAAGGAGACCACGGGAGAGGTGACCTATACAAAGCTGATCTGCACCTGCGGCGATGTGACGGGCGAGGCTGTGGTGCGCGTGGCCAAGGCGGCCTGATGGGATTTGGGTATGGCGGCAAGGAAAAAGAGTTTTGAGGACATGCTGGCCCGGCTGGAGGCCATTGTGGGAAGCCTGGAAAAGGGAGACTCACCGCTGGAGCAGTCGCTGGCCTTGTACGAGGAAGGCGCCGGACTGATCCGGGAGTGCACCCGGCAGCTGGAGACTGCGGAACAGACGGTGATGCGCCTGCAGAAAGGGCCGGACGGAGAGCCGGTGGAAGTGCCGTTTGATGAACCGGCGGAGTGAGATGGATCGAAGACAGGAATTTGAGGAGGCCCGCCGGCAGGTTGAGCAGGCCCTGGAAGGGTATTTCCGGCAGGACGTGCCGCAGAAAGGGCTGCTGGAGGCTATGCGCTACTGCCTGCTGGCAGGTGGCAAACGGGTAAGGCCCGTATTGGTGCTGAAATTTTGCCAGGCCTGCGGAGGCCGGAAGGAGGCGGCGCTCCCCGCCGCCTGCGGCATGGAGATGCTGCACACCTACTCCCTGATCCACGATGATCTGCCCTGCATGGACGACGACGATCTCCGCCGTGGCCGGCCCACCTGCCACCGCGTATACGGGCAAGCCAACGCCGTTTTGGCGGGGGATGCCCTGCAGGCGGCAGCGTTTGAGGCGGTGCTGTCCGTACGCCCGCCGGAGGCTGCGGCTGTGGCTGCGGCGTGCCTGGCCCGAGCCGCCGGCGAACAGGGCATGTGCGCCGGGCAGTACCTGGATCTTTTGGGGCCGGGCGCCCAGACCCCCCAGGAGGATCTGCGCCGGATCCATGCCCTGAAAACGGGGGCGCTCCTGAAAGCGGCGTGCCGGATGGGCGTGGAGTGCGCCCAGGGCACCACGGCCCAGCGCCGGGCGGCGGAGGAATACGCTGAGGCTCTGGGCATGGCTTTTCAAATCCGGGACGATATGTTAGACCGCTCTTCGACCCCCGAGGTGCTGGGGAAGGACGTTGGCTCGGACGAGGCCGGCGGAAAGATTACCTTTGCCTCCCTGCTGGGGATGGACGCCTGTGCCCGCCTTGTGGCGGAATATACCGCCCAGGCCAAGAATGCGCTCCGGGACGCTTTTTTGGACACCGGGTTTTTGGAATGGCTGGCGGATGAATTGGCTGTGCGCACGAAATGAATATTCATGTGGATATTGTATATTTTTTCCCCAAAACCACCTCTTTGCTCTTGTAAAGAGGTGGTTTTTTTGGTATCATACATAGGCTGCAAGTAAAGAGGGGCATGAAATTTGAATATATTGCAGAATATTAAAGAAAATCAGGACCTGCGGGCGCTGCCGCCGGAGTCCCTTCCGGCCCTATGCGGAGAGATTCGGGAGTTTTTGGTGAAAACTGTCTCCCGCACCGGCGGCCATTTGGCCTCCAACCTGGGGGCGGTGGAGCTGACGGTAGCCCTGCACCGGGTGTACGATCCAGAAAAGGATCGCATCCTGTTTGACGTCGGCCACCAGGCCTATGTGCATAAACTGCTCACCGGACGGCGGGAGGAGTTTGCCCGGCTCCGGTGTCTGGACGGCCTGGCGGGATTTCCCAAACCCTGCGAGAGCCGTGCTGACCCGTTTCTGGCCGGCCACGCTTCCGATGCCGTGTCGGCGGCGGTGGGCATGGCCCGGGCCAGGACCCTGCGGGGAGAGGATTACCAGATTGTGGCGGTGCTGGGGGACGGGGCGCTAACAGGGGGCTTGAGCTACGAAGGGCTCAGCGACGCCGGAGCCAGCGGGGAACCTCTGGTGGTGGTGCTCAACGACAACGGTATGTCCATCAAACGCAGCGTGGGCGGTGTGGCCAGGTGGCTGAGCGCGGCCCGTACCCGGCCCGGGTACCTGCGTTTTAAACAGGAATACCGGCGGATCGTGGGCCGCGCCCCGGCGGTTTATAATACCTTGCACCAGGTCAAGGAATGGGTCAAGGGCCAGATCCTGCCCACCGGCTTTTTTGAGGATTTAGGCTTTTACTGCATTGGCCCCGTGGACGGCCATAACGTCGGGGAGCTGGAGAACGCGCTGCGATGGGCCCGGGATCTGAGACTGCCAGTTCTGGTCCATGTGGTTACGGTCAAGGGCAAGGGAGTGCCCTATGCCCAGGCGGAACCGGAGCGCTATCACGGTGTGGGTCCTTTTGACCCGGTAACCGGGGAGCTTCCCGCGGAGGAGAAGGACTTTTCCGCCTGCTTCGGGGAAACCGTCACCCGCCTGGGAGCCCGGGATGAGCGGGTCTGCGCTGTCACCGCCGCCATGGAAACCGGGACGGGTCTGGAACAGTTTGCAGAAAAGTTTCCGGACCGGTATTTTGAGCTGGGTATTGCTGAGGGGCACGCGGCGGCCATGTGCGGCGGCATGGCCAAACAGGGGCTGTGTCCAGTATTTGCGGTTTATTCCACTTTTTTACAGCGCTCCTACGATATGCTTATTGAGGACATTGCCCTTATGGGCCTGCACGTGGTGCTGGCGGTGGACCGGGCGGGGCTGGTGGGCCGGGACGGAGTGACCCACCAAGGGAGTTTTGACCTGGCGTTCTTGTCCACCGTGCCGGGAGCGCGGATCTACGCCCCTGCCAGCTTCCAGGAATTGGAGACCATGCTGGAGCGCGCTGTGCTGGAGGACAAGGGGCTGGTGGCGGTGCGGTATCCCCGCGGCGGGGAGGGCGCCTACCGGGAGGACCACGGGCGGGAGGATGCCACGGTGCTTCGTCCAGGGACCGATGTGACCTTGGTGACCCATGGGGTGCTGGTCAACCAAGCCCTGGAAGCGGCCCGGCTGCTGGAGGAGCGGGGTGTCTCGGCGGAGGTAGTCAAGCTCAACCTTCTCTGCCCGCCGGCCCTGGACGTGCCTCTGGCCTCCCTGGGCAGAACCGGCCGGCTGTTATGTGCCGAAGAGGTCTGCCGCCCGGGGAGCATGGGAATGACGATCCTGGCGGCGGCCGCCGCCAGAGGAGTGGCGCTGAAGGCCAGCAGGCTGCTGGATCTGGGAAACGGGGCCGTACCCCACGGAAGCGTGGAGGAGCTTCGGGCCAGGCTGGGCCTGGACGCGGAGGGAATGGTCCGGGCTGCGGAGAAACTTATGGGCACCGCCGGGGAGGGACATGAGAAAGCAGAGGCTTGACCAATTGGTATTCGACCGAGGGCTTGCAGAGAGCCGGGAGAGGGCCCGCAGCAGCATCATGGCCGGCCTGGTATATGTCAACGGCCGGAAAGAGACAAAGCCCGGCACGGGAGTGGCGGAGGACGCCGCCGTAGAAATACGGGGGGAAACGCTTGCCTATGTCAGCCGGGGCGGCCTGAAGCTGGAAAAGGCCCTGCGGGTGTTTCGGATTTCGCCAGCCGGCTGGGTATGCGGCGACTGCGGAGCTTCCACAGGCGGGTTTACAGACGTCCTATTGCAAAACGGCGCGGCCAAGGTCTATGCCATGGATGTCGGCTATGGGCAGCTGGCCTGGAGCCTTCGGACCGACCCGCGGGTGGTGTGCCTGGAACGGACGAATGTGCGTTACGTGACCCGTGCCCAGGTGCCGGAGGAACTGGACCTGGCTACGGCGGATCTGAGCTTTATCTCCCTGCGTCTGGTATTGGGCGCCATTTACGGGCTGCTGAAGGACCACGGCCAGGCCGTCTGCCTGGTTAAGCCGCAGTTTGAGGCGGGGCGGGAGAACGTGGGAAAGAAGGGCGTGGTACGGGATCCCGCGGTACACCGGCAGGTGCTGGAGGAATTTCTTGCCTACAGCGCGGCGGCGGGTTTTTCCCTGCGGGGCCTGGATTTTTCCCCCATCCGCGGGCCGGAGGGGAACATTGAGTACCTGGCCTGGCTGGAGAAGGACGGCGGGGCGGGCGAGAAGCCGGACATTGCCCGGCTGGTGGAGGCCTCGCATGGGGCCTGGGAAAGGGAGGATACCCCATGAGCGGATATGTGCTGCTGTGCCCCAACGTGCACCGGGACGCAGGACTGGAGACCACCCGCCGGGCCCGGGAGCTTTTGCTGGCCCGTGGGTGCCAGGTACGGGTGAGCCCCCTTATGGCCCGTGGACAGGAGGAGCTGCCGCCGGACATCCCGGTGGAGCCGCTGGAGACAGCCCTGGCCGGGGCGGCTCTGGCGGTCACCTTGGGCGGGGATGGGACCATTTTACAGACTTCGGGGATTTTGGCGGCTCATGGGGTGCCTGTGCTGGGGGTGAATCTGGGGCATAAGGGATTTCTTACGGAACTGGAGCCCGGCGAACTGCACCGTCTGGCGGATGCCGCGGAGGGCAAGTTTACCGTCCAGCGCCGGATGATGCTGGATGTGGAGCTGATCCGAGAGGGAAGGGTGGTCTATGCAGCCCGCGCCCTGAACGAGGCGGTAGTCCGATCGTTGGTGAGCGTGGTGAGGGTGGAGGCCAGCGGGGATGGGACGGAAATCACGGAGTTTTCCGGCGACGGGATTATCGTGTCCACCCCCACGGGTTCTACCGCCTACTCCATGGCGGCTGGGGGGCCGCTGGTGGAGCCGGATGCCCACTGCATCATTCTAACCCCCATCTGCACTTTCCGGCTGGCGGCCCGGTCCTTTGTCCTTACGGCGGACCGACGGGTGTCGATCCGCACCCAGGATCAGCGAGACAAGAAGGTAATGCTGTCCGTAGACGGAGAACCGGTGGAATTTCTGGACGGGGATGAGCTGCGGGTGAGCCGATCAGCGGCCACGCTGCCCATGGCCCGGGTGAGCGACCGCAGCTTCTACGATATAGTATTTGAAAAACTCAACGACCGCAGCGAAGCGGGAAAGGACTGATACGATGAAATCCATGCGGCAGGCACAGATCCTGGAGCTGATTGCTCAGAAAGACATTGAGACGCAAAACCAGATGATGGAGGAACTTCTGGCCCGCGGCGTGCGGAGCACTCAGGCGACCCTGTCCCGGGATATCAAGGAGCTGCGCCTGGTGAAGGAATTGACGCCCACTGGGGGATACCGCTATGCAGCCGCGGCGAGGGACGAGGGAAACGACCACAGTATACGCCTGCGGAAGATTTTCCGGGAGTGCGTGGTGAGCTTTGACGTAGCACAGAACCTGGTGGTGATCCACACTCTTCCGGGGCTGGCCAACGCGGCGGCATCGGCGCTGGACAATATGGATCTGCCCAGCCTGGTAGGTACCCTGGCGGGAGACGACACGGCGTTTCTGGCCATGCGTGACACGGCGGCGGCGCTGGAATTCCGCCGCGAGATCGAGGCGATGCTGTAAAATGCTCAATTCGCTCCACATTGAAAATATTGCGGTCATCCAGCGCGCAGAAGTGGATTTTGCGCCGGGCCTGAATGTCCTGACCGGGGAGACCGGGGCGGGCAAATCCATTGTTATTGATGCCCTGGGGGCGGCGCTGGGGGGGCGTACCAGCCGGGAACTGCTGCGGTCCGGCGCGGACCATGCGCTGGTAACGGCCTGCTTTGACCTGGGGGAAGCGGAGGACTGGTGCCGGGAAAACGGCGTGGACACGGAGGATGGGGAACTACTGCTCCAGCGGCGCCTGTCCGGCGACGGAAAATCCTCCGCCCGGGTAAATGGAATACCGGTCACAGCGTCCCAGCTCCGGGAGCTGGGGAGCCTTCTGCTGGACATTCACGGCCAGAACGATGGCCGGCAGCTTTTGGATGAGCGGCGGCACGGGATGTATCTGGACCGGTTCGGTGTACCGGAAGGGATCCTGGAGGCATATCGCCAGGCCTATGAGGCATACAGGGGGGTGCAGGCGGAGGTGAATCGCCTGCAGATGGACGACGAGGAGAAGGAACGCCTGGAGGAAACGCTGCGACACCGGGTCGAGGAGCTGGACCGGGCAAAAATCGTACCCGGGGAGGAAGGCGAGCTGTCGGCCCGGCGGGATCTGCTGCGCCATGCCGAGAAGCTTACCGAGCAGCTGGACGCAGCTTACCAGGCGCTGTACGGAGATGAGACCAGCGCGGTGTCCCTGTGCGGGGAGGGAGAGTATGCCGCCCGGCGGGGGGCGGCCTGGAGCCCAGACTTGGAGGAGACGGCGGAAAAGATCCACTCGGCCCGGCTTGTCCTGGAAGACGCGGCGGAGCGGATTCGGGAGAAACAGAGCGAGCTGGACTTCTCCCCGGAGGAATACGACCGG
>CALWYY010000045.1 GCA_944385885.1 uncultured Oscillospiraceae bacterium | reverse complement strand
TTCCCGGCGGCCGTCTGGAGGTATCGCTTACGATAGAGGACGGCATACGGGATATTCTGCTTACCGGTCCTGCCGTAATTGTGGCCGAGGGGGAATGCTATCCTTGACAATTGCCGACCTAAAAAAGGAAGACCTTCCCGCAAAAGTTCCGGTAGCCCGGCCAATTGTACCGGGAGCCTACCTGGAAAAGGGGTTTGCCACCAAAACGGGAAAATTTGAATTTTACTCAACGGCCATCGCAGAATGTGATCCAAAGTACGGTCTCAATCCCCTGCCCGACTACACCGATCCGCTGGCGGATCAAAACGATCCGGATACCCGAAGAGAATACCCCTTTAATCTGTGCACAGGAGCGCGCCAGCCGCTGGCCATCCATTCCCGGCTCCATGAGGTTCCTTGGCTTCGCAGCCTGAGGCCCTTTCCCACTTGTGAACTTCACTGGGATGATGGGAAACGTTTAGGCATATGCGACGGAGATGACGTAGAGCTATCCAGCCCCTATGGAAGAATCCGCGTAAAGGCCCGTCTTACCTGTAAAACAAAACCCGGTACCATCCAGATGCTTCATGGCTACACGGAGGCAAATGTCAATCTGCTCATTGGGCAGGACCACTTGGATCCCTATTCCGGATTTCCTGGTTTTAAAAGCTTGCGCTGTCAGATCCGAAAAATAGAGTAGGACAGGGAATTACACAGCTTAACAGGCAGACCAGCGGTAGGAACTTCTGCATTTTCCTACCAATGGAGCAGCTCCTACCCCGATGCCTTTTGCTGTTTGGCAAGCGCGGGGTAGCGGTAAAAACTGCGCAGAAAAGCGGGCATCCCGTTGGGATGCCCGCTGAACCTATACTCACTCTTCAGGCCTGGGAAGGCTCTTGCTCCTGACGGAGCTTTTCCAGTTCCTCCTCTTCCAATTTTCGGTAAGCGACCTTCCCCACCAGCGTCTTGGGGAGGTCCTCACGAAATTCAATTTCCTTTGGCATAGCATATTTGGCAATGTTTTTTCGGCAGTAGGCCATAATGGTCTCCCGGGTTTCCTCTGTGGGAGGCACACCTGGACGCAGCACCACAAACGCTTTGACACGCTGCATCCGATACGAGTCCGGTACGCCGATTACGCAGCTCATATGGACAAACTCGTGGGCATCCAGGATATTCTCCAGCTGCGCCGGGTACACGTTGTAGCCGGAGGTGACAATCATCCTCTTGATCCGTCCCCGGAAATACACAAACCCTTCCTCATCCATCTTGCCCAAATCGCCGGTATAGACCCAGCGCAGCCCATCCTGATGGAGACGAAGTGTTTCCGCCGTCTCCTCCGGGTGCTTCACATACTCCCGCATAACAGTTGGCCCTGCCAGAAGGATCTCCCCTTCCTCTCCATAGGGAAGCTCTTCCTCGGTGCCGGGTTTGACAATTTTGATAAACGTATCCGGAAATGGAAGCCCGATGCTCCCCTCCTTGAACATATGAGGAGGCGTCAGACAGCAGGCGGTAACGGTCTCTGTAGTGCCGTATCCCTCCCTCACCTGAATGACGGCGTTATGGGCATACAGAAACTTGTCAAGCTTCTTCTTCAGCTCCACGGACAAAGAGTCCCCGCCGGAGAATACGCCCTTTAGGCTGGAGAGATCGGCTTTGTCCATGGACGGCAGGCGGAGCAACGCCTCATAAAGAGTGGGTACGCCGGCAATAAAGTTACACTTATACCGGGTGATAAGCTTGGCATAGCTCTTAGCGGTAAACCGGGGTACCAGGATGCACCGCCCGCCCTGGGAGAGCATGGAGTGGATACACACCCCCAGGCCAAATCCATGAAACAGCGGCATAGCCGACAGCATTCGGTCTCCCGGCCGGAACATGGGGTTTGTAGCTACGATCTGCTGGCCCAAGGCGTTGAAGTTAAGATTTGTCAGAAGGATTCCTTTCGTGACGCCGGTGGTGCCGCCGGAGTATAGAATGACCGCCGGGTCCTCCCCCCGCCGGGGCACTTTGTAGTTCCAAAAACAGCATTTTCCTAGGCGCATAAAATCGTTCCAAAATATCACCGGGGCATCCTCCGGGATTTTGGCAATCTTGCGTCCCTCTGTGAGCATGTATCCCGCACGTACCGGTCGGGATAGGGCGTCCCGGATCCGGGCCAGAATCACGTTTACCACCCGGGTGTTCTGCCGGATCGCTTCAAATTTGTGGTAAAACTGATCCAGCGTCACCACTGAAACGCTCTCCGACTCGTTGATATAAAACTCCAGCTCCTTCTCGCTGGAAAGAGGATGCACCATATTTGCAATGCCGCCCACCAAATTTACCGCATAGAACATATAGATCGCCTGCGGGCAGTTCGGCATGGCAATGGTGATCCGGTCCCCCTCCCGAACCCCAATGGTGCGCAGGCTTTTTGCACAGCGCTGGATGTTCTGAATCAATTCCCGGTAAGTCGTAGACCGGCCCATAAAGTCAAAGGCTACATTGGACGGGTATTTCGCCGCAATCTTCTCCACCGCTTCGTACATGGAACCCTGGAAATAGTCCAGTGTTGCTGGCATATCCCCCAGGTGGGAAAGCCAGGGTGCCTTTACCGAAACCGCAGCTGTGTTTTCCGTCATTCGTAATCCACCTTCTCTCCCAGAGGGAGCTCCAAAAGCTCCGGATTTTGCAGCAGCTTCCGCAGCAAGCGCATGGTCTTGGCGTAGTAATAGCCGTCCGCCAGGCGCTCGTCAATGGTCAGCCCAATGTCCACCGTGGGAACCATGGTAGCATTGCCATCGTCGTCGTAAACCGGCGTTTTCCGGATCTCCCCGATCAGGCAGATCATGGAACAGGTACCCCAGTTCGTGAGATGATGGTAGCCGCTCTTCATTTTAATAGAACCCAGGTTGGAGAGCACCACCGAGGAATAGTAGGGGTCCGTGGCAATGATGTCCTGGGGAATACGCCCGTGCCGGTCCAACAACATGAGGATGCGCACGGCGGTCTTGGATATCCACCGGGGCAGCTTGTTAAGTATGTCCATGGCGCCGGTGGAATTGTCCACCTTGTCAGACCGGCAGGTGCTTACCTGCTCGTAGATACGCTGGTGAATCGTGTCCAGGGTGTCGTCATCCTTCAAGTGCAGAAAGGCTAGCGCCTCCGCCCCCTGATCGGCAAAAAGCTTTTTCACCACAAAGGCGGCGGAAACCTCCTTGCGCTGGTAAAAATTGCTGTTAACTATAAACCGGTTCATTTTGGGCCGGAGGGTGATTGTCTTGACCAAGGCTGTGACGATGATCTGAAACAGGTTGTACTTGTAATCCGGATTGTCCGCATTTTTCCGCTCCAGATATTCGTTAATCCGGGTCAAATCAATCCGCTCAGAAATGAAAGCCTCGTTATCACACCGGTTTGGGTATATGATGGCCGTTATAAAGTGGAGCGAGTCCAGGTCTCGGATCAGAACGCCGTCCGGGCGGTCTCCCCGCCGCTGTCTCTTTTTACTCATATGATCCTCTCTTTTCCAGAATGGTACGCACGGTACGCTAAATTCTATTACAAACAAAGAGAAAAAACAATACAAAAAAATATTTATATATTTTTTTGTATATTTTGTACGGGGAATACCGCTCTATTATCCTCAAACAGCCGCCCTGCAGAGAAATCTCTGCAGGGCGGCCGAAAAAGCGGCTGCTCTGGTAACTCAGCCTGGATTCTTGCCTGACTGCCGAAAATGCAGCTCTCGCATCCCCTCCACCTCGTCGCAGATAGACCGGAGGCCGCAGGAATCACAGTCGGTTGGGATGCCCTCCAGGATTGTGCTCAGGGACCGGGTGATCTCCCCCACTTTTTTCCCAGCCTCCCGGACGGCGCCGTAATCAAGATCCGGCCGGGTGAGAAAAATGACGCGCACGTTCCGGACGTTTTCATTTTCCTTGTATTTCCGGATGTAGTCAAAACCTACGCGGCGGAAGGATATGCCCTCCTTCACAGCGGCGCGGCTGACACGCACCTGCTCCCGGCATTCTTCTGAAAGGGCGCGGGTCATATAGCCCTTGGGGTGGACGTGGTATTTGGCAAACTCAATCTCCTGGATCGCCCGATACGCCTCGTCGGCCTCTCCAATGTCCTGCACAGAGAAAAATACCATTCGAGCAAAGGGGCTGTCGCCGCGAATCCGATCCAGGTCAGGCCCGCAGAGCCATACCTCATCCCGCCCAATGAGCTTTTCGTCTGTGGTAAAACAGGCAAAACTCACCGCCGGAGACCCGCTCCCGCCCAGCTCAAAGGCGGCCTCCCGCTGCATTACGAGCTCGTTGCTCCCCACATCCGGCCAGCACCGGGCGGGGTCATAGTCCCATCGTTCCACGGAGGAACCGGCCAGCAGTTCCTCCGCGGCTTGAATGTAGGAATTGTACAGTTCCATCAGAACTTAATGTCCACTTTCTTCCGGTCAAAGATCTTGTTTACCTGGGTATAGGCCCAGGCCATCAGTTTCTGATCCAGATTCCAGAAGTAGACCACAAACAGAACGCCGATGACTGCCGTAAGAATGCCGGCGACCCTTCCAAAAATTTTCCAGAACTTTTTCATGTTCAGGCTCCTTTCGCAAGACCCTTCTGACGGGCATATTCCGCGGCGCCCAGGGCGCCCATAAGCTGGGGATCGGTTTTCAGATCAATGACCTTAAGCTTCAGCACATGCTCGATGGCCTGTTTCAGGCCGGCATTCTTCGCACAGCCGCCTGTAAGGGTAATGCTGTCCGTGGCGCCGGCTTTTTTGGCCATGACGAAGCACCGCTTGGCCACGGCCATCTGGATGCCGGCGGCGATCTCATCCATGGGCTTGCCCTCTCCCACCAGAGTGATTACCTCCGACTCGGCAAAGACGGTGCACTGGGCCGTGATGGGGATTACGTTTTTCGCGTTCAGGGACAGGGCCGAAAACTCCGGCAGGGTCATTTCAAAGGACCGGGCCATAGCCTCGTAGAACCGGCCTGTGCCGGCGGCGCATTTATCGTTCATGGCAAAGTTCTTTACCGTGCCATCGGCGTCAATGCTGATGCCCTTCACGTCCTGGCCGCCGATGTCGATAATGGCCTTTACCGTGGGATCCGTCACGTGCACCCCCATAGCATGGCAGCTGATCTCGGAGATGTTCTCATCGGCAAAGGGGACTTTGTTGCGCCCGTAGCCGGTACCGATCAGATAGGTGAGATCCTCCGCGGACTGCAGATCCGGTACCTGGCCGATGACCTCGTCCATGGCAATCTTGGCCGACTGCTCGGAGTTAATCTTGCTTTTGATGGTGGTATGGGCGACAATGTTCCCGTCCTCGTCCAGGATGACCGCTTTCGTATAGGTAGAGCCCACATCGCAGCCGGCAAAATATTTCTTAGCCATTTCTCAAATAACCTCCCAATTTTTCTTCAAACTTGCGCAGATTCTCTCGCTCTTACCAGGTAACGTCGTCCTCGAAGTCCACCAGGGACGGGTCCACCGGCTCGGCGTTCATAACGGTACGCATATAGTTATTTACTTTGTCGCGCATGGCGCGCCGGGAAACGGTACGGGGATCCATCAGATCATGTTCAATCCAGATCATTCGCCGGTCCTGCTGCCGGGCCTGTTCGTCTAGGATTCCTTGCAACGTGGCCATGTTTTTGCACGCCACGTTCTGGTACATGATAATGATGTCAATGTTCCATATCTCGCACTGCTTCCACAGCTCATCCACCACGTGCCGGTACCCGCCGTTGGTATGCCGGCGCATGACCATGCGCTCGTACAGCCGGCCCAGGTCACGCATAGCCTCTTCCTTGTCCTGGGTCTCCAGCTGTTTGGTAAAGTTTAGGCTCTCCATCTCTACCAGGACGTTGATGCCCCAGCAGTTGGCCAGCCAGTTTGAGAAATTGGCATAGTAATGGGCCGGGCAGGACCACACAATGGCGCGGTAGCGCATCTTCCCGGGCCAAGCCTCCTCCTTACGCTGATAGGCCTTGAGCATAATCTTGTTGACCTTTTCAAACGTCTTGATGCTCCGGGGATCCACCCCGCCGTCCATCTCATAGCTCCACTTCCGGTAGAGCTCGTAGCACGGGCCAATAATCTGGGGATAGGGCGTCTGGTTGACGCTCCATTTCTCCATCTCGTAGGCTGTCTCCCGGTTAAAGCGCTTCATGGCGGCAAAATAGGCGTCCCAATTCCACTTGGCACCCGTCTGCTCCTCAATAAAGCGGATACAGGCCTTGATATCCTCAGCCGCGCACTGCACCGTCTCCTCATCCTCGTACCGTACCGGGAAGCACAGATGGAATACCGGCAGATCCGGAAAACGGCGGGCCACATAGGAGGAGGCCATAGTGGAGCCGTCGCAGGGCATGGAGCTGGAGATAAAGCACGTGCCCATGTGGGGAAGGGCGTCCAGGACAATGGCGCCGCATTCGCTGGAGGGCACCGGGCAGGTGTCCGCCGGCAGGCCGAAGCTCTCCACCGCGTCAATGTACGGCACACAGGTAAGCTGGTCGATCTCCGAGACCAGGAACACCGCAAACAGCTGGTAGGGTATGCCAATCAGATCGGGGAACCCGGCCATAATCTGCGCCATGGTCATCTCGTCGAAGAGGACGACCTTCTTGTTCAGCTCCGCGCTGTTGCCATTTTTCCGGTCGCCCTTGGCCTGGAGGACCAGGTTCTCCGCAACATAGCGGAATATATCGAAGATCATCAGATGGCTCATGCGCAGGGCCGCTCCCCGCTGGCCCATGGTGTTCTTATCCATGAAGGAGTGGCAGCAGAAATAGGAGATCATCCACCGGTAATACAGCGCCGCGTTGAGGGCCGGTACCAAATCCTTGCTGAAGGTGGCCAGGAGCATGCCCCAAGTCTTGAGCCAGCGGCCGAAATCGTACGCTGTGTCGCCAATACCCCGCCACTCCCGGCGCACGGTTGCCATGGCGCCGGACTTGTACAGGCGCCCCAGGTGCTTTTCCCCGTGGAGGATGGCGTCAATTTTTTCCTGCCGGGGGCTGTCCATGAACGCCCGATATTCCTCTGCCGCCCGGGCCCCAAAGTCCTTCCAGCCCTTGACCTGCCGGTTTGCAAACTGCTTCCAGTCGGTCTCCGCCAGCATATCCTTGCAGATTTCAAAAACTTCCTTTAGGTTCTTCCCCTGCGCCGCCCAGTCTATATTGTTTTTGGCGCGGAAAAACGCGGGATTGGGGTATTTCGGGGTCTTTGCCATCAGTCCTTACCTCCCTCTTTGCGGATGCGCTTGATCTCCAGGGACTCCACAAAGGCCTGTACCCGGGTGCGAAGCTGGCCGGAGTTGCCGTTGTTGTACAGCCGGTCAATCGAAAGAATTGGCCAGTTATATTCCTCGGCCATCACATGGCTCACCAGCGCCCGCTCAAAGCCCCAGTAGTCGCAGTATTTCATCTGCTCGTAAATGATCCCCTCGGCGTTATACTCCCGGGCCAGCCGGTCCGACGTTTCCCGGCGCTGCTTGACTTTTTCATCGGATATGTACCGGGCACACTCGGAATGCTCCAGATAGTGGCGGCAAATTTGGGTGAGCGCATCCTCCTGGTCGTTAATCTCGATAACCTCCCGTCCAGGGGTGGAACCGAAGCAGTAGCGGTCGGAGACCACAAAAGCGCCGCAGCCCTCGATCAGCTTCGTCAGGGATGGATCGTCGATTTCGCTGCCCACAATGGCTACCCGGGCCCGGTACCAGGGCTTGGCGTCCGGCTTGCGCCGCTTTACCTCCGTAAGGGTCTCCTTCAGGTAGGGCAGGATCAGCTCCTTGGGACAGCAGTAGGATACTACGTTCATCACGTGGTACTCGTATCCGGTGATAGGCGGATTCTCCAGCTTCCGCAGCTGGCCCAGCTCCGTCAGAATCCGGCAGACCTCGTTGTGGGTCTTTAGCGCCTTGCGTATGGCGGCATCGGATACGTCCACCCCGTACTTTTCATGCATCTGCCCCAGTACCCGCAGCCGCATCTGCTTTACGTAGGCGTCCAGCGCGTAGTCGGTAATTTTAAACGGTATATCCGCGTGGGTCACAAAGAAATTGGGCTTGTCGTTGACCTGTAGGATACCGAAGTGCTCCATGGCACGGTTCATCATGGAACAGGCGTCCACGCCCAGCATGGCGTCCAGGAACTGATATCCCCCCTCAATGGCCCTCTCCGTCAGAGCCCGGGCGTATTCGCAGGTATAGTTGGACATGTAATAGGTCGCGATCTCAATGGAACCCGTGTTCGGGGCCCTCAGCCGAACGGAGAAACAGTTGTCTACGTTGAGAAGCACCTCGGGGACGTGGTAGCAGGTGTAGCCCATAGCAAGTTTCCCGGACTCCTGCGCTTTTCGCACCAGCTCGTTGTTGGCATCCTCCAGGAGCTTTTCAAAGTAGATCAGATGCTTAAGATCCTTCAAATGTCACACCCCTTTTTCCTTAAAGTGTATACCTGTATAAAAAACAAATTGCGCCCACATGTTACAAAAGCCCGAATTTCTCCAGGATCTCTCCGGCTCCCCGGTACACGTTGGATTCCGGCGGCAGATCAAAAACGCTCCGGCCCCGGATGTCGTTGGCCGCGTGATGCTCATCGGAGCCAATATAGGCCAGGATCTCGACGCCGGGAATGGCAATATACTGGTTCAGATCGGGATTGGTGACCCGGTTGACCGCGGCGCCGATCCGGTCGTACATCACCAGATCATCCGCAACCTTCTTAATGGTGCCGGCCACCTGAACCCCCTTGCGGCTCTGGTCGGTGACCAGAAGAAGATGGGTCACACGCTCCAGTACCCGGCGGTTGACCTGTTCAATCCCCGCTTCCCCGTCCACTACCACATAGTCGAACTGGTCGGCCAGTACGGAAATCACGTCTTTCAGGTAGGCGTTGATTTTGCAGTAGCACCCGGTGGCTTCCGGGCGTCCGATGGCCAAAAAAGCAAAGCCGTTGGTCTCCACCAGCGCGTCAAAAATCCGAAACCGGGACTCCTCCACCAGTTCCAGCGCCTCTTTTGTGCGGCCCTCCTCCACGTTGTCGATGATGGTCTTGCGAATGTCGTCCAACGTCAGGCGAACCTCCACCCCTAAGCAGGTGGACAGCCCCACTGCCGGGTCCGCGTCTATGGCCAAAATCCGTGCCTGCGGCTTTGCCTCGGTCAGCCGCCGTACCATTGCCCCGGCAAGTGTCGTTTTTCCAACACCACCCTTGCCAGATACCGCGATAACTTTTGCTCCGCCCATTTTCTCGTCTCCTCTTTCCAACACTTACCACTTTTTTGTTAAAAAAGCAACATAACCCCAGGAATAATTCCATCATATTTTAGCATATTTCATAGCGGGAATCAAGGAGATAATAATTTTTTTGTTGAATATATGTTCTGACTGTGCTAAAATAATCACGGCGTTTAAAAACAGAGCGATATACAACAGGGAAATCTATTCAGAAAGTGAGGAATTCGCTTGAAAACCGATGTGTTGGTCGAAAGGCTTGTAAACAGCTACGGCAACTGGGTACAGCAGGATTGCGAGAACCAGCCGGGCGGCACCGCCCGCTACACCAAAGAGCTATGGCCTTACGACACGATGTTTTCCCCCATCCAGGTAAACCGCCTCACCATCAAAAACCGTCTTGTTATGGCCCCCATGGGCAACGTCCAGATGGCGGACGAAACGGGACGGCCCAATGACAAGATGCGGGAGTATTTCTTTGCGCGGGCGGAGGGCGGCGTGGGCCTTCTGACCACAGGCTTGATCCCCATTAGCCATCACATCGAGCCTTCCGTCACGGAAAAAGGCAACTTCTCCTACTTTCCCCGCATCGACGCTACGCGGACGAATTTCATGGGCTGGCGCGATCTTGCCCAGGGAGTACATGCCCGTAACAGCCGCATTTTTATCCAGCTGACGGCCGGCCTGGGGCGCGTAGGCAACCCGCAGTGTCTCCTGACCAAGTTCACCCCCCCTGTATCCGCCTCCTGGAACCCCAACTTCTACATACCCGGAATTCCCTGCCGGCCGCTGACGGATCTGGAGCTGAACCGGATCGTGAAGAACTTCGGCCAGGGGGCCGCCGACGCCAAGGCCATGGGCCTGGACGGCGTTTATCTGCACGGCCACGAGGGGTATCTGCTGGACCAGATGACCAACACCGCCTTCAACCGCCGGAAGCTGGGCAAGTATGCCGACTGGCAGCGCTTTGGCATTGATGCCGTCAAGGAGATCCGTAAGCGCACCGATCCCTGGTACCCCATCATGTACCGGATCGACCTGTCCTGCGCCCTGGAGGAGACCTACGGCGGACGGATGGACACCGTCAAGACCCTTAAGAATTTCAAAAATGGCCGGAGCATTTACGAGACCCTGGACTATATGGAAAACCTGGTCAAAGCGGGGGTAGATATATTTGACGTGGACCTGGGCTGCTATGACAACTGGTGGCTGCCCCATCCCCCGGCCTATATGCCCGCCGGCTGCTTCCTGGATGTGGCCAAAGTAGCCAAAGAATATTTCAAGGAAAAAGGGATTAAATCCAACGCCGGATATGACGTTCCCATCGTGGCGGTAGGAAAGCTGAACTATCCCGACATGGACGAGCAGGCCCTGCGGGACGGCAGGTGCGATATGATCATGCTGGGCCGGCCGGTCCTGGCCGATCCGGAATGGTGCAAAAAGGCCTATGCTGGAGATGTGGACAAGATCCGGCCCTGCATCGGCTGCCAGGAAGGCTGCATCAACGAGTTTGTGGAAGGCGGACATCCCCAGTGCGCAGTTAATCCCCGTACCGGCCATGAGGATGTGCTGCCGAAGGTGATGCCTCCCGCTCCTGTGCCCAAGAAAATCGGTGTAGTCGGCGGCGGCCCGGCGGGCATGAATTTTGCCCTCTATGCGGCGCAGAGAGGCCATAAAGTGGAACTGTTGGAAAAGAGCGGCGAGCTGGGCGGCATTGCCAATGCTGCGGCCGTTCCCAAAAACAAGTATGATATGGCCAACTATATGCAGTGGCTCAAGCGCCAAGTCGCTTCCCAGCCCGGGGTGGAGATCCGCCTGGGCGTGGATGCCACCACCGAGTACCTGAAGGCCCAGAACTACGACGCGGTGGTCTATGCCGTGGGGGCTAAGCGCGCCTCGCCGCCCATTCCCGGTATCGATACCGTGAACATGGTAGAGGCTACCGAGCTCCTGTGTAAGCCGGAGCTTTTGGGCGAGAGCAAGAATGTGGTAGTGCTGGGCGGCGGCGCCGTTGGTATGGAAACCGCTTACTGGCTGAGCTATGAAAAGGGTTGCCGGATTACCGTCATTGATATGCTGGGCGACTTTATGGAAGGCGCTTGCACGGCCAACCGGGGCTTCCTCATCCACTACATCGAGCAAAACGGCGCCCGGCTGGTCAACTGCGCCACTATTAAGTCCTTTGAGCCCGGCAAGGTGTTTGTCAGCCGGAACATCTCTAAGGGAGCGCCGGATCCGTATTGCACCTGGACGCCGGTGCTTCCCAAAAACATTGAAAATCCCCTGGCGCCCAAGATGGGCCCTGAAACCGTGGTTGAGGAGTACCACGCAGATCTGTTTGTCAATGCCCTGGGCCGCCGGGCGGATATCTCCCAGTACCTGGAGGGCCAAAAGGAGCATGTGGCAAAGGAGGTCTACAATATCGGCGATTCCTTTGAGGCCGGCCTGGTCTGGGGCGCCACCAAGGCGGCGTACAACCTGGCCATGTACCTGTAACCCAGCAGCTGCCGCTGATCCGCGGCAGAGAAAAAGCGCTTCGAAGCCAATGGCTTCGAAGCGCTTTTTTGTATACGAGCTCTTTACTGCCCTGGGCCGGCGGGAGATCCGTTCAGCGGCAGACCTTGTCAATCATAGCCAACAGGTTTTTCTTTGACCCAGCCGCCAGAATATGCTCTCCTGTTCGGAAAATATAGGCCGGGTCGGTGGTGGGGACCACCACGCCCCTGTCCTTCACAGCAATGATGTTTACGCCGTATTTCTCCCGTACGCCCGTTTCCCGAATCATGCGCCCCACCCAGGAGGGGGGAACGTCTAACTCGAAGATGGCATACTCCGGGGACAGCTCAATGTAATCAAACGCTCCCCGGGAGGAAAAACGTACGGCAGTCCGATAAGCCATATCCCGCTCAGGATAGATCACCTCGTCGGCGCCGATCCGTTCCAGGAACTTTGCCTGGATATCCCGGCCGGCTTTGGCCACCACCTTTGGCGCGCCCAGCTCCTTCAGAAGAGAAGTAATCTCCAGGGAGGACTGGAAATTTTCCCCGATGCACACAAAGCAGATATCGAAATTCTTGGCTCCAATGCTCCGGAGCACATCTACGTCCATACAATTGCCGATCTGCGCCGCCGTGACGTAAGGCGCGGTCTTGTTCACCGCGTCCTCGTCTGTGTCCATAACCATTACCTCGTTGCCCAGCTCAGCCAAGCGCAGCGCCAGACTCCTGCCGAAGCGGCCCAGCCCGATTACCAACATAGAGCTCATTTCATCTTCTCCTTTGTTCAGCCGATCATAACCCGCTCCACCGGGCAGCGGGGCCGGGTGCCATTTTGAGAAAGAGACATGGCTGTAAACAGGGTGAGGCTCCCCACCCGGCCGGTATACATCAAGAGGATCAGCAGGATTCTGGCCGGAGCGCCCAGCTGTGGCGTAATACCGGTGGACAGGCCAACGGTCCCAATGGCGGAAAAGCATTCCAGCAGCACGTCCCGCAAGGCCAAAGGTTGGGCGGCGCTGACGAGGAAGGCCCCTCCCAGGCCAATGCACACATAAATAAGGAAGGAGCAAAAGGCCTTACGCACCAAATCCGAATCCACCCGCCGCCCGTAGGCCTGCACGTCTGTCCGGCCCCGGGCATAGGCCGCCGTGGCCAGGAGCATGACCGCCACTGTGGTAACCTTTGCGCCGCCGCCGGTGGAGCCGGGACTGGCGCCTACGATCATCAGAAGGATGGTCAGGATGGATCCGGCGTTGGACAGAGAGGCGTTGTTCACGGTATTGAACCCAGCCGTCCGGGGAGTAACGGCGGCAAAGAGCGCTGCCAGGGCCCGCTGCCCGGGGGGAAGGCCGGCAAAAGCGGCCTCCGCCTCGGTCACCCAAAACAGCGCCGCGGAAACCAAAAGAATGCCGCCGGAAAAAACCACCACCAGCTTGGTATGCAGGGCATACCGGCGCCAGCGGAACCGGCAGTCGGCAACGTCGTTCCACACGATAAACCCCGCGCCGCCCAGTATAATCAGCGCCATTATGGTCAGGTTCACCAGCGGGTCTCCCACAAAACGGGTCAGAGAGGAAAATGGCTCCACCCGCCCCATAAGGTCAAACCCCGCGTTACAGAACGCAGATACGGAATGGAATATACCGTACCATAGCCCGGTTTTCCAGCCAAAAAGCGGGATAAACCGCAGGCACAGCAACACGGCGCCGGTAAGCTCAAATAGCAGCGTCCCCAAAAGGATCCGCCTGGTCAGGCGGATCACCCCGCCTGTCTGGCCGCTGGCAAAGGCCTCTGAAATATCCATCCGCTCCTTCAAGCCGATCCGGCGCCGGAGCACCATGGAAAACAAAATGGCAAAGGCCATAAATCCCAAACCGCCCAGCTGGATCAGCAGCAAGATCACGCCCTGCCCGAACCCGGAAAACTGTGTCCAGGTATCGCATACCACCAGGCCTGTTACACAGCAGGCGGAACAGGCCGTAAACAGGGCGCTGAGAAACGGCAGCGATTCCCCATCCCGGTTTGACGCAGGCAAGGTCAACAGCAGGGCCCCCAAAAGGATAATCAGGGCAAAACCGCCGGCGATCAGGCTGGCTGAACTGAGCCTCCTGCGAAATTTCATAGATGATGCCCCCCTTTTCCCCTTGGATCAGCCGGGGACGTGGAGGGTGGAGGAGGCGGTAATCGTCGTAAGCTGCTGGTTGCTGTAGGTGCCGTTAAAATACCATGTCACGGTCACCGGTACGTCCACGTTTGGCGTAATTTCCACGGTCTTGCTGGCCAGATATGTCTCTGTGAGCGTGTCCACGTCGCTGGTCACCGCCACCGAGGTAGCGTAATACGTGGTGCCGCCCACATTGATTACAATGTCATCCGAGCGCTGGCCGGTATGCAGGGAGTAGGATTGGGCATAGATATCCAGCTTCAGCTTGGTCTTGCCGTCTGTATCCGAGAAGCTCTCCCAGCGTACCAACACGTTAAGCCAGGTGCCGGAATCAGACAGAAACGAGCCGCTGGCCTCATGGGACACCTCTGCCGTGGGCGAGGGGGTCGCTGTGGGTTCCGGGGTTGCCGTGGACTCTGGGGTCGCCGTGGGCGCGGGAGTCGGCGTGGCCGTAGGAACAGGGGTCGCTGTGGGCTCCGGAGTCGCCGTGGGTTCCGGGGTTGCCGTGGGAACAGGGGTCGGCGTGAAGGCTTCCTGCTCTTCGTTCCGGCCTATCAGGCCGCCCTCGGACCGAAATATCCATAGAATTCCCAACCCGATCACCAAAAAAAGCAAGATGATCAGCGGCGCAACAGAACGTCTTCTCATGGTCTCTCCTTTTCTGTTTATTTCATCAGAAGGTCGATTGCCCGGTCCAGTTCCCGTAGGGTGTCCTGGTCCCCTGTAAGCACCGCGTCCACGATGCAGTGGTCCATGTGGTCTTTCAAGATAATCTTACAGATGTTGCTTAGAGCGCTTCGCACGGCGGCCAGCTGGATAAGCACCTCCGAGCAATCCCGTCCATCGTCGATCATCCGCTCCACCGCGTGCAGGTGGCCAATGACACGGGCCAGGCGGTTTTTTACGATTTTCGTATTCTGGTGCGTGTGCGTATGCCGATGGCCGTCCCCGGTGGTCCGGGTCCCCGCCGTCAGGGCCGGCTCTGTCTCTCCCATACCGTTTCCTCCCCACTGGGTGGATTATACTTTATTTTCCGAGGAAACGCAAATGCCGGATTAGATGCACTTGCGCATATTCCGGGATGCAACACGGAGCATAAGCTTTTTCACGCCGGCCGTTTCAAAGGCGATCTCCACCAGCGCGTCCCCGCCCATGGGGGTAATTTTTTGAATCTCTCCCTGGCCGAAGACCTTGTGCTCCACCCGGTCGCCGCAGCGGTAGTCCACCCTATCCGGTTCCGGCTGGGGGCGAGGGGGAGCAAACCCGGCCTCCGGGCGTCTATGGCTTCCGCCTCCAGACTGGGCGCGCCGGCTCCCAGCCCATGCTGTTTCCCCGCCATCCGGATACCAGGTTTCTGAGAAATCCCAGCTCCGTCGGACCCGATCCGTCTCCGGTACTCGGGACGGTTCCCGTTTTACCCCCTGGCAGTCCACTAGCTTTTCAGGTATCTCCTCGATAAACCGGGATGGCAGGTTAAATGCCGTCCGTCCGTAAAGCATCCGCCGGGCCGCGCAGGTAACATACAGCTTCTCCTTAGCCCGGGTTATCGCCACGTAGCACAGCCGCCGCTCTTCCTCCATCTCCTCCGGCTCTCCGATGGCCAGCATCCCGGGAAACAGGTTCTCTTCCGCCCCTACCAAAAAGACCACCGGAAACTCCAGGCCCTTAGCCGCGTGCATGGTCATGAGTACCGCCGCATCCGCATCCTGGTCATAATTGTCCAGATCCGTGTACAGGGCTACCTCGTCCAGAAAGCTGTACAAGTCCCCGCCTTCATAACGCTCCATGCTCTTTAGGATGCTGGTCTTCAACTCATGGACGTTTTCAATCCGGGAAAGGTTCTCGTCCAGGTTCTTTTCCTCCAGAGCCCGCAGGTACCCTGTGCGATCCAGCACAGCGTCATAGAACTCGTCCAGCTCCGCTTCCTCCAGGAGCTGCTGCAGGCCGGTAATCATGGAACAAAAATCCTCCATTTTCCGACCGGCTGTAAGTCCCGGGTAATGGGAGGCGGCAGACAGGACCTGAAACAGCGGTTTGTCCTCCTGCCGGGCAATCTCCCGGGCTTTTTCCAGGCTGGCCTGCCCGATCCCCCGGGGGGGCACGTTGACAATCCGCAGCAGCCGCGTCTCGTCGGTGGGGTTGGCTATCACCTGCAGATAAGCCAGCACATCCTTCACCTCCGCCCGGTCAAAGAAGCGTGTGCCGCCGAAGATCCGGTACGGGATATCCCGCCGCCGCAACGCCAGCTCCAGCGTTCTGGACTGGGCATTGGTCCGGTAGAGCACCGCATAATCCCTGCGGGACCGCTCTCCCCTGCCGGCGGTGCCCTGAAGAATGGTACGGGCCACGAAATCCGCCTCGTCCTCCTCGTTCCGGGCGGTGTACAGGGTAATGCGGTCCCCTGCCCCCCGATCGGTCCAAAGAGTCTTGCCCTTCCGCTGTGTGTTATGAGAGATTACCGCGTTGGCCGCCTCCAAAATGCTGCCGGTGGAACGGTAGTTCTGCTCAAGCCGTATCAGCCGGGCATTGGCGTACTCCTTTTCAAAGTTTAGGATATTCTCGATGGTGGCCCCGCGGAACTTATAGATGCTCTGGTCGTCGTCACCCACCACGCATATATTCCGGCTTCCGCCGGCCATAAGCCGGGCAAAGAGGTACTGAAGATAGTTGGTATCCTGGTATTCGTCAATCAGGACGTAGCGGAACTGCCGCTGGTAGCGGGCAAGTACATCCTCATTCTCTCTCAGCAGACGCACGCAGTAATACAACAGATCATCAAAATCCATAGCGCCAGACTCCCGAAGGCGGTTGGCGTACCGGAGGCACGCCTGGGCGGTACGGATACGCCGCAGGTCCCCGGATTTCTCTTCCCGGGCGACAGATTCTTCCGGGGAGAGCATAGCCCCCTTATACCGGCTGGCGGCGCTGAGCACAGCTTTGGGAGCCCAGACTTTGTCATCCAGATTCATCTCCCGGATTACCTGCTTCATCACCGCCAGGCTGTCCGCCTGGTCATAGATGGTAAAGTTACCAGGAAAACCCAGCAGCTGGGCGTCCCGCCGGAGAATACGTACGCAGGCGCTGTGAAACGTCATAGCCCAGATGTCCCGGGCCCGATCTCCCAGCATGCCGTCCAGCCGGCTCTTCAGCTCGCCCGCCGCCTTGTTGGTAAATGTAATGGCCAAAATCTGCCAGGGTTCCGGCAGATCCATAGCGCACAGGCGCCGTATCTCATCGCAAATGGGGATCTGCCCCTCCGCCGCCTTTTCCAGCAGTGCCAGGTCCGCCTCCGTCGCCTGTTCCGGTACCTCCGAGCTGTCAGCTCCCCGGCCGTATCGGAGCAGGTTGGCCACCCGGTTAATAAGAACCGTGGTCTTGCCGCTTCCGGCTCCTGCAAGCAGAAGCAGCGGCCCCTCCGTGGAGAGGGCCGCCTGCCGCTGCATAGGATTGAGGTGCCGGAAGTCTTGCTCAATGACCGTCCGGCGGGCCTGTATGTATCGCTGGTGAAAATCGTCCGTCATGGAGTTCCTGCCTCTTTTATCAGCGGTTTCTTCTCGTGAAAGAGGAAATTCTTCACGTTTTTGTAGACAAAGAAAGTTATCAGGCCGTTGCCGCAGGCTTTGATCAGGTTAAACAGCAGGATGAACGGCATCAGAGCCATTACCGCCGATACCGTATCCGCGTTCACCGCGCCCATCATGAAATAAGGCGTTACCAGCAGGTTTGCCCCAAACATGCAAAGGGTCATAGCCGCGCTGCCGGCGGCCAGAGCCGCCACCGCTCTCCGACGGGTTTTGTGCCCGGCATACAGCAAGGAGGATACCGTCACGTATACCCCCGTGGACAGCAAATGCATGATGATTCCGTAGATCCCGCTTTGGGCGCTAACCGTTACACCTTGGATCACCGCGGCCACCAGCGTTACCGCCAGCCCCGCCCAAGGGCCAAAGGCAAACCCGCAGATCAAAATGGGGATATCCGCCGGGTCATATTCCAGAAACGACACGGCCGGGAAAATGGGAAAATGGACCAGGGCCACAAAAATGACCGACATGGCCGTCAGTATGCCCATGGTCGCCAGTTTCTTCGTCTTGTTCATTGCGCATATACCTCCATATACAATGATTGCGTCCGAAAATATACTTCGGGCGCAACATGGACATGGAGATACAAAAAACCTATCTTCTTCCATCCAGACTATACTGTCGGTCCCGGAGTTGCACCGGGTCAGCCCGAAGGCTCGCGGACTATACCGCCGGTCGGGGATTGCGCCCTGCCCTGAAGATATATTTTCTTGTCAACGCACATTATAGCACCCTGCCGGGAAAAATCAAGCCCCAGTTTTCCACCGGTTTTCTTTGACTTATGATGACCCAGCCAGTACAATATGAGGGAGAAATTCTGCAAGGAGGGATAAAATTGCCGGACCTGACCTGTACCTTTACCGGGCATCGCGCCAGCAAGCTGCCCTGGGGGTACCGGGAAGACGACCCGCGCTGCCGGGAGCTGAAACGGCGCATATACGACGCGGCGGAAGCGGTTTGCAGCGCCGGTGTGCGCCGGTACATCTGCGGCATGGCAGAGGGCTGCGACCTGTATTTCTGTGAGGCGGTGCTGGCTCTTCGGGAGGAGCGGCCAGGCCTGCACCTGGAAGCGGCCATACCCTTCCCCGGCCAGGCGGATCGGTGGCCGGACGCCCAGCGGAGCCGGTACCGGAAGCTTCTGTCCCAGTGCGACAGTCTGACCGTGTTGTGCCCGGAATATACCAGGGACTGCATGATGGAGCGCAACCGGTATATGATCGACCATGCCCATATCCTCATCGCTTGCTACGATGGGCGGAGCGGTGGGACGCTAAACACCCTTCAGTATGCCGGGGAGAGGCGTTTGCAGGTTATCCAGATCCCCATTCCCGGCCTGCCGGAAGAAGCCGATCTCCCTGATCCAGCCCATTGGACAGAACCGGCGTTTTGACGCAGCTTAAACCCAATGAAACTGTACGGCTGCCTGTACAGCGAGAGATAAAATCCTTGTTCTATCCGGTGCGCCCGGCGCAATCCATACAAACGGGCGGGCGGCGGATAACTGAGGCCGCCATGGACATATCCATCAGACTGCGGCAAAGGGGCCCGCGCCATGATTCCATGGCGCGGGCCCCTTTCCGAACCCCGGCCGCGGGCACTTAAAACCCCAGGTCCAATCCGCCCGTAAGGCGGGACATATTTTCGCTGGCTGCTGCTTCCGCCGCGCTCAGGGCACTGTTGACCGCGGCAATGATCATATCCTGGAGCATTTCCACGTCCTCCGGATCCACGGCCTCCGGGTCAATAACCAGCTCCGTCAATTCCTTCTTCCCGCTGACCACGGCCGTCACAACGCCGCCGCCGGCCGTAGCGGTGTAGCTGCGCCCCTCCAGCTCCTCCTGCATTTTCAGCATATCCTGGCGCATTTTCTGCGCCTGCTTCATTAGGTTCGCCTGATTCATGCCCCCGCCTAGGGATCCCATGCCGCCAAAACCGCCTCCGCGGTAACCCTTTGCCATAGTCTGTTCCTCCCCCTGTTATCTATCGGATGGTTACATTACCAAACTGGCCCAGTTCACCCAGCTTATCCTCCCGAAGTCCCGGGGTATTCCGCAGTTCCTCCAGGCGGACCGGGATAGGCTTGCCAGCCGCCTGGGCAGCGCAGGCCCGAATCGTCTCCATAATCTCCGGCTTATTAATCGCCGCCATGAAAAAGCCGGGAGCAACGCGCAGGCAAAGCTGCCCTTCGGTGACCTCTCCCACCGCCTGCAAATCGTTGGAGAGGATCATATAAGCTCCCGTAGGGACAGCACTTTCCAGCCGCGTCAGTATGTCATCCCAGGAAACTGAGCCGGGTCCATCCGGAACCGCCTGCTCCGCCGTGAGTTCCTTTTCCCGTTTTACCGAGGCCGGACGGTCATCCTCTCTGGAAGCGCTCTCCGCCGGAGAAGGCGGCACGGGCGCCTGCGCCGCCTCCCGCCGCGGCGGGGAAACCGTCGGCGCTTTTGTACCCTCCCCCTCCGGCCGGTCTGACACGGGCGCCGGATGTACGGCGGCCCCGCCTCTTTCTGGAGCTGATCCGGTGGAAACCGCCGGCCCTCCGGCCAGGCACAGCTCCAGCAGGCACAGCTCACCCTGCAGCCGGGGGTTGCGGGAATCCCGCATGCCATTGAGATATCTCTGCACCGTGTTCAGGGCGTTCAACAGCTCGCCCTGAGACAGATTCAGCCCCGACAGGGCGTCCTCCCCATAGGCGCCGGAGAGAAGCCCCTCGCCGTTTTTAGGAGCAAGGCGCAGGAGCAGCGCGTCCCGAAACAGGCCCGCCAGTTCCTCCAGCAGGGACGGAGGGTCCTTTCCCTCCCTCCACAGGGCCTGGAACAGCTCCAGAGCCTTTCTTCCATCCCGGGCGGCCACGTAATCCGCTAATTTGCGGGTGCGCAGGCTCCCGGCCAGCCCCACCGCCTGTAAGACGGCCTCGGCATCTACAGCCTCCGACGCGGCACACTGGTCCAGCAGGGACAGCCCGTCCCGCATGGACCCGTCCGCCAGCCGGCCCAAAAGCCGGGCTGCCTGGGGATCTAAGCGGATCCCCTCCTGCCCGGCGACCCAAGAGAGGCGCTCGGCAATGACGCTGCTGTCCAGCCGGCGAAAACTGTGCCGCTGGCAGCGGGACAGGATGGTGGGCAGCACCTTGTTCAGCTCCGTGGTGGCCAGAATGAACATCAGGTGCTCCGGCGGTTCCTCCAGGATCTTCAGCAGGGCGTTAAACGCCGGCTTGGAGAGCATGTGGACCTCGTCAATGATGTACACCCTCTTGCGCACGGTTACCGGTGAAAAAACAGCCTCGTCCCGGAGCATACGCACGTCGTCTACCCCGTTGTTGGAGGCCGCGTCCAGCTCCACCACATCCAAGATCGATCCGTCCCCAATGCCCAGGCAGGCGGGACAGCGGTTGCAGGGGTTCCCGTTTTCCGGGTGCTGGCAGTTAACCGCCTTGGCCAGGATCCGGGCGCAGGTGGTCTTTCCAGTGCCCCGTGTGCCAATAAAAAGATACGCGTGGCTGAGCCGGCCGGTACACACTTGGTTTTTCAGCGTACCGGTAATGTGATCCTGGCCCACCACGTCGTCAAAGGTCTTTGGTCTGTATTTGCGATACAATGCTTCGTACAAAATATACACCCCTATGCAAAACGGCCCTTGGCAAGACTGCACACCCGTCCTCGAATTCTGCGGTATGCCCGTTACCACGGCAGCCGGCTCGGGCCCGGCACCCTCGCGGCACACGCGGCGTTCCGCTTAATGCTGCTCGGTTCCCCGCCTGACATGGTTCACGGGGCCGCGTTGCGCGAGACCAGACCGTCCACGCCACTTACCGCGGTCAGACGGCACATCGCATACCCTAAAACGGGAATTCATCCCTGCTATAGCGGATTGCAGGCAACAGGGCACCGCTGGCTCCCCGACTAGTGCAGCCTTGCCAAAGACCGCTGTGTCATTATACTGTACCGGCCGAAAATAATCAAGAGGGGAAATGGGCCGGCCAGGTCCATTTTGCATATCCTGTACTGAAATGGATTGAAAAAGGGGCTGAAGCCATGCAGCATGATAAGGGCATTCGCTACTTTCTGGGCGGCAATACCGGAGCCGGCTTTTACTCTCTGTACGACGGATTCACCGATTCGGAGGCGGGGGATTTCCTTTGGATTATTAAAGGCGGGCCTGGTTGTGGGAAATCCAGTTTTATGAAACGCATTGCCCGCTCCGCCGAGGGGGCCGGCATGACCGTGGAACGAGTTCTGTGTTCCGGCGATCCGGAGTCTCTGGACGGAATCTACATTCGTGAGGCCCGCTGTGCCTATGTGGATGGTACGGCGCCCCACGTGCAGGAGGCAAAGCTTCCCGGGGCCTGCCAACTATACCTGGATCTGGGAGCCTACTATCATCCCCAGGCTCTCAGCGCCCGCCGGGAGGAGCTTAACCAGCTGTTCCAGCGGTATCGGGAGGAGTACCGAAAAGCCTATGACCTGCTTAAGGCCGCTGGCCTGGCCGGACCCGCCGGGACGGCGGAGGGCGCGGTCCGGGCGGATGTGGCCCGGCGGGCTGCATCCATGGCGCGGCGCTGGCTGCCGGAGGGGCCTGGAGGCCGGGTGAGGCGGCGGTTCTTGTCCGCTTATACCTGCGCCGGACCCGTGTACCTATGGGAGACGGCCGCCCTCCTCTGCCCCAGGGTGTGCACTCTGGATAACGAGCTGGGGCTGGCCGATACATTTTTGACGGGCATTCTGGACCAGTGCCGGGTCCGCGGCCTGTCCGCCATAGCCTGCCCCGACCCTCTGCGGCCGGAGGAGACCGAAGCCGTTCTAATCCCGGAGGCCGGCGTGGGGTTTGTGGCGACTACCAGGGCGCGGCCCTATCCGGGGGAGGTGTGGCGTCATCTGCGGCTGGACGCCATGGCTGGAGCTGACACGATCCGTGCCGGGCGGGAAGAACGCCGCCGGGCCCAGCACCGCCGGGAGCTTCTGCTTCAGGACGCCGGCCAGGCCCTGGCATCGGCCAAAGCCTGGCATGATCGGCTGGAGGCTGTGTATAACCCCTACGTAGATTTTTCCGGTGTGTACGATTTGTGCGAGGCACATGCCGACTACCTCCTGGGTAGGCTGGAATAGGACCCGGCAGGAATTGGCGGCCGTGCGCCCGCATATCCCAGAGTGCAGGTTCAAAGGATAATTACGGAGGTGCGTTTCATGCGATTTCGTTTTGCCGCTGTCCTGTTGTCTGCGGCCGCCGCGGCCGCCGCTGCCTGGTATACCTTGGCCGGGATATCCGGCAACCCGTTCCTGTTCTGACTGCACCGTGCCGTTTCACCCGGGGGATCTCCCCCGGGTGTTTTGCGCCAGGCTGGGTATGGCAAAATACGAGCCGGCCAAAAATGGCGTAAAAATTGCAAATTTGCTGCCGGTGCTTTTATATGGCGCGTCCTTTCCGGGAAAAACAAAACCCTGGGAAATAAATTGCGGGGCAAGTACATATTCACAAAAATCATGGCAAATCCTACCTGCATAACTCACATTCGCATATTGCAAAAATTTCAAAAAACGATTAAAATAAAGGAACCGTGTTTTACAAAAAAGTAAGAGGAGTGAAACCAGTGACTATTGCCCCGGAATCCCTGTTCTGGATCGGTTTTGTCGGCGCTGCTGTAGCCGGCATTTTTGCCTTGGTCCAGGCAAAGAAAGTTCTGTCCTATTCCGAGGGAACGGAGAAAATGCAGAAGATCGCCGCGTCTATCCGTTCCGGTGCCAACGCCTACCTGAAAAGCCAGTACACCACGGTGACAAAGGTATTCATCGCTGTTTTTGTGATCCTTTTGGTGATTGCCTTTGCCTCCAACGGTAAAATGCTCTCTAAGTTTACCCCCTTTGCTTTCGTCACCGGCGGCGTCTGGTCCATGCTGGCCGGGTTTGTGGGCATGAAGATCGCCACCAACTCCAACGCCCGCACGGCTCAGGCCGCCTCAGAGAGCCTGAACAAAGGGCTGCGCGTGGCTTTCTCCTCCGGTTCCGTCATGGGCTTTACAGTGGTCGGGCTGGGTATGCTGGATATTACCATTTGGTTTTTCCTGCTGCGCTATGCTTTCGGCGTAACCGATCCGGTCCAGCTGGGCAACATCATGGTTATGAACGGCATGGGCGCTTCCTTTATGGCGCTCTTTGCCCGTGTAGGCGGCGGGATCTATACCAAGGCCGCCGACGTGGGCGAGGACCTGGTGGGGAAAGTGGAGGCAGGCATTCCGGAGGACGATCCCCGCAACCCCGCCACCATCGCTGACAACGTGGGCGACAACGTGGGCGACGTGGCCGGTATGGGCGCCGACCTGTATGAGTCCTACGTAGGGTCCATCCTGGCTACCTTTGCCCTGAGCGCCGTGGGCGGATACGGGTTTGCGGGTATGCTGCTGCCCATGTCCCTGGCCGTGCTGGGCATTGTGTGCTCTATTTTCGGCTCCTTCCTGGTACGTACCAAAGAAAATGCTTCCCAGCAGGCTCTTCTCAAAAGCTTGCGCACCGGTACTTATACCGCCGCTGCCCTGTCTGCGATCCTGGCAGCCCCCCTCACCTATCTGCTGCTGGGAACCTGGGGCGTATATGTTTCCATCCTCTGCGGTTTGGCCGGCGGCTGTGCCATTGGGTATTTTACGGAGTATTATACATCTGATACGTATAAACCCACTCAAAAGCTGGCCGACGCCTCCGAAACCGGTTCTGCCACCATCATCATAGGCGGAATCTCCCTGGGACTGAAATCCACCATGGCTTCTATCCTGATCGTAGCTGCCGCCGTGCTGATCAGCTATTTTGCAGCGGGCGGCACCACCGCCATTGTGGATGAGGCTGGGCACTTTACCGAGGCCTTCAACCGCGGCCTGTACGGCATCGGCATTGCCGGCGTGGGCATGCTCTCCACTCTGGGCATCACCCTGGCTACCGACGCCTATGGTCCCGTAGCCGACAACGCCGGCGGCATTGCGGAAATGAGCGGTCTGCCCGAACACGTTCGGGAGCGCACCGACGCCCTGGATGCCCTCGGCAACACCACCGCTGCCACCGGCAAGGGTTTTGCCATCGGTTCGGCCTCCCTTACCGCCCTGGCTCTGCTGGTGTCTTACGTGAACATCGTCCAGGAGAGCACCACGGAAGTGCTGAACTTCTCTCTGGTCAGTCCCAGCGTCCTGGTAGGTATGTTCGTGGGTGCCATGCTCACCTTCGTCTTCTCCGCCTTTACCATGGAAGCCGTACAGAAGGCTGCCCAGTCCATCGTGGTGGAAGTCCGCCGCCAATTCCGGGAGATTCCCGGCATTATGACCTTTGAGGCGGACCCGGACTACGCTACCTGCGTATCTCTGTGCACCCGGGGCGCCCTGCACGAGATGGTGGTGCCCGCCCTGCTGGCCATCATCGTCCCGCTGGCCACTGGCCTGATCCTGGGGCCCACGGGCGTTGTGGGTCTTTTGGGCGGTGTGTCCGTCACCGGGTTTGCCATGGCCGTGTTCATGTCCAATGCCGGCGGCGCATGGGATAACGCCAAGAAATACATTGAAGGCGGCAAGCACGGCGGCAAAGGTTCTCCCCAGCACAAGGCTGCCGTAGTGGGTGATACGGTGGGTGATCCCTTTAAGGATACCGCGGGTCCCTCCTTGAACATCCTGATTAAACTCTGCTCTACGGTCTCCATCGTGTTTTCGGGGCTGATCGTGGCTTTCCACTTGATTTAACCGTTCCCTTTCCTGCAAAAAGCCGGGACCGTCAAAAAAGACGGTTCCGGCTTTTCCGTTTTCAGCCGCGGTGAACCGGGCGCAGGCTGGCTCTGGCCACAATTTTTACAGGTACCCCAACTCCATTGCATATCGGCCATGAAATTATACTATGTACTGCCGCCGGTTTGGCGGCGGCTCATTTTGCTGACTTTATCCTTATATATGGCAGCCCTTATATATGGCAGCAGTAGAAATCCGTATCGATGCTGTGGGTAATAAACCGTGCTTTAAACCGGCGTTGGGCACAGATGGATCCGCACGGGCCTTCCGACGGGCGGATGTCCTCCGGAACAACAAACGGAATACACTTGACTTGAACATCACGGCACCTTGACCCTGTTTGTGCAGGAATGGTAAACGTTTTGAAGCCTCGCGAGTATTCGTTGCCAGCATCGTCTACCTCGGACAAAATAGCTGCCAGCGCCAAGCGCTTGCCGGGACACACGTTTTTTATTGTCACATCCAGCTGGATAATTCTCCCCAGGCCGCTCTGGCAGATGCTTCCCATATCCAAGACAACAGAATCCTCGCAGCCCTCCACGGTAAACGAAACTGGTTCCGGGCATTTTTCCGGCTGAACAACCCAGTTGCATTCTACCGATACCACTGGCTGTGGAAATGAAACCACATTCCCCTCTTTATCCGAATAGGTTATTGACCGGTTAACAAGTTTTGTGCCGGGGTCATCCGCCGTATGCCGAACCAAAAACTCTAAAACTGCGCTTTCGCTGCCCGTCACCCCTAATGCGGGAATGTTCCAGCGAAGAGAATGGCTGTCCAGTACGGTGGCTGTGCCGTAGTTGGGAGGCAGAACACTGTCAATTGCGAAATCCGGCTCCAGCACCTCATGAATCACAACATTTGTAGCACCGGTTTTGGATATATTGAGCGCCAGCTCGGCAAACAGCTTTTCCAGGTCTTCTGCACTGGGCGTAACCGCCACGTGGGCAGTGTCCGGGTCGGATGCCCATTCGTTAAGTGCATTTACATCGATTCCGTCTGTGCCGAGCAGCCCAATGCAGTAAATGGTAACGCCCTTTGCACGAGTGGCCGCTGCGACAGGCGCCGGTGGCGGTCCGGAAGTGGTTTTACCATCCGTAAATAAAACAATCACTCTCGCGTTGGCAGAGCTATAATCAAATAGTGCCGCTGCGGTGGCAAAGGCGTCTGCGTGATTGGTGCTCCCGGCGGCTACCAGGGAATCTACGGCCTCCTTTAGGGTTTCCGTGGAAGTGATCAGCGGCGTATTATCCACAGCCGTATCTGAGAAACTGACCACTCCGATCCGGCTGCCAGAACCGATTTGACCGCTTCCTGCTCCGCCGGTGGATTCCGCAATAATATCAATAAAGGTTTTTGCTCCCATCTTCATGTTTTCCAGCGTTGCTCCCTGCATGCTTCCAGAGCGATCCAGTACCAGAGCAATATCCGTTGGGTTTGTAAGAATATCTGGGGCAGCGGTAAGGGCCAACGTCACTTTAACGGTATCCCTGCAAGACATTTTTTGCTGGCTCAGAACTTTATTAGAATTGGTAATACCCATATACTGCACTCCTTTCGAGGGAAGCTCCCCCATGTATTCTATGATAGCTCCCCTACTTTGTGAGGCGGGATGCTCCCCTGCGGGCAAGGGACAAGCAGAACCCGGCATGGCCGCAGGCCATGCCGGGTTCTGCACAATCATTCCACTGCTCAGGGCAGCTTGTCGGGATCCGCATTAACTTTGCCGCCGCGCAGCGCTTCCACGGCGGCGGCAATTTCGTCAAAAGCCGGGCCATGGGAGGCTTTTACCAAAACTAAATCGCCCGGATGGATCAGTTCCGGCAGGGAGGCAATCAGAACCGCTTTGTCCGGGAAATGGCGGGCAATATCTCCCGCCGCCTGGGCCATATAGGCCGCGTCCTCTCCCTGGGTATACAGCGCCTGTACCCCATGCTCCGCAGCATACCGCCCGATTTCCTCATGCAGCCGGCGGGATTGCGGGCCCATCTCCCGCATATCGCCCAGGATACACACCTTCCGTCCCGGCAGGCCTGCCATGGAATCGATAGCTGCCCGGTTGGATGTGGGATTGGCGTTGTAGCAGTCGTCAATTAAGGTGCAATAGCCGGTGTGGACAATCCGGGACCGGTGACCGACCGTCTTATAGGCCGCCACGCCCCGGATAATTTCCTCCTCTGTCAGGCCAAGAGTTAGCCCTACCGCCGCCGCCGCCAGGACTGCATAGATCATATACACGCCATACGCCGGAATATATACGGAAAACTGGCCGCCGTCATGGCACACCGTGCACCTCTGGGCCTCCCCGCCATCTACGGTCATAAGATCTGTTCCTCGCACCTGGCAGTGGCTTCCCAGACCAAACCGGATCACAGGACGGCCAAAATCCCAGCCATTCAGCAGCGGGTCGTCTCCATTGCAGATCAAAGGGGCGTCCGGCGCTGAATAAGCCAGCATCTCAGCCTTCTCCCGCAATATCCCCTGCCGGTCGCCCAGCGCCTCCAGGTGGGAGTCGCCAATATTCATAAAAACGGCCATATCCGGTCGGACCACGGAAGATAGCCGCCGCATCTCCCCCGGCAGGGAAATGCCCATCTCCATTACCGCCGCCTCATACCCCGGCTCCAGGCCCATGAGGGCGACAGGAATTCCCAGCTGTCCGTTCATGCTGCCGGGTGTCTTGAACGTAGGCCCATGGGCTGCCAGAACGGCGGCGGTCATTTCCTTGGCTGTGGTTTTTCCCACGCTGCCGGTTATCCCCACAAATGGTATGGAAAACCGGTTCCGGTTCCACCGAGCCGCATGGCGGAGTGCCTTCATCACCGAAGGCACCACCAGCCGCGGCTCCCCGGCAGGCCCCTCCTCTTCACACAGCACGGCCAGAACGCCCCGTTCCAACACGTCCGGAATATACCGGTGCCCGTCGGTCCTCTCCCCTCTCAGAGCAATAAACAGGCTCCCCGGCCCCGCCTTCCGGCTGTCGGTGACGATGTCAGCGGGAGCCCGGTCCAGCAAGCCGGGATCTCCGTACCAGCGCCCTTCGCAGGCATCCAAAATCTCTCGCAGCGTCATAGCTGTCCTCTTCCGTACTTTTTCATGGAAACTTCAATAATCCTCTCGCAGAGGGCGCCGTAATCCATTCCCTCCGCTGCCGCCATCTGGGGGATCAGGCTGGTAGGAGTCATTCCCGGCAACGTGTTTGCCTCCAGACAGTACAGCTCTCCTGTCCCGTCCATAAGAAAATCTGCCCTGGCATAGGCCTGCAAATGCAATGTCCGGTACACTTTCTCCGCCAGGCGTTGTATTTGAGCCGTCTCCTCCGGCGTTAAGGGCGCCGGGCACAGCTCTGTGGTTAGCCCCGCCTGGTACTTATTCTTATAATCGTAAAAGCCCTGGCGGGGAATGATCTCGATCACGGGCATAGCGCGGCCGTCCATAATACCTACCGTCAGTTCCCGGCCTTTTATGTACTGCTCTACCAGCACCGTGTCCTCGCAAGCAAACGCCGCGCTCAGAGCATCCTCATACTGGGCGGCATCAGTCACCACGCTGGTACCCACGGAGGAGCCGCCGGAGCAGGGCTTGACGACGCAGGGAAACGCCGGCAAAGTCCGGCCCGCATCGCCCCTGTGCAGGGTAATCCCCGGCGGCGTAGATATTCCCTCCTGCGCAAAGAGGCATTTGGTGATCTCCTTATCCATGGCAAGGGCACTTCCAAGGTAACCGCTTCCGGTATAGGGGATCTCGTACATATCCAGACACGCCTGAAGCTGTCCGTTCTCACCCGGCCCTCCGTGCAGCGCCAGAAACGTGATATCCGCCGCCTGGCATAGCTCCACGATTCCCGGGCCCAGCAGGCCTCTCCCGCCCCGGCGGGCACGGACGGCGGCCAGATCCGGCTCCTTTTCCCCCACTGCGTATATGTTCACCGGATCCTCCCGGGAAAAAAGCGCCCGGGGGTCCTCAACCGCCTCCGGGCGTCCAAAGAACAAATCCGCCAGGACTACCCGATGCCCGCGTTCCCGGAGTGCCCGGGCCGCGCAGGTACCGGTGCTGATGGAAACGTCCCGCTCCTGGCTCAAACCGCCGCAAAGAACCACAATGTCCATGCTATCCTCCCCGACTCCTCCCCGGAGCCAAACCCCACCCGACGGTTTCCTCCGGCGAAAACTATGCGCCGCGGCTTGCCCCTGCGATTCTGGCGCCAGCCGCAGCAGAGGCGCCACTCTACAATACGCCGCCCTCCGGCCCATGGCCACCTGCCGGACCTAAAAACGGGCCGCAACGTGCACAAATTCCCCGCTCCCGCGGTATTATACCATGCCGGGCAGGGCCTGGCAAATATATATTTTCCGAAAACCATTGTCTTTTCTCAGGCCTGTTGGTATAATGTTTTGGTTATTTGGAAAGGTCGGTGTGGAATGGCGTACATTGTTTTGGACTTGGAATGGAATCAGGCCATGAGCTCCCATGCGTCCATATACAACTATCTTCCCATCCATCTGAGCGGCGAGATCATACAGATCGGCGCCGTGAAGCTGGATGAGAATTTCTGTCCGGCAGAGGAATTCCAGTCGGATGTAAAACCGGTATATTTCCGGAACATGCACTACAAGGTTAAAAAGCTCACAGGCATAGATAAAGAGCGCCTTAGCCATAGCCAGACCTTCCCCAGTGTGTTTGACCGGTTCCGGGCCTGGTGTGGTGAGGGGGCCGTATTTGTCACCTGGGGCTATGATGACCGGCGGATCATGGAACAGAACATCATCGTGCATGATTTGGACTGGGATTGGATCGACGATTGGGTAAATCTGCAGCTTATATACAATTTGCAGACCGGTGGGGACAAGAACCAAAAATCTCTTGCCTCCGCCATGGAGCATTTTTCCATTGAACAGACACGAACGGCCCACGATGCCTTGGGAGACGCCTATAACACGGCGCTGGTATGCTCCCGATTGGATTTCGCGGCAGGTCTGGAACAGTATCAGGATGCGGCTGCTCTGCTGGCCCACCGTCTTCCGGCGGACAAGCCGGCAGGCGATGACTCCGACTCTCTGGAACACCGGGCCTTTTCCGGCTATGCCGCCCGGTCAGAGGCATTTGCGGACCGGCAGGTAACAGAGCTGGCCTGTCCGGATTGTGGAAAAGCGCTGGAACTGGGCCGCTGGGTCAACCAGGGAGACCGCAGATACATGGCGCTGGCATCCTGCGAAGAACATGGGAAGTTCCTGGTACGTTTAAAATTTCGGAAGGCGGAAAACGAACAGTGGGCCGTCAACCGGATCCTTTACCGGGCGGACGAAGAGAAGGAAAAGTTCTATCGGGACAAAGCGGCCCAGAGCCGTCGCCGCGGGCGGAGCCGCGGGCGGGCCAAAACCAGAGGATAGCCTCCGCGGAAAATACGCCAGAAGGAGCGGAAAGTAAGAACAGCGGTCCCCGGCGCAAGGCGCCGGGGACCGCTTTCCCATATACGTACCGGACTGAAAGCAGCCGTCACTCTTCAGAAAAGAGGCCCGTCCCGGCGCAGTGTGCCGGGACGGGCCGTCGAAGCCTTTCATTGGGGTTGGCCGTAATATTTCCGAAATACTTCCTCCGCCGCTGCCTCCGCGGCATCCAGGATCTCGTGGTACCGTGCGATCATCTGCCGGGCCTCCTCCGTCAGGGCGGAGCCTCTGGCCCCATCCCGGTCGATCAGGCGGACCTGGAACTCCTTCTCAATGGAGTTTATGATCTTCCAGGCTTTGGAATAAGCCATTCCCATGGCGTTGGTCGCCTTATTGATGGATCCCAGCTCCTCCACGCCCTCTAACAGCTGAACGATCCCCCGTCCAAACCCCAGAGAGCCGGGCTCTGTACTGTTGGAGATTTTGATTATTGTCTTACAACGCATGGTATCGCCCCCCCTCATTTACGTACCCGGATTATGCGGTCTCCTGCACCAATTTTTCCGCCGCCTGAGCCACGTGCTCGGCGGACAGGCCGAACTGCCGCAGAAGGTCACCTGCCGGTCCGGAATGGCCAAAAACGTCCTCCACTCCAACCCGGCGTACGGGAACCGGGCAGGTCTCCGCCAGCAGAGAACAGACCGCCTCCCCAAGTCCGCCGATCACGCTGTGCTCCTCACAGGTGACAATCCGCCCACAGTCTCGGGCGGCAGCCAGGATAGTCTCTCTGTCCAGAGGCTTTATGGTGCACACGTTGATCACGCGGGCGGAAATACCCTTCTCCGCCAGGGCCTCGGCGGCCTGCAAAGCCTCCGCCACCATCAGCCCCGTAGCCACCAGCGCCACATCCCGGCCCTCTCGCAGAACCTCCGCCTGTCCAATGGCAAAGGAGAACGCAGCCGGATCGTGGATCACCGGCACCGCAGCCCGGCCGAATCGGATGTATACCGGCCCTACGTGCTCATACGCTGCCCGTACAGCAGCCCGGGCCTCCACATCATCGGCGGGAGAGAGCACCACCATGCCGGGTATGGTGCGCATAAGAGCGAAGTCCTCGCAGCACTGATGGGACGCCCCATCCTCTCCCACAGAAATACCGCCGTGAGTAGCGCAAATCTTCACATTCAGATGGGGATATCCCACGGTATTACGTACCTGTTCAAACGCCCTTCCCGCTGCAAACATGGCAAACGAGGAGCAAAACGGCACAAACCCCATGGTAGACAACCCCGCGCCCACGCCGATCATATCCGCCTCGGCAATACCGCAGTCGATGTGCCGGTCGGGCCAGGCTTTCTGAAATACAGCGGTTTTGGTGGCGCCAGCCAGGTCCGCGTCCAGTACCAGGATATCCTCATGCTCCGCCGCTAAATCACGAATGCTTTCACCGTAGCTGTCTCGGGTTGCGATCTTCTTTCCGTCCGCCATATCACATCGCCTCCACTTTCGCTAAAGCCGCAGACAATTCATCCATAGCTGTTTTGTACTGTTCGGCGTTGGGTGCTTTGCCGTGCCAGCCGGCCTGGCCCTCCATAAAGCTTACCCCCTTGCCCTTGGTCGTTTTCATAACGATGGCGCTGGGCTGGCCTTTTCGTTCCCGTGCAGCGGCAAAGGCCCGATCCAACGCATCAAAATCGTGCCCGTCCACCGTCTGGGCAAACAGCCCGAAGGCCTCCAATTTTTCCTGGATGGGATATGGGCTCATAACCTTCTCCACTGGCCCGTCAATCTGCAGGCCGTTGTTATCCACGATCACCGTCAGGTTATCCAGGCGGTTATGGGCGGCAAACATCATCGCCTCCCACACCTGGCCCTCCTGCAGCTCCCCGTCCCCCAAAAGGGCGTACACCCGCAGGGCCTTCCCCAGCTTCTTCGCTCCCAGGGCCATTCCGGCAGCGGTGGAAATTCCCTGGCCCAGAGAGCCGGTGGACATGTCGATCCCCGGGGTCAGGTTCATATTGGGGTGCCCCTGCAGGCGGCTGCCGATCTGCCGCAGGGTCTGAAGCTCTTCCACCGGGAAATACCCCCGGTATGCCAGAGCCGCGTACAATGCCGGAGCGCAGTGTCCCTTTGACAGGACAAACCGGTCCCGGTCCTCCCACCGGGGATTGCTAGGATCCAGGTTCATCTCCTGGAAATACAGATACGTAATCACATCCGCCGCGGACAGGCTTCCGCCGGGGTGCCCGGATTTTGCATGGAACGTCCCTTCCACCACACCCATGCGCACCTTGCAAGCCAGCACCTGGAGCCGCTTTTTTTCTTCCTGCGTCAACATGCTGTCCTCCCTTCCGGGGCGCGCTCCGGCGCTCCGTCAGCGTTTTCTCCCTTGATTATAAATTCTTCCCCTGCCCCCGTCAAGGGAGTCCTTCTCTCCGTGAAAAGATTCTTTCGGTAAAAGCATCGTCCACGGGCATCGGATAGCTTCGGCCGCCAGCCTTGGCCCTGCCGCTGAAAAAAATCCGTTTCCCCGTTGGTTCCCCCGCTTTTTCCTTGCTTTTGTGACATAATCACGGTAAGATGGTTTTCTGCGGGGTATGCTATACTCACAAAGAAAAACCGAAAGGAGATACAAACATGTCCGTTCTTACCATTACCTCTGAAAATTTTGACGCGCAGGTTTTGCAGTCCTCCAAACCCGTGCTGGTGGATTTTTGGGCCAGCTGGTGCGGCCCCTGCCGGATGCTGGCACCTGTGGTGGAAGAACTTGCTCAGGAGCATGAGGCGGATCTGACGGTTGGAAAAGTCAATGTGGATGAGCAACCCATGCTGGCTGCCCGGTACGGCATTTCCAGCATTCCCACGCTGATCCTGTTCCGGAACGGAAAGCCCGTTTCCACCTCCGTAGGCGTGCGTCCCAAATCCTCTTTAGAAGCCATGCTGAAATAATCCGGAGAAAGGAGCCATATTTTGAAAGTAATTATTGTAGGCGGGGTGGCCGGAGGCGCCACCGCCGCCGCCAGGATCCGCCGTCTGGATGAGACGGCGGAAATTCTGGTTTTTGAACGGTCCGGCTACGTCTCTTATGCCAACTGCGGTCTGCCATATTACATCGGCGGTATTATCCGGGATCGGAAGGAACTGACGCTCCAGACTCCGGAGAGTTTCCGGGCGCGGTTCAACGTGGACGTCCGGGTACACCATGAGGTCACGGCCATCCATCCCCAAAACCAGACGGTAACGGTGCGGGACCTGGAAAGCGGGCGGGTGTTTGAGGAAACCTATGACCGACTGCTGCTGTCTCCCGGCGCCCGCCCCGTGGTACCGGAGCTGCCTGGGCGGGAGCTGGACGGTATTTTCTCCCTGCGCACGGTGGAGGACACGTTCCGGATCCGGGAATACGTGGACCAGCATCGCCCTTCTTCCGCTGTCTTAGTGGGCGGCGGCTACATTGGACTGGAGATGGCCGAGAATCTAACGGAACTGGGCATTGCTGTCACTGTTGTTCAGCGCCCTCGTCAGGTAATGAGCCCTCTGGACTACGACATGGCCTGCCAAGTTCATTCCCTGCTGCGGCGGCACGGGGTATCCCTGCGCCTGGGAAGTTCCGTTACGGGCTTTGCCTCTTCCGGTGGGAAGCTGCAGGTCCTTCTCCGGGATGAGGAGCCGGTCTCCGGGGACATGGTACTGCTGGCGGTAGGCGTTGCACCGGATACCGATCTGGCCCGGAACGCAGGCCTGCGCCTGGGTCTGAAGGGTTCCATTGCCGTCAACGAACGCATGGAGACCTCCCAGCCGGGCATCTATGCGGTAGGCGACGCGGTGGAGGTCACCCATTCCGTAACAGGCCAGAAAGCCCTGATCTCTCTGGCAGGGCCGGCCAACCGGCAGGGGCGCATCGCCGCAGACAACATTTGCGGCGGCCACAGCGTGTATCCGGGATCACAGGGTTCTTCTGTGCTCCGGCTATTCGAAATGACCATTGCCACCACAGGCATCAACGAAAAGGCTGCCCAGGCTGCCGGTCTGGATTACGACCGTGTGCTGCTCTCCTCTGCCTCCCATGCCCGTTACTACCCCGGCGCCCGTAACATGACCATAAAGGTCCTGTTTGAGAAAGCCAGCGGACGTATTCTGGGCGCCCAAATTCTGGGCGGAGACGGGGCGGACAAGCGCATTGATGTACTGGCCACCGCCATACGGGCGGGGATGACCGCCGATGACCTGACAGAGCTGGATCTGGCCTATGCCCCGCCTTATTCCTCCGCTAAGGACCCGGTGAATATGGCAGGGTATGTGATTCAGAACGTCCTAACCGGCAAAGTACGCCAATTTCACTGGGATCAGGTGGACACTTTACCGCGGGACGGCAGCGTAACGCTTCTGGACGTCCGGACGCCCCGGGAATTTGAGGCCGGTCACATGGATGGGTTTATCAACATTCCCCTGGACAGCCTGCGGGAACGGCTGGGGGAAATTCCCCTGGATAAACCGGTATACGTCACATGCCAGGTCGGCCTGCGCAGCTATATCGCCTGCCGTATTTTGAGCCAGCATGGCTACGACTGTCAAAGCCTTTCCGGCGGATACGGCTTCTGGGCCGCTGTGACCCAGGAACGCTGTGTCTCTCAGGCGGCTCCTTTCCCCTGCGGAATGGAAAAGTCCTGACCGAAGGGGCCTGCGCCGCTGCTTGCTGGAGGCCTTCTTCCCGGCTCCGCGCCGGGCAAAAATAAAGAGCGCAAAGGCCGTAGTCTCGGCCTTTGCGCTCTTTTCTTCTATTGGTCCCGGAGCCGGAGATCAGGGTGCGCGGCCCGCGGAAGATCGAGTCCCAGCCACCTGATACATCCGGTCATCCGAGAGCACCGTGGTAACGGTAACGTACCGGGCAAAAATCCTTGCCAGCTCCTCTGCCGGCATGAGGCCCACGGACACGGCGGAGGCAGAGCCCTGATGGTGTCGGTTGATCTCCTCCCGGCTCATGCCATGGGCCACTGAAATCGTCCCGCCGGGCTTGAGCCGGCCGGCCAGGGACCGGATAAGTCCTTCCGCATCGGTGAAGTGCGGAATGGCGTTATCATCTAATATGCAGTCAAAGGCACCCTCCGCCGGAGTGGTCATCGCATCGCCGCAGAGAATGCGAACCTCCGGACGAGGAAATTTCCGGCGGGCCTGCTCCGCCATAGCCGGGGACAGATCCACGCCGACCACCGAGCGCACCCGGCGCCGAAGGTAATCGGGGATCAGGACCCCCGTGCCGCAGGCCACGTCCAGTACATCTGCCCCGGGTCCAACGTTGGCGTTGTCCAGAATCCTTTGGATCACATCCTCCCGGCGGACCATCTCCTGGTCCCATCGGGCGGCAGCGGCATTGAAATATGCCCGCACTTGCTCTCTATCCATATCTTACTTTCCGCCCTTCCGTCCTCTCAGGATTCCGGATACCGGGGCGGAATCAGCCGCGCCTTCATCAAGGCAAAAGCCAGAGATGGCAGCAGCACCAGCTGGATGACAATTCCCGGCAGCGCGGTGACAAAATAGCCAGTCGTCCAGGCTGCCAGGGTAAAGCTCGACGGGGCAAAGATGGCCGCCTTAGCCGCCCCGGCTGCCAGGCGGCCCGCCAGCATGGCGGAAAGCAAGCTGATGTACAGGTCCGCGTAGACGGACCGTGTGCGCACGATCCGCATAAATATGCCGGCAGCCAGACCGTATACAGCGCACTCTACCATCATAGGCGGCAGCTGCGCTGCCGGGGGCATACCGGTCAGCAGCGTCGACAGAGCCGGCCCTGCCAGCCCGCACAAAAGGCCGTAGGGCCAGCCGCATACCAATCCACACAGCAAAACAGGGATGTGGATAGGCGAATAGATAGCACCAGCGTTGGGTATCGCATGGAACGCCTGTGGAAGCACCACACACAGCGCAAGGCATACGGCAGTAAGAATAGACCGTTTGACAGAACTCATTTTTTCCATAAAAGCCTCCTTATTTCTCGCCGCCGGGCGGCTTATACGGGCGCAAATGCCAAAACACAGAGCAGGACGCAAACGCTCAGCGCCATCCAGTCGGCCCGGCGGAAAGGCCGTTCCTCTTTCCGGGGCCGCGGCAGCCCTGGGCGGTATCCCCTGGCCTCCATAGCAAGGGCCAGCTCATCCGCCCTTTGAAACGCCGCCAAAAACACCGGCACCACCAAGGGGAGAACCGCCCCTGCCTTTTCCCAAAGCCGGGAGCTATCAAAGCGGGCGCCCCGGGCCATCTGCGCCCGGCGGATGGTCTCTGTCTCTTCCAGGAGCACGGGGATAAACTGAATGGCGACAGACAAGATCATTGCCACCTGCCCCACAGGAATTTTCAGTCTGCCCAACGGTTTCAGAAGCCATTCCATCCCATCGGTAAGAGCCATGGGCGGCGTGGTAAGAGTCAGGACATTCCCTGCTGCCAGAAGCAGGAATACACGAAACACCACCAGGGCCCCCTGTACCAGGCCTTTCCCAGACGGCCGGAAAACCCACCAAACCGCCCATGCCTCTTCCGGTGCATAAAAGAACAGGTTCATTAAAAAAATCAGCAGGAAAAACCAACGCAGCCGCGCCGCCGAACCCAGAGCCGTCCCCAGAGGCAAGCCGCTAAGCCCCACGATCCAACCGACGAAAAGCAGAACCGCCGCACACCCCAACAGGTTATCTGCGGCAATCACCGCCCCCAGCAGCAGAAACAGCGCCAGAAGCTTGGCACGGGGGTCCAGACGGTGCAAAACCGAATCCCCTGGCTGGTACAATCCCGCAGGAAGACCCGTCACCGTTCCCGCCTCCTTCCCATACGAAGCAGATACGGCAAAAGCTCCCCATACCGGATCACATCCGGCGGCACCTCCTCGCCCCGGGTCCGGAGCTGTTCAGCACATTCCGCCGCCTGGCCGGGGCTCACACCCCACCGCGCCAGTTCCTCCCGGCGTGAAAAGACCTGTTCCACCGGCCCATCCGCTGCCAGAACGCCATTTTCCAGGATCACAATGCGCCGAGCGTGGTCTGCCAGGGCGTCCGCGTTATGGGAGACCAGCAGAACCGTCACGCCTTCTCCGCACAGCCGGTCCGTCAGGGCAAGGAATTCCTGCCGCCCCACCGGGTCCAGGCCGGCAATGGGCTCATCTAAAAGCAAAATCCCCGGACGGGCCGCCAGCACTCCCGCAATGGCCAGCCGCCGTTTCTCCCCTCCGGAAAAGCCAAGCGGCGACTGCTCCCGCACCTTCTGATAGTCGAATCCCACCAGCTCCAGCGCCCGGCATACCCGTTCACGCCGCTCTGCCATCGTCAGGTCCGTATGCCGCAGAGCGAAGGACACTTCCCGTTCCACCGTTGTCTCAAACAGCTGTTTTTCCGGGTACTGGAACAGGACGCCCATCCTCTCGCACAGCCGGGAACGTCGGTATCCTGGGGCGTAGATGTCCTCCCCATCCACCAAAACCGTCCCTTCTGCGGGCCTCATCAGGCCCGCAGCCACCTGAAGCAACGTGGACTTTCCGCAGCCCGTCCGGCCCATGATCCCCACAAACTCGCCGTCTTCCACCCGCAGGGACACGCCGTCCAACGCCCGGCACTCCAAAGCCGTATGCGGCGCGTAGGTAAGGACAACCTCTCTCAGCTCAAGGGACATAGCATATCCACCAGCTCTTCCATGGTCAGGGGGCACGCCGGCAGGCGTATCCCCTCCCTTTCCAGATCGTAAAACGCCCGCACCGCCATGGGCGGGAGCAGGCCGGCCCGATCCAGCAGCTCTCTATCCGCCAGCACCTGCCGGGGAGGCCCCTCCCCAAGGAGTTTTCCTCCCTCCATTACCGCCACCCGGTGAGCCATAGCCGCTTCCTCTGCGTAATGGGTGATCATCACCAGGGTCTTTTCCCCGCCGTCCCGGAGCCGCCGCAGGATCTCCAGCACCTCCTGACGGCCCTGGGGATCCAGCATGGCGGTGGCCTCGTCCAGAATCAAAACCTGAGGGTCCAGAGCCAGCACGCCGGCAATGGCAATCCGCTGCTTCTGGCCGCCGGAAAGCAAATGAGGCGAACGGCGCTCAAACCCGCTCATACCCACCGCCTCCAGAACCCGGCGCACCCGCTCCGCTACTGCGTCCCCGCTTTCCCCGTAATTCTCCGGCCCAAAAGCCAGGTCTTCCTCTACCACGGAGGATACAAACTGGTTATCCGGGTTTTGAAACACCATCCCGCAGGTACGGCGGATCTTCCAGACATTGCTCTGCTGACGGGCATCCAGGCCCGCTACGGTTAGTTCCCCCTCCTGAATGGGTACCAGCACATTCAAATGCCGTGCCAGAGTTGTTTTTCCGCTGCCGTTGCGTCCCAGGATTGCCAACATCTCCCCCGGCTGGACCGTCAAAGACACGCCGTCCAGGCTATACCCGGCCGAGGCGGATCTCCAGTAGGAGTGTCTCAGATTGTCGGCCCGGATGATGTACATTCCTGTTCCGCCCTTCCCGTCCCGGTTGCCTGCCGGGACCGCACGCCGTCATTATACCACCGCCTTCGGGCGCAAGGAAGCCTCCCGGGGGGATATCTTTTCCTAAAAAAGCACCGGGGCGGCAGGATCGCCGCCCCGGCACCCATTTGGACTCCCGCCGCCTTTGCAGACAGGCCGGTTATCCGCACCGCCCTCATTCCGCCTCTCGGTAGAGCCGCACTTCCCGGGCGTATTCCTCTGTATTTACATAGCCGCAGCTGTGCATTTCCGGGCAGAACCCCCGGTACACACACTCCCGTACCATGCAGGAGGCCAACTCCGGCTCGCACTCAGCCACCTTATCCTTCACCAGCTGCCAGGCGGCTCTCGTCTCCGGGCTTGCGCCGGAACACAGCCGTTTGCGGCTGATGTTAATGAGCGCCTGGGCGTCCGCCTGGCATTCATGGGCTACCAAGCTCCCCTGGGGCAGTTCGTCCCGGCTTATGCCGGTGCGGTCGCTGCGCTGGGTACTGACAAAATGTTCAATGCCCACCTTGTGGCGCACAATATGGACGCTGACCCAATACGGAAGATCTTTCCAGCGCCACGAAAAATGCATCAGCCGGATCGGCGAATGCTCTGCTAATAGGATTTTCTTCTTCCACACGCTGTCGGGATATTTCCCCGTGTTCCGGCCAATGGTGTTCATGGCGGCATTTTTCACGTCCTGCCAGTTGTCCTCATGACGAAACCATGCGATTTCCATCCTCTGCGCTCCTTATCCGTTCTTTTTTTCTGGCCGGGCAGCCAATTGGGCGATCAGCGGATACTTTTCCAAAACTCGCCCGTAGTTCTCCCGCCGGTGGGGAAACAGGCACCCGCTGCAATCCTTGTACCCGGACTCCAAATACCGAAAGTTCCCCCCGCACCGGTCGCCCAGGGCGTACAGGGGGCAGTAACAAAACAGGCAGTTAAAATTCTCCTCGTCTCCCATGGGATGGCAGGGAAAATACTCGCACGCCCGGTTTTGAAAAAAAGCGTACCCTTTCCCTTCCCATTCTGGCTTATTTGTCTTCCCACTCATGCCGTTTCCCCTCCGGTATTCTACGATACCACGCTTTTCCGGTTTCGTCTATGGCCAATTCATATCCCCGGCCGTTGCCTGGCTGCCACTGGTACCTGGTCCGCCCCTGCTCTGGAAACAGTTCCTCCATAATGGCCGCAATAGGCCCCCCATGGAGCACGGCCAAAAAATCCCCGGCGGACAACAAGGTCCGGAACGCCTCCAGTACCCGGCGGCGCATATCTTCCCCGCTCTCCCCGTTGGGTGCCCGGTTCTGCCGGTTATCCCCGGAACACCAGAGACAATAGGCAGAATCTTTCCGAAGCTCCTCATACCCGCGTAGTTCGAAATCGCCGAAATCCATCTCTTGCAGGCCGGGAACCACAAAATATTCTCCCGGCCCGAAAAGGATTTCCATTGTCTCCGCCGCCCGGCGCAGGCCGCTGGTTACCAGGCGGAACCCATTGGAGTCCGGGTATCCCCCTGTCTGGCGCAGCCGCATCAGCTCCTCTCTCCCGGCGGGAGACAAGGGCAGATCCGTGCTGCCGCAGTAGAGTCCCCTCTCGTTGGCCTGGGTGCTCCCATGACGGAGCAGGACAACCCTTCTCATTTCAAGCGTTGGGCCAGGCCGCAAAACAGCCGCGTAACCGTATCCGCCTGACGGGCAATCTCTGCCGCCATCCGTCCCGTTTCCTCGCGCCACAGACGAAGCGGCGCTTCCACAGGCACGACACCGCAGAAAATATCCCGGCAAATCAATACCGCATCCGCCCGGGGGCGCAGCTGCCACGCCTCTCCCCGCTGTATACAGCCCAGAACGTATTCCTCCAACCCAGCCACACAGCGCCGGGACCAATCCGGCATGTCCTGCCTGGTGCAGTAAAAGATATCCTCCTGTGCCAGCTGGAAAGTCTCCTTTGCATAGGCAAGCTTCCCCTGCCAGGCGCCGCCAATCACAAAATCCATCCTTTGCCCTCCGTTTTACACTGCCGCCAGCACAGCCAGTGCGCACAATTCCCCAACAGTAATCCCGGCTCCGGACACATCCCCGGACATTCCCTTCAGATCTCGGTAGATGTACCCCATAGCCGCCCAGGCCCCCGCCTCGCCGGCGGCAGCGCAGCACAGCCCCGGCCAGCCGCACACCACCGCGGCAGCTGCGGCAAACAGCGCCATGCTCAAAAAAGCCGCCATCCGGAACGCCCCCGGCACATCTCTGGTTCCTGCCCGGGCATAGCTGCTGGTAGGCAGGGGATGCAGAGTAAGCACCGCTGCCGCCGCACTGGCCCGCGCCGCCGCCGGGATAAATACCAGGCACAGCAGCCGCCGCCCTGTCAGATCTGTCTCCGACAGCAGGGCAAACTCCAGCAAAAGCAGTATGCCCACGGCGATCACTCCGAAGGCTCCCACATGGGAGTCTTTCAAAATGCTCCGCCGGGTGTCCAGGTCACGGCGGGACAAAACCGCATCCGCGCAGTCCATATACCCATCCAGATGGATGAATCCAGACAGAACAAGCGGCAATGCCGTAAGCACCGCTGCCCGGATCAAGGGAGTCTCCGCCCCGGCAAAGGCCCAAGCGCATACCCCCCACGCCCCACCCAGGAGCAGTCCAATCCACGGTAAGAACAGCAGCATAAACGGCCGTGCCTGTTCGTCCCAGCGCCGAAGCGGACACGGGACGATCCAAAACATCCCCCAGGCCATAAAGAATCCCGTCACCGCCCGTCTCATTCGGGCATCACTCCCTTGTGCAGAATACAGCAGGCGGCACATACCTCCACCACCGAATCGCACACATCCGCCAGCCGGCGGTGGCATAGGGCAAGCGCCCGGCGGTATTCCTCCGTGGGGCCGTCGTATATCCCAGCGTCAGAAAAGAGAAAATCGCCCACAAACACGGCGTTCTTAACCCGTCCGGCAAAACGGCATAACTCCTGAGCCGTCCGTTCCCCCGCCTGCAGGTCCCAGGGCCCATCGGCCGGGAACATCTCATTGGCCAGAAGAGCCGTAACACTGTCCACCAAAAATGTCCCGTCCTGGCACGCACCGTCTAAGCAATCCTCCAGCCGTCTTCCCTGCTCCAGCGTTTGGAACCCCTTTCCCGCCCGCTGGCGCACATGCCGGCGAATCCGCTCCATGTCCTCCCCGTCCTGCGGGATCATGGTGGCCACATAGTACAGGTTCCCGGACCCTGCCAGACGCCGGGCCATTTCCTCCGCCAGAGTGGATTTTCCGTTTTTGCACCCACCGGATATGAAAATGGTCATACGGTAAAGCAATCCTTTCCCCGGATGGCGTCCAGGTACCCGTCGTCAATGGCAGCCCCTTCAAAAGTGGCCATACCATTGGCTGCGGCGCAGGCGGCGTCCATCACCTCAAAGGCCAGGGGGCAGCCGCTCCCCTCTCCCAGCCGCATATCCAGCCGCAGCCAGGGCTCCAGCTTCAGCTCGGCTGCGGCGGCCGCGTAGCCCCGCTCAAACGAGGCATGGGAACCAAACACATACTCCCCCACAGCCGGACACAGGCGGGCGGCGCACAGGGCGGCTACCACCGAAATAAAGCCGTCCGCCACTACCGGGCGCCGTTCGGCAGCCGCGCCCAGAAAGGCCCCGCACATGGCCGCCAGGTCCAGGCCGCCCACTTTGGAAAGAACGTCCACCGGATCTTCCCGCCGTGGCCGGTGCAATGCCAAGGCACGGGCCACAACTTCCTTTTTTCGGGCAAAGCTCTCGTCGGTAATCCCGCCGCCCCGTCCGGTCACTTCCGCCGGGTCAAGGCCCGTCAAAGCCGACAGCACCGCCGCGGAGGTGGTGGTGTTTCCTATGCCCATCTCTCCGATTCCCAGCACATCCGCGCCATCCTGGGCATTCTCCACCGCCGTCTCCCACCCGGTTCGGATAGCCTGCATCGTCTCCTGCCGGGTCATGGCCGGCTCCCGGCACAGATTCCGGGTGCCGGAGGCGATCTTCCGGCAGAGGATCTCCGGACAGTCGTAAGGATCGGCAATCCCCACATCCACCACCACTACCCGGTCCCCAAAATACCGGGCCATGGCGGACATGCCGGTACAATAGCGGGTCATATTCACCGCCTGGGCGGCGGTAACGGTGCGAGGGGCCGAACCGATACCTTCTTCCACTACCCCGTTGTCCCCGCAGAAAACCAAAATGCGCTTGTCCCGGAGAGTGTTGTGCACCCGTCCGGTAATCCCCGCCAGACGCACGGCAATATCTTCCAGTTTCCCCAGGCTCCCCGGCGGCTTAGCAAGGCGCGCCTGCCAGGCCCGGGCGGCTTCCATGGCGCCGGCGTCCAGAGGCCGGATTGTCTCCAAAAGCGCTCTCAGCTCGTCCATTCCTCAGCCCTCCCAAAAACCGTGCCGCTCCAGCCAGGCAACAGAAGGGGCGGCCCGCATGTTCTCCACGGTGTAAGTCAAGCCGGGGCACAGAGTCTCCAGCCGGATCAAAGCCTCCTCCACAGGGGCCGTGCCCTCCCCAAGGGGCAGATGCAAGTCCTCCCCTCCCCGGTTGTCGTGCAGGTGTACATGGCCCAGCAGAGGGGCGCAGGCCTCCACCCACGCCATAAGCGGCGCCCGGGACAGTTCCGCATGGGCGTGCCCTAAATCCAGGCACAGGCGAAACCGGGGGTCGTCTACCCGCTGGACGATCCGGCACAAAAGCTCCGGTCCGTCCTCCATAACGTTTTCCAGATAGAGAAATCCATCCTGGGGAAAATCCCGCATAAAGCGGCGCCAAAACTCCACGGACCGGTCTTCAAACCACTCCTTATGGTAGATCCAGGGCACATATCCGCTGTGGACTACCATTCGCCGGATGCCGTAGCGCCCGGCCAGCTTCACAGCCTGCCACCATCGCTTTTCCGCCAGCTCCACCGCTAGGGGGTCCACCGCAGCGGGGCACAGCTCGTTAAAAGGGGCATGGAATACAAACCGTTCCACGCCCTCCATGCTCTGGCACACTTGCCGGTGGGTGGCCGGAAACTCCCGGTCCATACGCCAGGCAGTGCAGTATTCCGCCACCTCCAGACCCAGCCCCAGCCGGCGGGTCAGAGCCGGCGCATCCTCTCCGATGGTTGACAGATACAGCCGCTGCCGGAAGCTCATCTCTCCCAATCCTCCATCAGGCCGTACTTTTCCTTAACCCGGTCCAGTTTTTCCAGCAACGGTCGTGCCAAAACCCATAGGAACAGCGCCGTGGACAGCCCATGGACTACATCCACCGGGAACCCAGTGACATAGGCCGTCAAAAACATCTCCCAGGTGGGGTCGGACTGATACATCAATACCGAAGCCGGGTTCATCAGCCCGCCGTATAGTACAATCGCACACAGCAGCCCAAACACCGCCAGAGACAACCGGTCCCGGCGCAGGAGCCCCCACCGGAACAGAACACCCGCCAAGAAGCCAATAATGCCCATGGAAAACATCTGCCAGGGTGTCCAGGGTCCCTGGCCGAAGAGCATGTTGCTTACGAACATGGTTACCGCGCCGGTGAGAAAACCGGCCTCTGCGCCCATGGATACCCCTGCCAGGATCACCATTGCCATCACCGGCTTAAAGCCCGGCAGCGCCACGAACGCCGCCCGGCCCGCCACGCCCAGAGCGCACAGCACCGCCAGAATTACCAACTCCCTGGCCCGGGGTTTCCGTTCCTCAAAAATCATGGCAAAAGGCGCCAGGGTCTCTGCAATCACCAGCAGGGAGACTATGTAGTACCGCCTATCGCCAAAAAACCGGATCCCCACATAAATGGTCAGGGGTATTGCCAGCAGGATCATAGCCAAAGCCCATCGGCTACGCCTGGGAAGTCGGCCGGTAGCCCGAGGGATCGTCCTCTGCCGGGACGTCCGGCAGCTCACGCACAGGGCAAAGACCACCAGCGCGCACAGCAAGATGGAGTACGCCGCTTTGTACCCGCCACCGGCCGCATGAAGGCTTCCCGTGGTGAGAATTTCCGTCAGGTTTACCCGAAACAGAATCCATACCAGCGCTCCCAGAGCCGTCAGGCCGGATGCCCAGGCAAGGCACCTTCTCCAACGGGGGCCTTTTGTTTCCGGCGGCGCGGCGGGAATTGGGACGGCCTTCCACTCCAGCGGAGGCAAAGGCGGAGCCTCCGGCACCCTGCCTCCGCACACGGCGATCACGTCCTCGGGCGTAACCGCCTCCGGACGCAGGTGCCGGGCCATACGGTTGGCGGCGGTGGTGTAAAAGCTGTTGCCGGCAAAAAACGCCCGGGGTGTATTCTCTGTAACCACCGCGCCGTCAAAAAACAGGGCACAGCGGTGGGCGTACCGGGCGCAAAACTCCACGTCGTGGCTTACCATCACCACGCATACGCCCTGCTGCGTCAGCCGGTGCAGGATCCCCGCAAAAGTTGCTTTGAATGCGGCGTCCAGGCCTTTGGTTGGCTCATCCAATAACAGAATTTCCGGTTCCCGAAGCAGAACCGCCGCCAAGGCCGTCCTCTGCTGCTCACCGCCGGACAAGTCATAAGGATGCCGTTCCAGAAGCGGTTCAAGCCCGCACAGAGCCGCTGCCCGGCCCACCCTTTCCTCTTTCTCCTCCCGGCTCAATTCTCCCCGGTCCAAGAGGGCCTCCCACAGTTCCTGACGCACCGTCTGCCGGAGAAAAAGGGTCTGGGGATCCTGAGGCAGTACGGCCATCCGTCCATGGGCCACCACGCGGCCGCGTAGGGGCTTTCGCCGTCCGCTGAGAAGAGACAGAGCCGTGGTTTTCCCAGTCCCGTTCCCCCCCAGAACACACAGCAGTTCGCCCGGATAGGCCTTTAAGGAGGCTCCCCGGATCACGTCCTCTCCCGCCCGGTCATAGCGGAACCACGCCTCGTCCATCTCCAGCGCGGGAACGGGCGACAGAGAAACCGCGGTGCGTTCTTCCGGCACGGGGAGCAGCGGCCGGCGGAGGGCCATGGCGTCCAGCCAAGCTCTTCCTTCCCGCACGGTCACCGGGCAGGTCTCCCGGTTTTCCACGGCGGCCCAGATACGCATGGGCGTAGGTAGGGCCTCAAACAAACTATGACCCAGGCTCCGCAGCCGTTCTCCCGCCTCCCGGGGAGATGCGTCGCACAGAACCTCTCCCCCATCCAAAACGATCAGCCGGTCAGCCATGGGAAGGGCTTCCTCCAGCCGATGCTCTGTAAGCAGCACCGTGGTGCCCAGCTCCCGGTTGATCTTTCCCAGCACCGCCAAAAAGTCCGAGGCCGCGATCGGGTCCAGCTGGCTGGTCGGCTCGTCCAATATCAAAACCGACGGCTGCAGCACCATCACCGCCGCCAGGTTTAAAAGCTGCTTTTGCCCTCCGGACAGCGCCGACACATCCCGGTAAAACCAGTTCTGAATCCCGAAAAAGCTGGCCATTTCCGCCACACGGCTGCGGATGGCCGGAGTATCAAATCCCAGGCACTCCAGCCCAAAAGCCAGCTCGTGCCAGACCTTATCGGTCACCAGCTGCGCGTCCGGCGACTGCTGCACAAAGCCGATCCGGGCCGCCTGAGTGCGCTCGTCCACCTGTTCCAGAGGCTTTCCCTCAAACAGGATCTCCCCCCACCGCCCCCCATGGGGCGCCAGGCAGGTCTTGAGCTGCCGCAGAAGAGTGGTCTTTCCGCCGCCGGATGGCCCTGCCAGAACCACGAATTCCCCCGCCTGGACACACAGCGACACCTGGCGCAAAGCTGGCTGCCTTTGGCCGGGGTAGGAAAATGTCAGACGCCGGACCGCAAAGCTTTCCATTGACAGGCCTCCCAAAGATTCAAGGTCAGCGGCAGGGCGCACAGTCCTAGCCAGGCGGCAAACACCGCCAGCGTCAGCGGCGCTCCCAGTTCCCCAGCCAGGCCGGGATAATACTCCCAGCGTATGCCGCCCAGCGCGGCGCCTGCTCCCACTGCCAGAGTCAGCACCAGCGTCGTCACCAGGGCTGTCCTCTCTCGGCGAGTAAACCTGTACAGGGAAAAAGATGTCCGGCCTGGCAAGCCGTATCCCCGGCTTTTCATGCTGTCGGCGGTATGGATGGCGTTCTCCAGCGCCCAGGTGACCACAATGGAGAGCACCCGCAGCCCGTTCCCGGCCCGCCGGAGGAGCTTCGTCTCCTCCCGGCCCCGCAGATCCCGCTGGCACTCCGCCACCGCCCGGGCTCTGGCGGTAAACTGGGGCACAAAGCGAAGGGTCATGGAAACCAAAAGGGACAGAAACGGGATGATCCGGCCAAACAGCCAGACGAATTTGTCCGTGGTAAACACTCGGTTTAGGCAATAGAACCACGAAATAGCCGCTGCCAGCATCCCGGCGGCCGCTATACCGTATGCAATGGCCTCTAAGGTGAGAGGGTTTCCCCCGGGAAGCCAGCAAAGAATGGTAAGTCCCCGATGGTTAAACAGAGGGTTGAGCACCGCCGTCAGCAGCATCAGCGGCAGAATAGCCGCTGCCTGCACCCGGGCTGCCCGCCGTCCCGTCAGGTACAGGCTGTACCCCACGGCGCACACCAGCGCCACGGCCAGCATCACCGGATGCATAAACAGCATGGTGTACGTCAGCACCGCCGCAAACCAGACAAAGTTTACCAGGGGATGGTACCCTGCAAAAGCGTCATTCATCGTAAACGTTTCCTATATCCGCCCCCAGGTCGCAGGTATACTGCCAGAGGATCGCATCCCCCGGAGACACCGTATAACCGGCACAGCCAAGACTGGGAAATATTCCGTTAACAGAATACTGCCAGCCGGAAAGCTCCCCGCCGTCGTACTCATACAAGTTGGCAATCCCCTGCACATAGCCGCCGCCCACAGCGGATTCACTGAACTCAAAGTGGATCCCCTCCTCCCGGAGAGTGCGCTGCAATATGTCAAAAACCGTCTCCCCCTGGGTGATGGCCACCCGTGTCTGGGGCAGGATCACCCCGTCGTCGGGAATAAGCTGCTGCATATTCTCCGGAAAGGTCCCCTTCCGGGACGTAAGGACGTCGCAGCGGATCTCCAGGGTACACACATTGCTCAGGAGACGAAACAGGCCGCCGGTCTGTCCCTCGGAGGCCAAGGCAGCCGCCGTCAAAGCTTCCAGCGCCTGCCGCGTGGCGGTGACGTCGCTCTCCCCTCCCGGCAGGTGAGAGAAGCTTCCGTCCTCCAGCTGGTACGTTAAAAGGACATCCAGCGGCCCCGCGCCATTTTTCGTAAATCGAGGGTCGTCCAGGGAAACGTCCAGAGCGCACAGGGCCAGGATTACTTGGGCACAGCTCTCGGCGTTCACGACCCCCCAGCTCTGCCAGTTCCCGTCCTCACCCTGCAGAGACGCCAGCCGTGCCAGCGCCTCCTCCACCGCCTGCGCCACCTCTTCCTGCTCCTGATAAGGCGCCAGGGCCTGGAGCACAATCGCCGTCATATCCGTGTCGGCGGTATCTCCACGGAAGGCAAAACCTCCATCGGCCAGGCGGCGGGAGAGAAGGTACTGTATATACTGTTCCCGTATATCGGCCGGGTACCCACCGCTGTCCAGAGCTATCAGGGCATAGGCTGGACCATTCATCCCCTGGGTTGTCACAAGTTCATAGTCCTGCAGCGGCAGTGTCAGATCCCAGCCTCCTACGTCCCTGGCATCCCCGCCTGCGGCGGTAACTGCCAGCACCGCCAGAGAGTACTCCGTGCTCTGCCGCTGGCTGAGTACCCCGTCGCAGCCGGCGGCGTACTCAGCCATGCTTTCCAAATAGTCCTCTAACCAGCCGGAGGGAGGGTCCAAAACCCCTGAGCCCAGGCAGACCGCCAGCCATTCCCCGCCGTGCGCCGGCTCCTGCAGCGCCAGCAGGTACTCCGCCGCGTCTCCGGCGGCGCGAAGCACCGGGTCGCCTCCGTCGGCCGCGCAGCCTGCGCAGCCCAGAAGCAGCACCAGGGCCAGCAGCAGAGCCCCTGTTCGTTTTTTCATCCTTCGCCCCCGCTTTCTCGTTGCCAGTCCGCCCGGCAGCTTCCTGTCAGCCTACCGTCACCACACACACCGGCGGAACCAGCACGGCGGTCTCCGATCCGGCGCTTATCACATACACCCCCGCCTCGGCAAAGGTCAGGGTCACGCTCCCAGTCCCATCGGTGACGCAGCCGGTGTCCTCCCCGTTTGCGGTGACTGCCGCCCCTTCCACAGGAAGGGCCACCGGGTTCCAGCTCTCGTCATAACCGCTGGCGGAAAGAACCAGGGTGATCTCCTCCCCGGCGGCGGCCTGGGCCGTATTCACATCAAAATAGGCGTACATATCGCTCCAGGCGGTAAGGTCGGCGTAGGAATAGGCCGTCAGATAATCCCCCTGGGCCACCGGATCCGTCAGGCTCATGCAGGCGGCATTGTTAAGGCAATAGCCATAGCTCCCGCCGTTTTCCGTGCCCCAGAGCTTGGTGATATACAGCCCGTAATCCCCGGTGTCGGTGGCGAAGCCGGCCTCGGCTCCGCCCTGGTACAGGGCATCGTGGGCCGCCAGAAGCGCGTCATGGACGGTCAGCGCGCCGTCGCCGTCGCCGTCGGTGACCGCCACAGGCTCCTGGGCAACTTTCAGCACCCCGGCATCGGAGATGGTAACATACACCGTCAGCGTCTGCTCCTCCTGGACCGGCTCTTCCGTCTCTGCCTCAGCGGCTCCAGCGGGTTCCTCCGCCTCCTCCTGCACCGGTTCCGGGGTCTCCGTGGCCTCCGGCGTCTCCGTCCCGGTCTGGCCGCAGCCGGCCAGAAGCCCCAGAATCAGGCACAGAGCCAGGCTCCACGTAAGCATCCTTTTCATCGCTTTCATCTTTTGATTTCCTCCACACAATGTATTGCATTGCCGTCCTGCGGCGTTATGCCCCTCCGGTTTCAGCCGGAACCGGAGACGGCCGGCGGACAAAAAATGTCCGCCGGCCAGAGGCGCACGCGGACGCAATGCACAGCGTTCCATGGTTCTGGCAGAAACACTCCGCCTGTCTCCATGTATCTGACTTATCCCGGCACGGGCTTCACAGTGACCGACTCGCGTGGCTTTGCACCACATTCCATGTCCGCCTGGGGCGGTGAGACAGGCTCTATTCAATTTTCCTAATTTCGCGTTATTTTACCACGGCTTGCGGTTTTTGTAAAGCCCGGAGCCAGAACCTCCCGGCTTTCAGCCGTAACATGTGCCAACCATCCGGCCCGGCTTCCGGCAAAGGGTATGCCGAGAGCCGGGCCGGACTCAGGGTTCCCAGTCAAAGATGGCTTTGGACTGGAGAAAGGGGCTGAATTCTTCCTTCCACCTGCGGTGGAGAGCGGACTCGTCCCAGGCCTCCAGGGCCTGCCGGTCCATATCCAGCTGGATCATCAGGTCATACCGGTTGGGCCGGTCAACCGCCGACGGATACAGAGCGGCGTTTCGGATCCCCGGAATGTCTCCGGAACCGGAAAAGAGCTCCTGGATCCGTCCGGTGAGCTCCTGTCGGTCTTTCACGGACGGGAGGAATTTTACCAGGATACAGTGGAACATGCTCCGCCTCCTCTCTGGGCGAGATAGTCCTTCAAAAACAGGATTGCCTGCCGGTACCCTTCAAACCCCAGCCCCATAAAGGTGCGCACGCACGCCATTCCCGGATAGGATACCTGCCGGAACGCCTCGCGGCTCCTCACATCCGACAGGTGTACCTCCACCGCTGGGATCGCCACCGCTTTCAGGGCGTCCAATATCGCCACGCTGGTATGGGTGTAGGCGGCGGGGTTGATGACGATGCCGTCCACCGCGTCCAGCGCCTGCTGGATGCGGTCCACAATGGCCCCTTCATGGTTGGACTGGAAAACCTCCACCTCCACGCCTTCCCGGAGACAGGTGTCCCGTATGAGCTCCTCCAGCCGGGCATAGGTCTCCCCGCCGTAAATGTCCGGTTCCCGCCGGCCCAGCAGGTTCAAATTGGGTCCATTTATAACGAGAAACTTCATGCCAGCACCTCCAGAAGCTTTTGAACCGTCTCCTCCCAGAGCCCGTTGTTATCCACGGCCACATCGGCAAACCGCTGGTATCTCGGCAGGCGGAGCCGGTACATCTCCTCCAGATCCGCCGTCTCCGACAGCGGCCGCCCGGCCCGGGAGAGCTTGGCACAGTCCCGCTGGAGCCACACGATCCGCCCATTTTGCCGCAGAAGCGGATAATTCTCCTCCCGCAGAACGCTCCCGCCGCCGGTGGCGATCACCGCTCCGGACTGGCGTCCCAGCTCCGCCAGTGCCTGGGTCTCCAGGCGGCGGAATTCCTCCTGCCCATAGCGCTGAAAGATCTCCGGAATGCTCATTCCGGCGTTTTTTTCCACCCACTGGTCGGAATCCAGCACCGGCCGGTCCAGGGCCCGGCCAAGCGCCTCCGCCGCCCGGGATTTCCCGCAGCCAGGCATGCCCACAATCACAACATTCTCCATCTGCCGGGCCAGGGCCCTCTCCGCCCGGTCCATCGCGGAGGCCTCCCCCTCTCGTCCGGTGAACAGCTGGCTGCTGCCCCATGCCTGGGCCACCAGCATCGGCAGGCCGTTGACACAGGG
>CALWYY010000044.1 GCA_944385885.1 uncultured Oscillospiraceae bacterium | reverse complement strand
ATCTGGGAGATGCCGGTGACGCCGCCGGAGACAATGTTGTTGGGAAACGTAAGGTACCGAAAAGCCGCCGCGCCCAGCAGGGCGCCCACCACGATCTTCAGACAGTCAAGAAGTACGCGCCGGGCTTTTTTCACTCCGATCCCGCTCCTTCCTCATCCAAAAGACTCATTTGTTTTTCTTCCCGATCCCCCTCCTGGAGCTTTGCTCCCGCGGCGGGAACGGACCGCACCCGATACCGGGCCGTGTTGCGGATACCTGTATCCTCCAAAAACCGGGCTGTGTCCAGCCGATACCGGGGTTTCAATGTCAGCACGTTCACGCCCTGGGTGGTACGGGAGGCCTTGGGAGGGACAAGGGCGCTGGTAAACACCACCGCCCGGCCCTCTGTGGAGTACACCGCCAGCATTTTCTCCTCCCGCAGGTGCAGCAGCGCCCGCAGGGGGCTCTTGTCGCTGTACGCCCCCGTCAGCCGCCGCCGGTTGGTCTTGGTGGCATAGCCCGCCAGAGGGATGCGGGCGCATTTGCCGTTTTCGAAAAACAGCAGCAGTTCCCCGCTGTAATCCCCCGGCAGCACCAGCGCCTTTACCGTCTCCCCCTCGTCCATGCCCAGCTGGGAGGGGATGTATACCCCCAGCTGAGAGGCCTTGGTGTCCGCAAAATCCGCCGCCCGGGCCTTGTACACCTGCTGCCGGTCGGTAAAGAACAGCAGCTCCGCCCGGTTGGTAGTCTCGAACGCCTGGCCCGGCCCGTCGTTTTCCTTGTATTTCTGTTCCCCGCCCATGCGCAGGGATAGGGGCGTGATCTTCTTGAAGTAGCCTTCCCGGGACAGAAACAGGTGTACCGGGTAATCCTCCGTCCCGTCCTCTTCCTCCGGCTGCTCTTCCTCCTGCTGGTAGTTGAGCACGCTGCGCCGGGGCGACGGGTATTTTTTGATCACTTGCTCCAGCTCCCCGGCAATGATCTGCCGGATGCGCCGGCGGCTGCCGGCCGTCTCCGTCAGGTCGGCAATGTCCTTTTCCAGCTGCCCGGTCTCCTCCACCCGCCGGAGAATGTACTCCCGGTTTATGTTCCGCAGCCGGATCTCCGCCACATACTCCGCCTGCACCTGGTCAATGCCAAAACCGATCATCAGGTTTGGCACCACGTCGTCCTCCCGCTGGGTGTCCCGGATAATGGCAATCGCCCGGTCGATATCCAGCAGGATCTTCTTCAGCCCGCTCAGCAGATGCAGCCGCTCCCGCTTCCGGTCCAGATCAAAGCAGATTCTCCGCCGGACGCATTCCTCCCGCCAGGCGGTCCATTCCGAGAAGATCTCCCGCACTCCGCACAGCCGGGGGGCGCCGCCGATGAGGATGTTGAAGTTGCAGGCGAAGCTGTCCTGCAGGGGGGTGAGACGGAAGAGCTTTTGCATCAGCTTCTCCGGATCGGTCCCCCGCTTCAGGTCAATGGCCAGCTTCAGGCCGTTCAGATCGGTCTCGTCCCGCATGTCCCCGATCTCCCGGAGCTTGCCCGCCTTCACCAGCTCCGCCGTCTTGTCGATGATGGCCTCGGCGGTGGTGCTGTACGGGATCTCGTAGATCTCAATAACGTTCTCCTTGGGATCGCAGCGCCAGCGGGCTCGGATCTTCACGCTCCCCCGCCCCGTCCGGTACAGCTCCTCCATGGCCGCCGGGTCGCACAGGATCTCCCCGCCCGTGGGAAAGTCCGGGGCGGGCAGGGTGGAGAGGATCTGGTGCTCCGGGTCACGGAGCAGGGCAATGGCCGTCCGGCATACCTCCTCCAGGTTAAACCCGCATATGTTGGAGGCCATCCCCACCGCGATGCCCATGTTGGCAGATACCAGCACGTTGGGAAACGTGGTGGGCAGCAGCGTCGGCTCCGTGGTGGAGTTGTCGTAGTTGGGGACAAAATCCACCGTGTTCTTGTCGATGTCCCGGAAAAGCTCGGCGCAGATGGGAGAGAGCTTTGCCTCCGTGTACCGGGAGGCCGCCCAGCTCATGTCCCGGGAGAATACCTTGCCAAAGTTCCCCTTGGAGTCCACAAAGGGCGTCAGCAGCGCCCCGTATCCCCGGGACAGGCGTACCATGGTGTCGTATATGGCGGCGTCCCCGTGGGGGTTGTAGTGCATCGTGGCCCCTACCACAGTGGCCGACTTGGTCCGCGCCCCGGTGAGCAGGCCCATCTTATACATGCAGTAGAGCAGTTTCCGGTGGCTGGGCTTGAACCCGTCGATCTCCGGGATGGCCCGGGAGACGATGACGCTCATGGCGTAGGGCATATAGTTCTGTTCCAGGGCATCGGTGATGGGCTGCTCCACCACCATGCTCTGCAGGCCCATCACGTTCTGTTCCTGTGCGCCCGGCCGCCGGGGAGCGGCGGGTTTTTCCTTCTTCTTTGCCATGTTCTCGTTCCGATTCCTTTACTTTCGGGTTTTGATCAGATCCCGGGAGTCCCGGGAGGGGGCCTGTTCCTTTACCGGCCTCTTGCAGTAGGGGCAGTGGGTTATGTTCCGGTAATTGCGCAGGATGCTCCGGCCGCAGTAGGGGCACCGGGACCAGATGCGGAAAAACGTGAAGCAGACAATATACAGCCCCAGAAAAGCCCATGTCAACCAGCTTCGCGGGGAGCTGAAACCGCCTACGATCATGCATACAGCCACAAACGCCGCCCCTGAGCCGATGGTCAGCCACTTGCCCAGTTCCCGCCGCCGGGCGTACTGGCGCAGATACCGTACGTCCTGTTTCCTGACTCGCTTGCTCTTGCCCATATCCGTCCCCCTTACGATATGTCCGCCAGATCCAAGTAACGGCTGCCGTACTGGGCAATGTACTCCTTCCGTCCAGCCAGGTTGTCCCCCAGCAGCAGCTCAAACACCCGGGCAGTCTCCTCCGCGTCCTCCGGCATCACCCGGATCAGCCGCCGGGTCTCCGGGTTCATGGTGGTCAGCCACATCATCTCCGGGTCGTTCTCCCCCAGCCCCTTGCTCCGGTTCACCGTCACCCGGGTCCCCTGGAGCTTCTGGAGGATCTCGCTTTTCTCCCGCTCTGAATAGGCAAACCACGTCTGCTTGCCCGCGATAATCTCATACAAAGGCGATTCGGCAATGTACACATACCCCTCCCGGATCAGGGTGGGTACCAGCCGCCAGAGCATGGTCAGGATCAATGTGCGGATCTGAAATCCGTCCACGTCCGCGTCGGTGCAGATGATCACCTTGCTCCAGCGCAGGTTGTCCAGCGAAAAAGACCCAAGGTCCTTGCCCCGCTTTTCCACCTCCACCCCGCAGCCCAGCACCTTCAGCAGGTCCGTGATGATTTCGCTTTTGAAAATGCGGGGATAGTCGGCCTTCAGGCAGTTGAGGATCTTTCCCCGCACGGGCATAATCCCCTGGTACTCCGCGTCACGGGACTGCTTGACGCTGCCCATGGCCGAGTCTCCCTCCACGATGTAGATCTCCCGCCGGTTCCCGTCCCGGGACCGGCAGTCCACAAACTTCTGCACCCGGTTGGACAAATCCAGGTTCCCCGTAAGCTTCTTCTTAATGGTCACACGGGCCTTTTCGGCCTGCTCCCGGCTGCGCTTGTTCACCAGCACCTGGTCCGCCACCCGGTCCGCTTCCGCCCGGTTTTCGATAAAGTATATCTCCAGCTTCTCCTTGAAGAAATCCGTCATGGCCTCCCGCACAAAACGGTTGTTGATGGACTTCTTCGTCTGGTTCTCGTAGGAGGTGCGGTTGGAAAAGCAGTTGGTCACCAAAATCAGGCAGTCCGCCACGTCGGGGAACGTAATGCGCGTCTCATTTTTCTGGTACTTCCCCGCTTTTTTAATGTACGCGTCTATGGCGTAGACAAAGGCGGTTTTGGCCGCCGCCTCCGGCGCGCCGCCGTGCTCCAGCCAGGAGGAGTTATGGTAGTATTCAATGGCGCTGACCCGGCTGGAAAAGCAGAAGGCCGCGGACATGCGCACTTTGTATTCCGGGGTATCCTCCCGGTCCCGGCCACGGCGCTCGCTCTCCATGTAGTACGGAGCAGTCAGGGCGTCCGGGCCAGCCAGCTCCGCCACATAGTCCGCAATGCCATTTTCGTATAGAAAATCCGTTGTCTCAAACCGGTTCCCCCGCTGCACCCGGAACCGGAACGTCACCCCGGCATTCACCACCGCCTGGCGCCGGAGCACCTGGGTGAAGTACGCCTCGGGAATGGCGATGTCCGTGAAAACCTCCCGGTCCGGCTTCCAGCGGGTGGTAGTGCCCGTGCGCTTCCGGTCCGCCGGCTCCGTGGTCATTTTGCCGCAGATGCGCCCCTTTTTGAAATGCAGGGAGTATTTCTTCCCGTCCCGCCAAACCGTCACGTCCATGTATTCAGAGGCATACTGGGTGGCGCAGGCCCCCAAACCGTTCAGGCCCAGAGAATACTCATAGTCTCCTCCGTCATCGTTTTTGTACTTGCCCCCGGCGTACAGCTCACAGTACACCAGTTCCCAGTTATACCGTTTCTCCGTGGGGTTCCAGTCCACAGGACAGCCCCGGCCAAAGTCCTCCACCTCAATAGACTTGTCTTCGAAGAGGGTTACTGTTATAATGTCCCCAAATCCCTCCCGGGCCTCGTCCACCGAGTTGGAGAGGATCTCGAACACCGCGTGTTCACAGCCCTCCAAGCCGTCGGAACCGAAGATTACCGCCGGGCGCTTGCGCACCCGGTCCTCGTCCTTGAGTTGGGTGATGCTGTCATTGCCGTATTCCTGCGGTTTTGCCGTCGCCATGGTTTTCCCCCGTATTGTTTCAAGATATAGTGGTATCCTCCGGCCGCTGGCCGGCGCATGTAGTATATTACAGCCGGCGGAAAAAATCAAGCGGGGCCTGCCTTTGCAGACCCCGCCCCGCCGGGAGGAGAGTTTTCTCTGTCTCGTCCCCTCCTGCGTTCGGTCCCGTGTGCGCCGTGCGCACCGGGGCCGGGAATAGTATAGCCCCGTTTTCCCCTTTCACTCCGCCAATAATCCCCATGGGAATATCCCCCCGCTGTCGCATACCCGCCCGCCCGGGGAATACAATAGGGAAAAGCGGGGTGGGAAACGATGTTCACAAAAAAGCGGGACGCCGCCGTCCGGGACGCGCGGCTGCGGGAGCTGACGGCGGAGGTGCGCCGTACCCGGGCGCAGTGGGAGACCGCTCAGGCGGCCTTCGACGCCCTCACCGATGCCGGTCTACTGGATCAGTGCATTTTGGAACTCAGCGCCCGCCGGGCCGGCTATTGCGCCGCCCTGCGTCGGCTGAAGCTGTACTATTATGACCAAAAGGAGTAATGCTATGAACGATCTTTCCCTGGTCCTGATAATTGCCGCCGCTGTGCTGCTTCTTCTTTTGTTTATCAAGATCATCCGGCTGCCCCTGAAGCTGCTCTTCAAGCTGGCCATTCACGCCGTGGTGGGTTTCGTGGCCCTGTTCGTTTTGAATTTCCTGGGCTCGTACATAGATGTTTACCTGGAGCTTAACTGGTTCAACGCCATCGTCACCGGTGTTTTCGGCGTACCGGGGGTAATTGTGCTTCTGCTTTTTAAATACCTTCTGTAACGGCGTCCGCCTGCACCACCACAGTGGCCGCGTCTTTCGGACGGAGAGCCACCAGCGCGCCCCGTACCTCGTAGGCGGACGGCCCGCCCGGGCTCCGGGACAGGCGGCAGACCACCCGCGCCCCCGGCAGAAAGCCCAGCTCCAAAAGCCGCCGGCGCATAAGGCCGCCGCCCTCCACACGGCAAACCGTACCTCCCGCGCCCGGCGGCAGACTGTTCATTTTTCGTTCCATAATATCGTTACCTGCCTTGCGCCCCATCCTATGCCGCCGGCTGTTTCCTGGTGACGCCGCGAAAAGGCGCCCGGGGAGAGCGTGCCTCTCCCCGGGCGCCTTTTCAGACCGGGTCTACCTTAGCCGAACAGGAATGTCACAATGCGCAGAATTTGCTCCCGGCTCATAAACTTTGTCATATCTGCAATATCGGTAGTAACCAGCACCCGCTCTACGCTGCCGCCGGTGGCGTATGCTACCCCCACCAGCGCCGCACCCAGAAGCAGCAGGCAGAAGCAGATCAGCAAAACCCATTTCCACATCTTACCCACGGCCGCTGCCTCCTCTCCCCAGGATCTTCCGGTAAATTCCGCCGGTGGCCCGCACCACCAGATAGGTGCCTCCCACCGCCACGAACACCCCCAGCCATAAAAGCAGCAGCGCAAGGCAGAAACTGATCAGGACCGCTCCGCCCACCAGCAGGATGTCCGGCAGGAACGTCATAATCCCTCCGAACATATACCCGGACATATAGCCCCCCGCCGCGCCAAACAGGACCCCCGGTCCGATAGCCAGCAACCCCAGCCCCACCGACAGGGCAATACCTGCGATCACGAACACCGCCACGGGGATCGTCACAAACACCGCCGCCGTTACTTGACCCGGCGTGGGCGCCTGGTACTCCCGGTCGCCGCCATAATATAAGCCGGCCGCCTCTTCCTCATACTCCTCGTCGTAGTCCGGTTCCTCCGGTTCCTCAAGAGGTTCGTCCCCGGCAAAGGTGGCCGCCGTAATAGCGACCCCCGCGTACGGCTCCTCCGAATAGCCGGCGTCCTCGTCCCCATATTCGTCCGCCATCTCCTGCGGCGCCAGCGCATATTCTGGCTCGTCCCCGCCGGCCGGGGTTTCCTCCGGCACGGGAGACGGCTCTTCCGGCGCAGAGGGCTCCGCTTCCGGCTCCGGCAGCTGCTGTGCCTCTTCCGGTTCCTCCGGCGCTTCCATCGCAAGTTCCGGTTTCTCCGCCTCCGGCTCTTCCGGCTCGTAGTCCGGTTCTCCCCTCGGCGCTTCCTGTTCGTAGTCCGGTTCCTCCGGCTCGTCCTCCGGTTCCTCCGGCTCGTCCTCTGGCTCTTCCGGCTCGTCCTCCGGTTCTTCCGGCTCGTCCTCCGGCTCCTCCGGACCATAGCCCGGCTCTTCTTCCTCCTCCTCCAGATAACCGTCTTCCTCTGCCTGGAGCTTTTCCCGGTACTGCTTTTCGATCAGCAGCACCTGCCGGACGGGAGACCCGAAGGAGTCGATCAGCGCCGCCTCCCCTTCCGGCCCGGCATCGTCAAACAGCCTGTCATAGTACCGCAGCACCCGCAGGCGATCCTCCGGGTCCATAAAGGCCAGCAGGCTCCGGAGCTCGGCCATGAAACTTTTCCTGTTGATTCGGGACACCCCCATCGGCTTTTGCAGCCGCAAATTCCTGATACTGAATCACTATGAAATTATACTATCTGCCCTGCGTATGTCAAGAGCCTTGACAAGGCATATTTCATCGCCTACAATATAAAATTCAGGTACGTAATCCGCGGTGGGGGAAGGCCCCTGCCGTTATTAAAGGAGAAGAAGAAATGGCCAAGGAAAAGAAAGTCGAGCAGATCACCGACATGGAGGTGGACTTTGCCCAGTGGTTCACCGACGTGTGCACCAAGGCGGAGCTGGTGGATTACTCGGGGGTAAAGGGGCTGTTCATCCTGCGCCCCTACGGTTACGCCCTGTGGGAAAACATCCAGTCTTACCTGGACCGGCGGTTCAAGGAACTGGGGCATGAGAACGTGTCCATGCCCATGCTGATCCCGGAATCCCTGCTGCAGAAAGAGAAAGACCACGTGGAAGGGTTCGCTCCCGAGTGCGCTTGGGTGACCCAGGGCGGCAGTGAGGAGCTGCCGGAGCGGCTGTGCATCCGGCCCACCTCGGAGACCCTGTTTTGCGACCACTGGAGCCATGTGGTCCATTCCTGGCGGGACCTGCCCATGAAATACAACCAGTGGTGCAGCGTACTGCGCTGGGAAAAGACCACCCGGCCGTTTCTGCGGGGGCGGGAGTTTCTCTGGCAGGAGGGCCACACCCTTCATGCCACGGAGGAAGAGGCCCGGGAGGAGACGCTGCAGATGCTGGAGGTATACGCTGACTGCTGCGAGCATCTTTTAGCCATGCCTGTGATTCGGGGGAACAAAACCGACAAGGAGAAATTCGCTGGGGCGGTAAACACCTATACCATCGAGTGCATGATGCACGACCACAAAGCGCTGCAGAGCGGTACCAGCCACTATTTCGGGGACGGCTTTGCCCGGGCTTTCAACATCACCTTTGCCGACCGGAACAACCAGCAGAGCGTCCCCCATGAGACCAGCTGGGGCATGTCCACTCGGATCATCGGCGGGCTCATCATGACTCACGGGGACAACAGCGGGCTGGTGCTGCCCCCCCGGATGGCCCCCATTCAGGTGATCGTCCTGCCCATCGCCCAGCACAAGCCGGGCGTGGCGGATAAGGCGGGAGAGCTGGTGGCCCGTCTGAAGGCCGCGGGCATCCGGGTGCGGGGGGATTTCTCTGACAACTCTCCCGGCTGGAAGTTTGCCAACTGGGAGATGAAGGGTGTGCCTCTGCGCCTGGAGATTGGGCCCAAGGACCTGGAAAATGGCCAGTGCGTGGCGGTGCGCCGGGATAACGGGGAAAAGGCCTTCCTGCCCCTGGATAGGCTGGAAGAATCGGTGCCCGCTCTGCTGGAGGCCGTCCAGCAGGGGCTGTTCGACAAGGCAAAAAAGAACCTGGACGAACACTGCTTTGCGGCTTATTCCCTGGAGGACGCCCGGGCCCTGCAGGCGGAAAAGGGCGGTTTTATCAAAACCATGTGGTGCGGGGACCCCGCCTGCGAGGCAAAAATGAAGGAGCAGGCCGGCATGTCCAGCCGCTGCATCCCCTTCCAGCAGGAGCATCTGTCCGACGTCTGCCCCATCTGCGGCCGTCCGGCCAAGCACATGGTTTACTGGGGCGTGGCCTACTGACCACGTTTAGGCCCGATTTTTGACAGGAGGGATTTGCCATGCCCCACATTATTGTAAAGGTCTGGCCCGGCCACAGCCGGGAGGAAAAACAGGCCCTGGCCCAGGCGCTGGTCCAGGACACCGTCCGGTGTCTGGGCGGCCAGCCGGGATGGGTGTCGGTGGATATCCAGGAGGTACCGGAGGAACGCTGGGACGAAGAGGTGTTCCAGCCGGAGATTGCTGGCCGGCGGGGCAGCCTGTACGCTCTTCCCGACGAGCTGCGGTAGATGCCGGGTACCTTTGCCCGGATTAGAATTTTGGGAGGCGCCTTTGGCGCCTCCCGTTTTTTTCCGGCCTGGAGCGGCTCTCACGCCGGGGGAGGGGCTTTCCCAGCGGGTACTTGGGAATGTCGCCGGCCGTCCCCCGGCGGAGGGGGTTCCCGCCCCCCTCCCCGTCTCCCCTATGCGGGGAGCCCGAAGGCCAGGGGTGAAGGTTTGATGGCGGGGGGGGTTATGGGGCCACCCAGAGGCCTAAGGCGCAGGCTGTCTTTTTTTCGCTCCAGCCCCGTTTGGGTGGAACATTTTCCGATTCCCGCCGTCAAATGGTCAGAAGCGTCCCCCATGGAAAGAAACGGAGGTCTGCCACATGAAAAAAAGCTCAAGGTTTTTATCCCTGCTCCTGGTTTTTCTATTGGTATCGGCCCTGGTCCTGGCCGGCTGCGGCGCCACGGGATCGGATACCCCTCTGTCCGCGCCGGCCGCAGTGATGGAGGAAACAACAGAGTCCGCCTCCGGCTCTACCGGCGGGCTGGCGGCACAGTACAGCTACCGCGTCACATCCAACGAGGCTGGCGAGGCTGAAGCCCCGGCGCCCGATGCGGACACAGCCGTCCCCGCCGGAGAGGACGGGGCGGAGGACGGCGGCGGTTCCGCCTCCATCAACAGCGAGAAGATCATCTATTCGGCCTATGCCCAGGTGGAGACCACGGACTATGAGTCCGCCGTGGAGGGGGTATACGCCCTGGTGGAGAAGCTGGGCGGATTTATGGAGAGTACCAGCGTCTCCGGGCGCAACTACTCCGATACCGCCCGGGGCCGGGAGACCAACCGCTCCGCAGAGTTCGTCATCCGGGTGCCCAGCGAGCATTTCAGCCAGCTCACCAGTTCCCTGTCGGAGCTGGGGAACGTCCCCTACTGCAACACCTACTCGGAAAACGTCACCCGCCAGTACTACGACGTGCAAAGCCGCCTGGAGGCCTACCAGACCCAGGAGGAGCGCCTGCTGGAGATGCTGGCCATAGCCGAGACCGTGGAGGATATGCTGGCCATCCAGCAGCAGCTGACGGAGGTCCAGTATGAGATCGACTCTCTCACCAGCACCCTGGACAATTACGACAATGAGGTACGCTACAGCACCGTCACCATCAGCCTGCAGGAGGTAACGGAGTACACCCCCCAGCCCACGGTGACCCTGTCCTATTGGGAACGGATGGCGGAAGGATTCCGCCGGTCCCTGAAGCGGGTGGGAACGTTCTTTACCGACCTGTTTTTGCAGCTGGTATCCAACCTGCCGGTACTGGTACTGATCGCGGCGCTGGTCGTGGCGGCGGTACTGCTGCTGCGCCGCCTCCTGGGCCGGCGCACCCCCGGCAAAGCCCGGCCGTTCCGGAAAAAGCGCCCCCCGGAACCCCCCGCCTCCGGTGATGGAGACGTAAAATAATCCGTACCGCCCGCCCGTAGTCCTACGGGCGGGCGGATTCTTCCTATTCCGGGGCGAAAATGCCTGTATATCTGGAAAAAATCACGAATCTCCCCTTGACCGATACTATAGCTTGTGGTATAGTAACTGTACCTGTCGGTCGAGAGGTTTATTTTTTTGTGTCCATTCGGCCCATACAGGGAGGCATGCGCCCCCGGGCGCAAATAAAACAAGGAGGTGCCGAAAAATGGCGAAAGCAGGTTCGCGGATCAAAGTGACCCTCAGATGCAGCGAGTGCAAGCAGCGCAACTACAACACCATGAAGAACAAGAAAAATTCTCCCGAGAAGCTCGAGATGAACAAGTATTGTCCCTTCTGCCGCAAGCACACCAAGCACGTAGAGACGAAGTGACGGGGAAAGGAAGCAGATTTCATGGCTAACGAGGAAAAGAAGGCCGTACCCGCTCAGTCCAAAGGCGGAGCGGTCCGCCGGACCCAGCTGGGTTTTTGGGGCCGGGTCAAGAAATGGTTCCGGGACATGAAAAGCGAGCTGAAGAAGGTCGTCTGGCCTACCCCTACTCAGTTCGGAAAGAACACGCTGGTGGCGCTGGTGATGATGGCCGGATCCGCTGTCATTCTCTGGGGGTTTGACTCATTGGCCTCCGCCGCGATCCGGACGCTGATCAGACTGGTAGGCTGAAATGTCCGATAACGCAAAGTGGTATGTAGTCCACACCTATTCCGGGTACGAAAACACCGTGGCTGCCTCCATTATGAAGGCGGCGGAGAACCGGCGTATGCAGGACCGGATCCTGGACGTCAACATCCCCATGGAAACCGTGGTGGAACGTACCGACGCCGGGGAGAAGGAGATTGAGCGCAAGGTCTTTCCCGGGTATGTCCTGGTAAAGATGGTGCTCACCGACGAGAGCTGGCACCTGGTGCGCAACTGCCGGGGCTGCACCGGCTTTGTCGGTTCCGACGGCAAACCCGTCCCCCTGACGGAGCAGGAGATCCTGGATATGGGCGTGGAACGCCGGGAGATCTCGGTTGGATTCCAGGTAGGCGACACCGTCAAGATCATCGACGGGCTCCTGGAAGGATTCCTTGGCACTGTGGACGAGCTGTATCCGGAGCGGGACAGCGTACGTCTGATCGTCTCCATGTTTGGCAGGGAGACACCCATCGACCTGACGCTGGATCAGGTCGAGCCGGTAAAAGAAGATTAATTCTGGAGGTGCTCTACAATGGCACAGAAAATAGTTGGATACGTCAGATTCCAGGTTCCCGCCGGCAAGGCCACCCCGGCGCCCCCCGTGGGCCCCGCCCTGGGCCAGTACGGCGTGAACATCTCCCAATTTACAAAGGATTTTAACGAGCGCACGAAAAACGACATGGGCCTGATGATTCCCGTGGTCATCACGGTCTACTCCGATCGCAGCTTTACCTTCATCACCAAGACTCCTCCCGCTGCCCTTCTCATCAAGAAGGCCTGCGGCATTGAGAGCGGTTCCGGCGTCCCCCAGCGCGACAAAGTCGCCACCATCAGCAAAGAGGACGTTCGCAAGATCGCCGAGCAGAAGATGCGGGATCTCAACTGCACGGATCTGGAGGCTGCCATGAGCATGATCGCCGGCACCTGCCGGTCTATGGGCGTCGTCGTCGGGGACTGAGCCTGTCCCCCGTGGGAGGAAGTAACCTTCCGAACAACCACATTTTAGGAGGAATTACAAGTGTTCAGAGGTAAAAATTACAAGGAGAGCAGCAAGCTCATAGATAAACAGGCTCTGTACGAGCCCAAGGACGCTTTTGAACTGCTGGGCAAGACCGCTCGGGCCAAGTTCGATGAGACCGTGGAACTGCACGTCAAGCTGGGCGTAGACTCCCGGCATGCCGACCAGCAGGTTCGCGGGGCCATCGTCCTGCCTCACGGCACCGGCAAGACCCGGCGGGTGCTGGTGTTCTGCAAGCCTGAGCGGGAGGAAGAGTGCAAGGCTGCCGGCGCGGATTTTGTGGGCGGCGCGGATATGGTTCAGAAGATCCAGGGCGAGAACTGGTTCGACTTCGACGTAGTAATCGCCAGCCCTGACATGATGGGCGTTGTGGGCCGCCTGGGTAAAGTCCTGGGCCCCAAGGGCCTGATGCCTTCCCCCAAAGCCGGCACCGTTACCCCCAACCTGACCCAGGCCATTACGGAGGTCAAGGCCGGTAAGATCGAGTACCGCCTGGACAAGACCAATATCATCCACTGCCCCATCGGCAAGGTGTCCTTTGGCCCTGAAAAGCTGCGGGAGAACTACGAAGCCCTCCTGAACGCCATTCTCCGGGCCAAGCCCGCCGCCGCGAAGGGCCAGTATATCCGCAGCTGCGTGATCGCCTCCACCATGGGCCCGGGCATCAAGGTAAACGCCCAGAAACAGCTCTAATCCCTTCGGTTATTGGGGGGATTGTAAAACGGCATGACTTCGGTCATGCCGTTTTCCGTGTCCGGCGCCCTGCCGCTCCGGCTGGGGCGGGAAAGCAAAAAACAGGCCGTGGCCCGGCTATAACCGGGCCGCGGCCTGTTTCCGTTTACATCAACCCCGGAACCCGCTCCCGCCTTGCTGCTGGGCCTCCAGCCAGCGGCGTTCCCGGCCCTGGCAGGTAAAAAGAAGTATCTGCCGCTTCTCCCCCATCTTTTGGAGCAGCTCCATGGCAAGACCCATTCTCTCATCGTCAAAGGTCACCAGCGCGTCATCCAGCACCAGAGGACAGGGCTCCTCTTCCGGCAGCACCATCTCGCACAGCGCCAGCCGCAGGGACAGGTAATACTGATCGCAGGTCCCCCGGCTGAAAAAAGCATCCGCATGGGGCTGGACATCCTCCGGCCGGCGAATCAGGGCCGTCAGGTCCCGGGCCAGGGTCACTTCCTCCACTCTGCCCCCGGTCAGCCGGTGCATAATCTGCCCCGTGCGCCGGGCCAGCGCCGGGGAAAACCGGGCCTGCAGCTCGGCGTTGGCCGCCGCCAGCTCTTCCAGAGCCAGCGACAGGGCGGCGTACTCCCTCTCCGCGCGGCTGCGCCGGTCCTCCAGCTCTTTCAGGCGCGTGGCCGTCACCAGCGGGTCGCCCAGCGTATCCAGCCGTCCCTTCGCCCGGCCCCATTCTGTCTGCAAATACGCCTGCCTCTGCCCCAGCTCCCGGGGCAGGGCTCCTGCCTCCCCATGGGAGGGTGTCCCGGCCAGCCGCCTGTACAAAAGCTCCTCTCGTTCCTGGCAGCGCTCCGCCGCCAAGCGGGCCCGTCCGGCCTCCTGTGCTGCCGCCTCGGCCTGCTGGAAGAGCCGGGTATACCTGGTCAGCCGGCTTTCCAGTTCTTCCGGGCTGGCAGCGGCGTATTTGCCAAGGATGGCTTGACTCTCCGCCCCGGCGCGCCGGCAGCTCTCCCTTCCCTTCCCAGCGGACAGGAGCGCCCACGCTCCCGCCGCCAGCAAGATCGCCCCTGCCAGCGTCGTCCATAGCCAGGGCCGGTCCAAAAATACCAGCACCCCTGTTCCCCCGGCCAAAAGGGCTCCCGCCGCCAGCAGGGCCGTCCCCGGCCAGGTCCGGGGCGCTTTATGCGCCCTCTCCGCCAGGGCCGCGGCCGCCGCCGTGTCCTCTCTTACCTGGGCCGCCAGCTCATCCGGGGCGCGTCCGGCAAAGGGAGGCTCCGCCAACGCCTGGCGCAGGGCTTCCGCCCTCCGCTCCCGTTCCCCTGCCTCCCGGTCCAATTGCCGGGCCTCCCGCCGGCAGGCATCCAGCTCATCCCGCTCTGCCTGGAGATGCCGTTCCCGTTCCTGGGCCAGGCGGCTCTTCTCCTCCTCCAGCTGGCGCCGGGCTTGCCCGGCCTGCTCCTCCAGTTCCTCCAGCCGCCGGACCGTCTCCTCCGCCTCCTGCTGGGTCTTTTGAAGGGCTTCTATCTCCTCCTCCAGCTGGGGCAGCTGTCCCCGGCCGCGGTAGCGGCGTCTGCGCTGCCACTCGGACAGACGTTTCTCCGCCTCCGTATAAGAGGTGTCCTCCTCTCCCGAGGTGAGGATCGCGGCCATTTTCTTTTCCAGCTCCGGCACGGCGTTTACTCCCAGCCCTGCCTGGCCAATGAACGCGGTACGCCGGAACACGTCCTCCGACACCCCGGTCAGCATCTCCCCCGCCTCCGCCCGGGTCAGCCCGGGCACAGGTTGGGCCGTGCCGGTGTAATAGGCCGAAAACTCCCGCAGCGGCGCGTTGGGCGTCCGGGTATCCCGGCGCAGGGTGATCTCCCGGCCCCGCCACGCCAGTTCCATGCTCCCTGTCATGGGCGCCCCGCTCCAGGGGGCGTACAGCGTCTTGTCTGGTTTCTGCCCCTGCTTCGCCCGCTGGGCGGTGTCAATCCCGTAGAGCATGGCCCGCAGGAAGGCGCACCAGGTGGATTTCCCCCATTCGTTGGGTGCCTCGATCACGTTCAGCCCCGGCTTCAGCTCCAGCGTTTTCCCCTCCAGAGTCCCGAACGTCGCCGTCATTTTCCGGATGATCACAGCCGGTCCTCCCGCCCTTCCATTGCCGCCAGCCCGGCCCGTACCGCCAGGATGACCGTCCGTCGTTCCTCTTCATCCCGGGCCTGTTCCAGCCGCCGGTACATGCGGCGCAGGAACTGCCCGCGCAGGCCGTCTTCCTCTCTCCGGGCCCACAGGTCCCGCTGGGGTTCCGTCCCGTCCCGTACGGTCAGATGGAAAAACCGCCCCTCCAGGGCGCTTTGGATCCCCATAACGTCCGGTGCCGCGGCGCACTCTCCCGTCAGGGTGATCCGATAGATATCCCGCCGTGTATCCTCTGGCAGCGCCGCCAGTACCGATTCCAGGGGATCCTCCCCGACGCGGACCTCCAGCCGTTGGTACCGGCGTCCACCCAGCGGCACAAACTCCGCACGGCAGCTCTCCCCGGTCAGTTCCCCCCGGATTATCCCTTTCTCCCCACATTCGTCAAATCCGCGACCCTCCGGACATCCCGGCCAGGCATAATAGCAATTTCCCGCCCGGCGCAGGCCGCTGAAGGTGTGTACATGTCCCAGTGCAGCGTAGTCCATGCCGCTGGCAGCCAATTCCTCCTCCCCCATGGGACAGTAGGGCGACCGGGGCCGGCCCACCTCCCCGTGGAGCACCAGGATGTCCAAAATCCCCGGCTGCTTCTCTGCCTGAAACCCCCGCAGCAGCGGCGGGCAGGTGTTATCCGTATATCCCGCCCCCCAGACCCGTACGCCCAGCTCCCGGAGACCCACCGGTTCCAGGTGCGGCCGGGTAAAAATGTGGACGTTCTCCGAAAAGGCCAAGCGGGCATAGGGAGAAGTGCGGCGATACCAGTCGTGGTTTCCCGGCGCAATGAACACCGGAATGCCCAACCCGGCTAAAACGGTCCGGAGCATATCGCCCGTCTCCCCGTAGGCGTTGGTGCTGTCCAGCAGATCGCCGGACAAAAAAAGAAGCTGCGCGTCCCATTTCCGGACTTGCTCCCCCAGCCTCTCCAGCAGCTGGCGCTGCTCTCTCCGGCGAAGGGCCGCCTTCTCCCCGCTCAGCCCGTCGAATGGCGAATCCAAATGGAAATCCGCCCCGTGCAGAAAACGTATGCTCATGCCTCCACCCGCAGGGGTTCCACCCCGCAGCAGGCGCCGGTCTCCGTATCCACGGCAAACACGGCCCCCTCCAGCTTCCCCGGCCCCGGCGCCTGCTCATACCGCCGGGGCGGATCGCCCAAAAATTTCCTCACCGACTGATCCGGACGGATACCCAAAACAGACCGGGCCGGGCCGGTCATGCCCAGATCTGTGATATACCCCGTCCCGCCGGGGAGCGTCTGGGCGTCAGATGTCTGCACATGGGTGTGGGTCCCCCACACGGCGGAAACCCGCCCGTCCAGAAAATGCCCCATGGCCAGTTTCTCGCTGGTGGCCTCGGCGTGCATATCCACCAGCACGATCCGCGTCTGGTTCTCCGCCAGCAGGGCATCGGCCAGGGGGAACGGGTTGTCCGTATTGGCGTCCAGGGTAAACCGGCCTAGGAGGTTGATTACACGCACCGGGCCGAAAGCCGTGGCGTAGGTCCAGTCCCCCCGGCCTGGACACTGGGGGGCATAGTTGGCCGGGCGCAAAATCCGCAGTTCCTCCTCCAAATAGGGCTGCAGCTCCCAGCGGGTCCAGGTATGGTTCCCCAAAGTCACCACATCCGCCCCGGCGCTGAGGATGGCCCGGGCCTGTCCGGGGGTAATGCCCACTACGTTGGCATTCTCCCCGTTGACCACCGTAAATGCAATGTCCCGCTCCTTCTGCAGCGGCCGGAGCCGTTCCTTGAGAAAAGACAGCCCCGTCTGCCCCACCACGTCGCCTACAGCCAGTATTTTTACGATCAACCCTCTCGCCTCCGTTTCAGGTCCCGGCCTTCTCCGCCGGGTCGGGCCGTTTGAACAGGTGGAGTATGCCGCTGTCGTTCAGATCCACCAGAATGGCGGCGGTGATGGGCAGTCCAAACAGGCCGATCAGCCCTCCGAACAGGCGGGTGCCGGCATACATGCAAATAAGCGTCACGATGGGGCGCAGGCCCACGTGTTTCCCCACAATCTTCGGTTCAATGATCTGCCGGGCGATGACCACCACGGCATACAGGATCCCCAGCCCCAGTCCCCGCCAGACCTCTCCCGAGATCAGGGTCAGAATCGTCCAGGGCAGGAGAATCATGCCGCTGCCCACAATGGGGAAAGCGTCAAAAATGGCAATGAGCACCGCCACCAGCACCGGCCGGTTCACTCCGATCAGCAGCAGGCCCACAGTGATCTCCGTGGTGGTAATGCAGAAAATAATAAAGTAGGACTTGATAAACTGCCATACAATCCCCAGGAAGGAGTCCCTTACGTCCCGCACCATCCGCAGGGGCCGCTCAGGAAGGTTGCGCCGGATAAAGGTTTTGATCTTATCGAAATCCACCGCAATAAAAACCGTGGCAATCAGACAGATGATAGTGCTCAAAAGCATCCCCGGCAGCCGGGACGCCACGGAGGCAATCCAGCCCACCACCTTGGCGGAGGCCTCCGTTACCGTGCTGCCCACCGAGGACAGGATGTTGGGTACGGCAGACTGCACCATTTCCAGCAGGGACTCGTCGATCCGTCCCGCCAGTTCCTCCACCTTGGCAAAAAACTCCGTAATCCCCGGCAGGACCTTGGCGTAGTACAACCCCGGAATCCCCGCAGCCAGGTCCGCCACGGTATCCGCCAGCTGTACAAAGAGAATTATCAAAAGACCGAGGACGATCAGAAACAGCAAGATCACGCTGATGATGCCCGCCACGGTGCGGTTCATACGCACACGGCGGCGCACAGCTACCCGTTCCCCCGCCGCGTTTTTCTTGTACCGGTACTCCCGGCTGAGGAAAACAGCCACAGGCCGGGCCACAGCTGCAAAAATCAACGCCAGGAAAAACGGCATCAACAGGTTCACCAGGTACTTGAACACCAGATACACAATGGCGACGATTACCGCCCAGTACGCTATGTTCACCAGAAAGGAAACACGGGTGCCGGACTTGCCTTCCGTTTCCAAAGGATCGACCTCCTCTCAGGATACTTATTTAGTATATCATGCGCCAGAGGGATTGGAAAGTCACGGAATTGTTAAAATTCTTTGAGAAAAACCGCCGGAGGAACTCCCCCGGCGGTGTCTTATGTGCCGCTCTCTTTCCCCGGCGCTTTTCCGTCCCGCCGGGACCGGCGGATGCGGAAACTGAAAAATACCACCAGCTCCGCGGGAATGGCCACCAGAAACAGCTGCCACATATTGATTCGGAAAAACAAAAAGTAGACCAGCACCAGCAGGCACAGCACCAGCGCCATCACAATCATCATATTCCACCGTCCCCGGTTCCACATGGTGTTGAACACAAGGAGCGTGATCAGCGTCAACGGCACCGCGCAGGGAAAGACCACCCACAAAATCTTCCCGCTGATCCAAAAACACACGAACAGCAGCACCGCCACCGTCCACAGCCCCGTTATACTCACCGCCGTAATGGCGCCCCGGTTGTAGGGCCGCTCTTCGTCCGCCCGGGCCCGGGCTCGGTCCCCCTCCCATTCGCTGTGCTCGTGGAGAAGATAGTCCACCGTTACATGGAACATCTCCCCCATTAGCAGCAGCACCAGCGCGTCCGGCATGGCCTCCGCCCGTTCCCACTTGGATATGGTTTTGTCGGAGTAGTTAAGCTGGCGTCCCAGTTCCGCCTGCGTCAACCCCGCCTCCGTCCGCAGACGGATGAGGTTGCTGGCGAATACCGCCTTGAGTTCATCCATGCCGGCTGCTCCTTTTCCCACTTGTTTCCTTGTATTATACCGGCACGGGAGCGGCCTGTCAATAAACCCACTGGCAGGTACCCATCAAAAACCCGTCCGCAAAATGGCTGCGGACGGGCTTTTATTCAGATACGCCGGTCCCGTTTCTGGGAGTTATAGTGCTTTTGCAGAAACGGATATATGTACCGGTAGATCAGCTTGTTCTCCAGATTGAACATGTACACAGTAAACGTCACCGCAAACAGCCCCACTCCCGCCAGGATCGCCCAGCCCAGGGCCCGTGCCGCCCAGCCCAGCGCCCGGCAGGCTATGCACCGATTCTTTTTCATGCTCTTACCTCCGCCCCTCTCGTTACCAGGCCTGGGAATCGTCAAAGTCCACCAGCGTCTCGTCCAGCGGCTCCTCTCCCAGTACCATCGACATGTAATCGCTCACCCGCCGGCGCATATCCCGCCGGGATACCGTGCGGCAGTCCTCCAGGTCGTGCTCCACAAAGATGAAGGAAAATCCCAGATCCCGGGCCTGCTCCTCCATGAGCGCGTGCACGCCGTTCATGCCCTTGCAGGCCACGTTATCGTTAAACAGCACCATGTCGCACTGGAATTTCTTGGCCCAATCCCACAGGGCGTTGACGTTGTCCCAGCCTCCCACGGCGTGGTGGCGCATGACGCCCTTCTCGCTGAACAAGGCCAGGTCCTCCATGGCCTTTTCCGGATCGCTGGTATCGATCATGTTGTGGCCCATGGTGGAGTCCATGTTCAGCACGATATTGATGCCCCAGCAATTCTGTATCCAGGTGGGGAAGTCGGTATAATATACGGCGGAGGGTCCCCACAGGAAGGCCCGGTGGCGGGTCTTGCCGGAGAAGGGCTTATACTTCTCCTCATAGGCCTTGCGCATGATGGCTATAACTTTCCTGTCGTTCTTGGTGAAGTAGTCCTCCTGGCCGTTTACGGAGGCCCAGGAGTAGAGGCGGTACAAAGTCTCGGCAATGCCAACCAGGGCGGAATAGGGGGTCTTGAAGAAGTCCCACTTCTCCAGCTCTATGGTGTTTTGCTCGTTCATCTGTTTCGCCCGCTCAAAGAGGGCGTTCCAGTCGTACTTCACGCCGTATTCCTTTTCTATGAAGGCTATGGCGTTTTTCAGTTCCTGGGTGGAATAGGGATGGGCGCCGGGCTCATTATGTATCATGGCCATGGTAACAGGCTGGTAAGGCAGATTCACCCGCCGGCGCTGGAACATGGACGTTGACTCGGAGGCATTGCAGGGCATATTGGTGGACAGGAAGGCCTTGCCGATAATGGGGAAGGCATCGTCTATGGTGACGCCGGTCTCGGCGGCGCAGCGGGAGCACACGTCCGCAGGCAGACCGTAGGACTCGGCCACGTCGATATAATAGGGCTCAATATGCTGGTCTATATCGCAGATGATAAACTCCGGCAGGGTCTGGAGGGGAATGGGTATCAGGTCCTTGAAGCCCGCCATGAACAGCGGAGGCAGCACCTCATCCATGGGCACCATCCTGTCGGTGAGGGGGCCGCCGCCGAAGCGCCGGTCATTGGCCAGCACCAGGGCTATCTTCTTCGTCAGGCTCTGGACTATGGCGTGCATGTTCATGTGGGCTATCCGCAGCTCATAGCCCCGGTAGCCCTCAAAGAGCCGGTCTATAAACATGAATGTGCCCAGGTAGGAGCCCATCCAGCGGTACTCCCAAAAGCCTCTCAGACACTTTACAGGGGCGGAGGCCACCATCTGGCCCATGCTCATCAGGTTATAGAGCCACTGGGTATAGTCGTAGAAGGTGTCCTTTACGCCTCTCCACTCTCTGTACTTGGCAACGCCGGTCTTGTCGTAGTAGCGGGAGCGCAGCCCGCCCACGCCGTGTTCTGCCTGCCACAGGGGGTCGAAGCGCTCCAGCTTTTTGTCAACGGCCTTTATCAGTTTATCGGTCAGTTTCATATCACTTGCCTCCCTGAATGCTCTTGATTTCCAGAGATTCTATAAATGCCTGGAAGCGTGTACGAAGCTGCCCCGCCGCCCCCAGGGCGTATTCCTTTTCTATGGTGCAGCAGGGGATGTGCAGCTCGTTGGTAAAGATATGGTTTGCCAGAACCTTCTCATAGCTCCAGAATTCGCAGAACTTCATGTTCTCGTAGATGACGCCGTCGGCCCTGAAGTTCTCCACCAGCTTCCTTACCTCATTGTGACGCTGGTCTATCTTGTCTCCGTCCATGAATCTGGCGCACTGGTTCCACTGGAGATAGTGGCGGCAGATGGCGTCAAAGGCGCTCTCACCGGGAAGTACCTCTATCTGCTCTCTGCCGGGGAAGCTGCCGAAGCAATATCTGTCTGCTACCACCATGGCGCCGCAGCTCTCAATAAGCTTGGTGAAATCCGGGTCGTCTATCTCCGAACCCACCAGAGCTACTCTGGCCCGGAAGGGGAATTTGGGTTCCGGCTCCCTGGTCTTCAGCTCCTCCAGAGTCTCCTCCAGATAGGGCTTTATGAGATAGTGGGGACAGACCTGGCTCACCAGCTGTATCACATGGAACTCATAACCTGTGATGGGGGGATTTTCCAGCTTCCTGAGATCCCCCATTTCGGTGATGAGGCGGGATATCTCATTGTGGTCCTCTATGGCCTTGAGCATGGCTTCCTCAGACACATCCACCCCCAGCTCGTCTCTCAGCTTGTCCACTACCTTCAGCTTCAGCTGGGCCTTGTAGTAATTGAGGTTGTTCTCGTCCCCTTTCATGGGGGGGTCAATGATGGTGGAAAAGAACTTATCATTCTTCACGGGGTGAATGAGAACGAAGTGCTCCTCCATGCGCTCCATGGCCGCGCAGCTCTCGGCCCCGAACAGCGCCTCCAGATAATTGTAGCCCCCTTCGATGGCTCTCTCCAGAATGGAGCGCACATAGGGGCAGTTCCTGGTGGTCATGTAATAGCTGGCAATATCGGTGGAAACACAGCGGGGAGCCCTCAGGCGGCTGGAAAAACAGCCCGGCAGGTTCAGCAGGGTCTCGGGTATGTAGTAGCAGTTATAACCCAGGGCGTGCTTGCCCTCCGCCACGGCCTTGGTGACCAGCTCGTTTTGCGCGTCCTGAAGCAGATTCTCAAAGTAAATAAGATGCTTTAGGTCTTTCAAGCATTACACCTCTCTTGTAATCTAGTTTCCGTGTGCAAAATGCACAGAATGCACCTTGCAGCTTGATAAAATGTTAGCACATTATTCCCTCAGCGTCAAGGAAATATCGACCAGCTGGTCAAAAAAGATTGCTCCCAGAGGCCTTTAAACATTTTGTTGAATATTACCTCTCAATTCTGCTTGCACCTTTCGGCCAAACATGGTAATCTTATAGTGTATATATTACAAGTTTGCGGATATTATGCAAAAAAACAAAGGAGCGTGATCATCATGGTCAGTTTAATCATGGGGCTGAAGGGTTCCGGAAAGACTAAGAAGCTGGTGGACATGGTCCGTCAGACCGTCAATACTTGCCACGGCGATGTGATCTGCATCGAGAAGGAACGTAAGCTCACTTACGACATCCCCTATCAGGCCCGCCTTATAGATGCCGGCAACTACGATATCGGCAGTTACGAGTTCCTCAAGGGACTCATTTGCGGCATTCATGCCGGTAACTACGACATCACCCATTTCTTTATCGACAACTTTTACAAGATGGTTGAAGACAAGTCTCCTGAGGCTCTGTGCAAGTTTATTTCCTGGCTGGATAGCTTTGCTACCTCCGAGGGCATAGACTTTTTCATCAGCATCTCTGTTGATCCCGAGACCGTGCCTGAAGAGCTGAAGAAGTATATCATCTGATTTTTAATATAATCCATAAAAGACCGGAGGCGGCCCCGCTGGGGTGCGCCTCCGGTCTTCCGTTTGTTCTTATTTCCTCACTCTATCTCCCGGTACATGGCCGGGGCCTCCGCCTTGGATACGGTCTCGCTCACCTGGGTGACTTCCACCTTCAGACTGCGCTGGCCGAAACTTATCTCTATCACGTCCCCCACCTTCACCTGGTAGCTGGCCTTCACCTGGCGGCCGTTGACGCTGACCCGCTCCCCGTCGCAGGCTTCGTTGGCCACGCTGCGGCGCTTTATCAGCCGGGACACTTTCAGATACTTGTCAAGTCTCATGGCTTGCCTCCCTTGTTCTTTTGCCCATATTTAAAAACGGCCGTCTTTTCGACGGCCGTTTTATATTGCAGTGCAGATTACTTTGCCACAGCATCCTTGAGAGCCTTGCCGGCCTTGAAAGCGGGGACACGGCTGGCAGGAATCTGTATCTCTTCCTTGGTCTTGGGGTTGCGGCCGAGACGGGCGCCGCGCTCCTTGGTCTCAAAAGCGCCGAAGCCAACCAGCTGGACCTTGTCGCCGGCTACCAGAGCGTCGGTAATGGCGTCAAAGGCGGCGTTGACTGCCTTCTCGCTGTCTTTCTTGGAAATACCGGCCTTCTCAGCAACTGCTGCGACCAGATCTGCCTTATTCATAGTTAAAAACCTCCTGAATGTATTGTGCGGCCATTGCCGCTTTTATGATGAGTCTGCCCGAAAATGCGGCAGAATACTCATTCTCTTACGGCCTTCAAAAAGGCAACGCATAGAATCTACCATATTTCCGGCGGTTAATCAAGTGTTATTTGTATAAATTCAGATTTTTTTAGCGCATATGCAGTAATTTTGCGACTTTTATCCCACCGGGTATGAGGCTCATGTCTTCCTTTGTGATGACCCTCATAGCTATTACGCTGACGGCATAGACCAGCACCGCCGCTCCTATGGCCAGGGCCATGGACAGCAGCATGCCGAAATAGCTCTCTATACCCAGGAAGCGCCCTGCCAGGCCGTATATGGCCCAGGCCGTGGCAGCCATCAGCAGGCTGGCAGCTATAGGTCCGGCAAAGACCTTCAGCGCCCTGGGCTTTTCCTTCAGAGTGACGCACATGAACACGAAATCCAGCACCGCCATGAAGAAATAGCTCACCAGAGTGCCCACCGGGGCGCCGTAAATGTTTATGCTCACCTCAGCCACCAGGAACCAGTTGACGGCTATCTTTATTAGCCCGCCGCTTATCAGGGTGATCATGGTCAGTTTCTCCTTACCGGAGGCCTGAAGAATGGCATTTTCCATGAGTACAAGGCACACGAAGAAGGAGGCTATGCCCATGACGCTGAGCAGGCCGGGGCCCGCCTCGTTGCTGTTGGGGTAGAGTATATTCATGATGGGGTGGCTCAGCACCGCCAGACCCACGCCCATGGGCAGGGCTATGGCGGCAGAAATGCGCATGGAGTCCTCGGCGGTCTTCATGGCCTCTCCCCTGCTGCCTCTGGCTATGGCCCCGGATATGGCCGGAACTATGGCTATGGTGAGGGGGGTTATGAAGGCGGCCGGCAGGTTGAACAGAGTCTGGGCCTTGCCGTAGACCCCGTACAGCACCTTGGCCTCCTGATAACTGAAGCCGGCGGCGCTCTGGAGCCGGTTCATGCACAGCTTTGAGTCCACGGAATTGAGCAGGGCCAGAATGCAGGCGCCGAAGGCTATGGGTATGCCTATAGTGAGGATCTTCCTCACTATGGTCATAGCGTCGTCCACTTCCTCGTCATCCTCGTGGATGTCGTTGGGCGCCCGGCCTCCTGTATAGGGGGCGGAGAGCACATCGTAGTTGCGCCGCTTATAGATTATCATATAGCCCAGAGACACCACGGAGCCGATGGACACGCCGAAGATGGCTCCGGCGGAGGCGGCGGGCAGGCCCAGGCCCATGTTTATGATCACAGCCGACAATATCAGACCGGAGATGACCTTGAAGAGAACCTCAAGCACCTCGTCCACGGTGGTGGGCAGCATGTTGCCGTTGCCCTGGCAATAGCCCCTGTAGGCCGAGACCAGGCACACCAGCAATATGGATGGGGCCATGGCCCTTATGCTGGGGGCGGCGTCAGGATTCTCCAGGTAATTGTCCGCCAGCCAGTTGGGGAAGAGATACAGGATCAGGGCAAAGACCGTACCTATGACAAAGAAGGTGAGCAGCGCCACTCTGAAGGTCTTCTCCTCCTGCTTGGCACGGCCGTTGGCATCCGCTTCCGCCACCAGGCGGGACAGGGCTACCGGCAATCCCGCCGTTGCCAGAGTGAAGAACACATAGTAGATATTGTAGGCGCTGGTGAACATGGAGAAGCCTTCGTCCCCCAATATGTTCCCCAGAGGTATCTTGTATATAAAGCCCAGTATCTTCATTATCACAACGCCTATGGTGAGGATGGCGGCGCCGTGCATATAATTTTGACCTTTGACTTTTGACATTGCGGTCCTCCTGCCGAAGAAATGCGCCGGGAGCACAGCCGCGGGAATATCCGTCGGCTATGACTCAGCTGATATTACGGTATATTAGCACCCCACTGCGCAGAAATCAAGGGAAGCGGCTCAGTCCCGGATGCCCAGAATGTGTCTGGCCACATGCACGCCGCTGGCAGAGGCATGGGACAGGGAGTGGGTCACGCCGGAGCAGTCGCCTATGACGAAGAGTCCGGGGCTGCTGGTCTCCAGGTTGTTGTCTATCTCCACTTCCATGTTGTAGAACTTGACCTCCACGCCGTAAAGCAGGGTGTCGTCATTGGCAGTGCCGGGGGCTATCTTATCCAGAGCATAGATCATTTCGATTATGCCGTCCAGGATGCGCTTGGGGATGACCAGGCTCAGATCGCCGGGAGTGGCAGAGAGGGTGGGAGTGACAAAGCTCTCCTCTATACGCCGCACGGTGCTGCGTCGTCCTCTCACCAGGTCGCCGAAACGCTGGACCATGACGCCGCCCCCCAGCATGTTGGACAGGCGGGCTATGCTCTCGCCGTAGCCGTTGGAATCCTTGAAGGGCTCGGACAGGTGCTTGGATACCAGCAGAGCAAAGTTGGTGTTCTCGGTGTGCTTGCTCTTGTCCTCATAGCTGTGGCCGTTGACGGTGACTATGCCGTTGGTGTTCTCGTTGACCACCACGCCGTGGGGGTTCATGCAGAAGGTGCGCACCAGATCCTCAAACTTCTCGGTGCGGTAGACTATCTTGCTCTCATAGAGCTCGTCGGTGAGGTGGGAGAAGACCTCGGCGGGCAGCTCCACCCGCACGCCTATGTCCACCCGGTTGGAGCGGGTGGGGATGTCCAGGCCCTCGCAGACGCTCTCCATCCACTTGCTGCCGCTGCGGCCCACGGAGATCACGCAGCGGTCGCAGCTGTAGCTCTCGGCGCCCACATGGACAACGTAGCCCTCCTCCGTCTTTTCAACGCCGGTGACGGCGGAATTAAAATGGAACTCCACCTTATCCTTCAATTCATTATATATGTTTTCCAGCACAATATAATTTATGTCGGTACCCAGATGCCTCACCTGGGCGTCCAGCAGATGCAGTCCGTTCTCCAGGC
>CALWYY010000043.1 GCA_944385885.1 uncultured Oscillospiraceae bacterium | reverse complement strand
TCAGCGCAGTGCCTCCCCGCGCTTGAGTTTCCGGTAAACCGGGATAAACAGGAGCCAGGAAGTAGTGGCGCTGACAAAGTCAGAGATGGGCTCGGCCCAGTAGATGCCCATGACGCCCATGAAGGTGGGAAGAAGAAAGGCCAGGGGGGTCAGGAGCAGGATCTTCCGCAGGCAGGCCAGGAAGAAGGAGCGCCGGGCCTGCCCCAGGGCCAGAAAGGCGCATTGGCAGCTGGTCTGGACCCCGAAATAGCCCATAGCGCCCATGTACACCGGCAGGACCTGCTTGACCAGGGCCACCAGGGCTGCATCGTCGGCAAAAATTCGGGCGTACAGGCCGGGGAAGAAAATGGTGGTGGCGGTCACAGCCACAGTGCAGGTCACGGTGACGATGGTCATGTACCGGAACGCGGAGAGTACCCGCGGGTAGTTGCCGGCGCCGTAGTTATAGCTGAGGATGGGCTGCACGCCGTAGGTAAAACCGTGGATACTCACAAACAGCATCTGCATCACGCTGTACAGGACGGTCATGGACCCCACATACAAGTCCCCGCCATAACGCTGCAGCTGCATATTGAACACCAAGGTGATCAGGCACTCGGTGCTGTTCATGATAAAGGGGGAAACGCCCAGGGCGGTGGTCCGGCCCACCACAGACCGGCGCAGGGCGAGATTGGCCCTCCGCAGGCGGATGGCGGAGCGGGACGAGCAGAGAAAAGCCAGCACCCACAGGGCGCTGAGCCCCTGAGAGAGGATGGTTGCCAGGGCCGCGCCGCTCACGCCCATGCCCAGCCCAAAGATAAAGATGGGGTCCAGGACAATGTTGGCCACCGCGCCGATAAGGACGGAGAACATGGCGGTGCGGGCCTGGCCCTGGCAGGTGATAAAGGGGTTAAGACCCAGGGCCAGCTGGACAAACAGGGTACCGCACAGGTAGATCTGCAGGTACTGGGTTGCGTAGCCGATGGTATCCTCACTAGCGCCGAAGAGGAAGAGGATGGGCTCTTTCCAGATCATAAACACCGTGGTGAGAAAAACGGCAAAGAGCACCAGCAGCACCAGGCCGTTTCCCAGGTACCGTTCGGCCTCATCCCGGCGGCCGTGGCCCAGGGCAATGGATGCCTGGGGGGAACCGCCCTGGCCCACGAACCCGGAAAAGGCAGACACCAGCAAAATCACCGGGGTACACAGCCCCAGCCCGGTCAGGGCCAGAGCGCCCTCCTCGGGGATATGGCCTATGTAGATCCGGTCCACCAGGTTATACAGCAGGTTTACCAGCTGGGCTACCACCGAGGGCAAAGCCAGGCGGAACATGAGCCGGCCCAGGGGCTCAGAACCCAAGCGCTGCTCAGTTTCCATGGCTCTCCTCCTCCGGCAGGCGGCACACATCCACCCAGTCCAGAGCCCGGGAGTAGCGCTGCAGCTCCTCCAGATCCAGCTCGATGGCGCTGGATGGGCTGCCCACGGCGGGGAACACCGTGGGGAACCGCCGGAGGGACACATCCAGGTACACGGGCAGGCCCTCCCGGCAGCCGAAGGGGCACACGCCCCCTACCGGATGGCCCGTGAGTTCCGGCACTTCCTGGGGGGAGAGCATTTTCGCCTTGACGCCGAAACGAGACTTAAACTTGTGGTTGTCGATCCGGGCGTCCCCGGCGGCCAGCAGGAGGAAACACCCCTCTTTCCCGTGGAAGGACAGGGTCTTGGCGATGCGTCCCTCCTCCACCTCCAGGGCCCGGGCGGCCAGCCCCACCGTGGCGCTGGACACGGAAAACTCCCGTACCCGGTCTTCCAAACCATACTGCCGGAAATAGGCCCGGCCTTGTTCAATGGACATGGCAAAAACCTCTCTGTCGTAAGAAATAAAGAGGGCGGGCCGCAGAGCCTGCGGCCCACCACGGAACGATTCCGCTGAAACGGCGGCAGCCGGGGGTTACCGGCGGCCGAACCCGCCGCCGGCACGGCCTCCGCCGCCCCGGAAGGAGCCGCCGCCCCGGGAGGAACCAAAACCTCCTCCGGAACGCCCGCCGCCCCGGGAGAAGCCGAACCCGCCGCCGGCGCGTCCGCCGCCGCCCCGGAAGGAACCAAACCCGCCGCCGGGCCTGCCTCCAGGCCGGCCGCCGGGAGGCGGCATGGGCCCGCCCGGCCTGGGGGGCGGGGGAGGAGGCATTCGGCGCCGGGGCCGGGTGGCCCACCAGGGAGAAAAGTAGAAAAACGGCCATATGCCGAACCGGCCGTACCGCCGCCGGACACGCAGAGGCGAAGTGATGACCACCACCAGAAGCAGGACAACCACCACCCACAGGATGCCCGGGACGCCGCCCCGCCGGACGGCAGGCTCGGCGCTGGGGGTGACGGTGGTAACGTAGGAGTCGCCGGCGGCGCTGTTGGAGGAGGACGCCCCGTACTGCATATAATACCATTCCGAAAGGCCGCCCAGAAGCTCCGACACGGCGCTTTCGTAATCCCCGGACAGAACCGCCTGGTCAAAGTTGGTCTCCGGGGCGATCAGGCTGTAAATGCCCTCCGTAGCGCTGGAATTGAAGATGCCGGAACCCAGTTCCAGCCAGTAATTGTTTTCCTCCGTATAGAGCACCAGCAGGGTGCCGTTGTTGCGGCTGTAGGATCCGATTTTCCAGGTATTGAAGATTTTGGCGGCGTACTCTTCATTGTCCAGCCCCGCCGGGGCATAGTCCACCGTCACCACTACAAACTGGGCTCCCTGGCAGTTGAGCTCCAGGTCCTGGTTGACCCGGACGATCTCCTCCTCCAGCTCCTGGGACAGGACGTCTGCGTCGTCCACCACAAAGTGGGGGTCTTCCAGATCCACCTTGGCCTGAGCCGGTACCGCCAGCGCCCACAGCGCCAGTGCCAGGACAAGGCCGAGGGATGCATTTTTCTTCATGAAAACCTCCTTATTCGTACAGTTCCGGGGGCTGTAAGCCCGTTATCCTGGCAAGAAACGAGCCGGGAAACCGGTAGTAGACAGTGCGCAGAAGGGTTTGCACCTCCTGGTTGTAGGAAGACCGGTCCAACTGCCGCTGGGCGCCCTGGAGGGAGTCGTCGTAATCGTCCACCGCCTCCTCATCCCCAGGGTCCAGCTCCAGCTGCCGGGCGGCCCGGCAGAAGGCGTCCCCCGCCGCGGTCAGATCGCCGTTGGCGTCATACATGGCGGACAGGTCCTTGGCGTCCGCGGCATAGACCAGAGCCCGCCGGGCGTCCCGGAGGGCCTGCGTCTCCTCCGCCAGATCCGGGTACAGATCCCCTATGGCCGCCAGGGCTGCGGCAGTGCCGATGCGGGAGTTGATATAATAGTATGGCGTCAGCACATCTGTTTCACTCTGGAAAAACGAGGCTTCCAGCTGGCGGCACTCCCGGTCCAACATAATGCGCGTGTTGAGAAGAGCGGCGCCCGCCACTACCGCCGCAGCAAGGAACAGAGCCACCCAGCGGTTGCGGAAAAATTTCAATGGTCAGCCCTCCTTGTCCGGGCAACGGCTTGCACAAATCAGCCCTGGATGTCCAGAAGCTTCTGTTTCAGCTCCCCTTCAATGCGGCCCAGCTCCACCTCGGCGGCGGCCCGGCGGGCCCGGCCTTCATCCTGGACCTTCCGGACCTCTTCCAGGGTGCTGATAAGTTGTTCGTTGGTCTTTTTCAGGGTTTCCAGCTCCACGATCCCCCGCTCAGACTCCCGGGCAACTTCCACCGACCCCATACGCAGATCCTCCGCGTTCTTCTGCAAAAGCTGGTTGGTCACGTCGGATACGGACCGGGACGCCTCCATGGCCTGGCGGGAGTGGTACAGGTTCAGGGCCAGCACCATCTGGCTCTTCCACAGGGGGATGGTGTTGACGATGGCCGTCTGGATCTTCTCCGTCATGAGAAGGTCGTAGTTCTGGATCATGCGGATCTGGGGGGACATCTGCAGGGAGCTGACCCGGGTCAGCTCCAGGTCGTGGAGCTTCTTTTCAAAGCCGCCGATGAGGTTGGCCAGGTCGTTGGCGGCCTGGGCGTCCTCGGGCAGGCCGGACTCCTGGGCTTTCTTCTGCAGCTGGGCCAGGTCCTTCTCCCGCAGCTCCTGCACCCGGAGCTTGCCGGCGATGATATACATGGTCAGCTCCTTGAAGTAGGCCTGGTTCAGCTGGAACATCCGGTCCAGGTTGGCGATGTCCTTGGCCAGGACCACCTGGTGCTGCTGGAGCTTATCGGTGATCCGCTCCACGTTGGTCTCGGCCCGCTCAAATTTGGCCCGGGCGGCGGCGATGGAGTTGGAGGCCTTTTTGAACAGTCCCATAAACCCCTTCTTCTCCTCCGGGTCGAAGTCCAGGCCCTGGAGCTCCACCACCAGGTCGGAGAGCATATCCCCCGCCTCGCCCATGTCCTTGGTGCGGACCTTCCCCAGCGCCTGGCCGGAGAAATCGGCGATGTTTTTCTGGGCCGCGGAGCCGTAGGACAGCACCAGGTTGGAGTCCGTCACGTCGATCTGCTGGGCAAATTCCCGTACCGCCGCCTGCTCCTCGGGGGCCAGGCGGTTGATGTCCAGCCGCTCCGGTTCCACGGCCTCTTCCTTCTCCGGCTGTTCGCCCAGGGTGAGATGGGGCGCCTCCGGCGCGGCGGGGGCCTGCTGGGCCTGGGCCGCGGTGGGGTGGAGCGTCAGGGAGGGAGTGTATTCCTGTTCAGCCATTGGCGGTACTTCCTTTCTTCTGTTCGTTGTATTGTTTCATAAAGTCGTTTAGATCCAGATAGCTCTGGCCGCCCAGGCCCTCCCTGGCCAGCATGCTGTTCATGGCGTCAATATCCGTCTGGATGTCGGCCGCCTGGTTGGCAAAAAGGGCGTCCAGCTGCTTCTTGTAGGCCTGGATGGAGGAGTCCAGCATATCTTCGATCCGGCGCATGGAACCGGAGATGTTCTCCCCGGCGATCCCCTGTGCCCCCATCCGGTCGTAGGCGTTGAGGAGCTTAATGGTGGTGGGCAGGAAGAAATCCAAAAACCGGCGGATCTGGGGCACGTCGGAGGGGTCATGGACGGCATCCTGGAAGATCTTGTCCGACACGGCCATGATCTCGTTGATCTTCTTGCGGATCTCCGGGTCGGGAATGGAGGCGTACAGCTGGCCCATCTCCTTCATAGCCAGCTTTCCGTCGGCCAGCACGGCCTCCACCTCCGGGCTGTACCGGGGTTTTTGGGGCTGGACGGGCTGAGGCTCCGGTTCCGGGGCCGCCTCCGGGGCCGCCTCCGCCTGGGCGGGTTCCTTCTTCCTGGCCCGGCGGCGGAAAAGCCGGCCGGCCAGTACGCCCGCCAGCACACTCACGCCCACCGCAATTAGAAGCCCGGACAGCCGGTAGAGAGGCATCACCATGGCGGCGCCCAGCCAGACCAGTATGAAGATGTAGATCGGCCCGGCATAAAAGCTGCGCCGGCGCCGGGGCTTTCTGCTCATTTTGAAGCCTCCTTAGTGTTTTAACCCAAATATTGTATCCCCAAAACCCTTCTCCGTCAAGACGGATGGTATATATTGTATTGAATTGGCGGAAGAAATGGTATATAATGAGCAAGCCGGGGGAGCCGGGCTCCCCCGGCGTCCCCCGTATATAAAAGCGGCGGCGCGCGCGGCGCTGCTACAAGATACTATGCCGCCCGCAGGCGGCATGACACCGGAGCAGGGGAGGTAGGGACATGCTGCACATTGCGCCTTCCATTTTGTCGGCGGATTTCGCCCATCTGGCCCGGGAGATGGCCCAGGTGGAGGCCGCCGGGGCGGACTGGCTGCACGTAGACGTGATGGACGGGCAGTTCGTGCCCAATATTTCCCTGGGCATCCCGGTGCTGGCGTCCATGCGCCGGGCTACGGAGCTGTTCCTGGATGTGCACCTGATGATCTGCCGGCCGGAGCGGTATGTGACCCGGTTTTGCCAGGCGGGAGCGGATCTGGTGACGGTCCACGTGGAGGCGGATGACGCCGGCGGCATTACCCGCGCCCTGGAAGCGGTACGCCGGGAAGGGCGGAAGACGGGCCTGTCCCTGAAGCCGGGCACGCCTCCGGAGGCGCTGCGCCCGTGGCTGAGCCAGGTGGACCTGGTGCTGGTGATGACCGTGGAACCTGGCTTTGGCGGGCAGGAGTTTATGGCCTCCCAGCTGGACAAGCTGCGCACCCTGGCGGAGTGGCTCCGCCGGGAGAATCCCGGCTGTCTTCTGGAGGTGGACGGGGGCATTGCCGAGGCCACGGCGCCCCTGGTGAAGGCGGCGGGAGCCAACGTGCTGGTGGCCGGAAGCGCCATTTTCGGCCAGGCCGACCGGGCTGAGGCCATCCGCCGGCTTCGGGAATCGTAAGAACCTTGCGGCGCCGGAAACGGGCGCCATCAAATAGCAGGAGGAAGACCGTCCATGCCATCCTTTTTCCCCGCGGCTCTGGAAAACCTTATCGACCGGTTTGCCGCCCTGCCGGGAATCGGGCGCAAGAGCGCCCAGCGCCTGGCGTTTTATGTTCTCTCCCTGCCGGAGGAAGAGGCGGCGGCCTTTGCCGAAGCGGTGCTGGAGGCGAAAAGGGATGTACACACCTGCCCGGTGTGCCAGAACCTCACCGACGGGGACCTGTGCGCCGTTTGCGCCTCCCTCTCCCGGGATCGGACGACCATCTGCGGGGTGTCCGAACCCCGGGATGTGCTGAGCATCGAGCGCAGCCGGGAGTACCGGGGGCTGTACCATGTGCTCCACGGGGCCCTGTCTCCCATGAACCATGTGGGGCCGGATGACTTGCGCATACGGGAACTGGTGGACCGGGTGGCGCAGGGAGACGTGGCGGAGGTGATCCTGGCCACCAACCCGGATACGGAGGGGGACGCCACGGCCATGTACGTATCCCGGCTGCTGCGGCCCTTCGGCGTGAAGGTGACCCGCCTGGGCTTTGGCGTCCCGGTGGGGTCCAACCTGGAATACGCGGACGACGCCACCCTGCTCCGGGCCCTGGAGGGACGCCGGGAGATGTAAGGCAGCCGGCGGGGCCTCTCCGCTTTTTTGCCGCGGCTCAGGCCGCGGCCGCCCTTTGCGCCTGGGCGGGGGCGGTATATTTTTCCAGGGGAACGCACATACTTTTACAGAACAACGGATTTTCGGCGGGCAAAAGGCAGTTGACCCGCCTGGATTACATATTTTTTACAGGAGATAACCATGGCACAAAAACTGAAAATCATACCTCTTGGCGGTCTGAACGAGATCGGCAAGAACCTTACTGCGTACGAATGCGGGAAAGACATCATTGTGGTGGACTGCGGAATGGGGTTCCCGGACGACGACATGTACGGGGTGGACGTAGTGATCCCGGACGTAAGCTGGCTGGTGAAAAACCGGGCGCGGATCCGGGGGATCTTTCTGACCCACGGCCATGAGGACCATATCGGAGCTCTGCCCTATGTAATGGACCAGCTGAGCGCCCCCATCTACGCCACCCGCCTGACGGCGGGGCTGGTGGAGCTGAAGCTGCAGGAGCGGGGGCTGGCGGACAAGACGAAGATCCACATCATCAAACCCGGGGACAGGCTGCAGGCCGGCTGTTTTTCCGTGGAGCCTATCCACGTCAACCACAGCATCGCCGATTCGGTGGCCTACGCCATCCGTACCCCGGCGGGACTGGTGGTCCAGACCGGGGATTTCAAGATCGATGTGACGCCGCTGCAGGGAGAAATGACGGATCTGACCCGGTTCGGCGAATTGGGCCGGGAGGGGGTACTGGCCCTGCTCATGGATTCCACCAATGTGGAACGGCCCGGGTATACGGATTCCGAGTCCCGGGTGTTTGAGCGGTTTGACCAATTGTTCAAGGACTGTAATAAGCGGATCATTGTCACCACCTTTGCCTCCAACGTGGACCGGATCCGGCAGATCATCGACTTGGCCGCCCGGTACCGGCGAAAGGTGGGGATCACCGGCCGGAGCATGGAGAATGTGGTGCGCCTGTGCGTGGAGCTGGGGTATATGAAGGTACCCGAGGGGATCTTGGTGGACATGCGCCACATTGCCTCTGTTCCCCGGAACAAGCTGGTGATCATATCCACCGGCAGCCAGGGGGAGAGCATGTCGGCCCTGTACCGCATGGCCTTTTCCGAGCACAAGCAGGTGGACATCGGTTCCGGGGACCGGGTGATCATCTCCGCCTCCGCCATTCCGGGCAACGAGACCACCATCGCCCGGGTGATCGACGAGCTGTTCGCCAAGGGGGCGGAGGTGATCTACGAGCGGGGCACGGACCTGCACGTATCGGGCCACGCCTGCCAGGAAGAGCTAAAGATGATCTACGCGCTGACCAAACCCCGGTATTTCATCCCCGTCCACGGGGAACGGCGGATGCTGTACAAAAGCGGGGAGATGATCCGCGGCATGGGCCACGATCCCCGGAACGTAATCATCGGGGAGAACGGGCGGATCATCGAGCTGGGCGCCCGCTCGGCCCGGCTGGGGGACACGGTACCCGCCGGCATGGTGCTGGTGGACGGCATGGGCGTGGGTGACGTAGGCAGCGTGGTGCTCCGGGACCGGAAACACTTGGCGGACGAGGGCATGGTAGTGGTAGTGATGACTCTGTCGGCGGAGGACGCCTCCCTGGTCTCCGGGCCGGACGTCATCAGCCGGGGGTTTGTGTACGAGAAGGAATCCGACCGGCTGATGGAGGAGCTGCGCCGGGTGGCGGCGGAGAGCCTGGCGTACTGCCAGGAGAGGGGCATCACCGACTGGGCCGGGATCAAAGGCCGGGTGAAATCCAACCTGTCCGGCTACCTGTTTAAGAAAACCCGGCGCAGCCCCATGATCCTGCCGGTGATCATGGAGGTGTAACCCGGCGGCGGAGGCCGGCCGGGGACGAAGGAGGACAGCCATGGCATTGCCTTACTGCATCCCGTATTTTGACGCCCACTGCGACACAGTCACGAAGTTCCGCTCCCTGCGCCGGAGCGGGCGGGACCACCTGGATCTGACGCGGCTGGGGAAATATTCACCGGCGGCCCAGGTATTCGCCCTGTGGGCGCCGCCGGGGGTGGACGGCCCGCGTACTTTCCGGCGGCTGATAGGCCGGCTGGAGGGCCAGCTGGAGAAAAACCGGGACCTGGCGGTCCTGTGCACCCGTCCGGAACAGGTGGAGGCGGCGGCCCGGGAGAACCGGACGGCGGTTTTCGCCTCGGTGGAGGGGGCGAACCTTTTGGGCTGCCGGGTGGCGGGGCTGACGGACGCCTACCGTCGGGGGGTCCGGATGGTGACCCTGTGCTGGAACCGGGACAACCTCCTGTGCGGCTCCTGCCTGGACGGCGGCGGCGGGCTGACGGCGGACGGGGAGCGGTTTACAGACGCCTGCTGGGAGCTGGGTGTGGCGGTGGATCTGTCCCACGCCTCGGAGCAGACGTTCTGGGATGTGATCCGCCGGTCCCGGCGGCCGGTGCTGTGCAGCCACTCCAACGCCCAGGCCCTATGCGGCCATCCCCGGAACCTTACGGACGCCCAGATCGCCGCGGTAATCCACAACGACGGATGCATAGGCCTGAACCTGTGCCGGGAGTTTGTGGGCGGGGCGGGGGACATGGAGGCGGTCCTG
>CALWYY010000042.1 GCA_944385885.1 uncultured Oscillospiraceae bacterium | reverse complement strand
AAAAATGCGATTGAACGGTACACCGATGACTACAAGGAGATCATCAAGGAATACCTCAGCAAATAACCGAATAAAGAAATCAGCTTACAGCGATGCACCGCCGTAGGCTGATTTTTTTACTGCCGCTTTTTTAAGCGGCTTTTTTACTACTCCGCGGCGATGCACCGCCGCGAAAGAATGAAAAGGAGTAATCATCATGGCACTCACAAGAAAGGCCACGACGGCGCTTGTAGCCGCCGGGCAGAACGTCCCCCTCACCGAAACAGCAGTTGCCGGGAATTGCAGCATCGTCCACCGCGAGGGAGCGGGCGTCGTCACCCTCCGAGGCCTGACGAACCAGTGCCGCGCGCGGTATAGAGTGTCCTTCGGCGCAAACATCGCCATCCCCACCGGCGGAACGGTCGAAGCAATTTCCATTGCCCTCGCCGTCAATGGCGAGCCGCTTGTTAGTGCCACCGCCGTCGTCACCCCCGCAGCCTTCGGTGATTACGGAAACATCTTTGTTTCCGCGAACGTCGATGTTCCCCGCGGCTGCTGCCTGACTGTCGCGGCGGAGAACATCAGCGGACAGGCTATCAACGTTGCCAACGCCAACATGATCGTTGAGCGCGTGGCGTGAAAGGAGAAAAACCATGAGTGAATATGCAACCCAATTATGCCAAGTTAGCCACGCTCTACACCATCCGCGCCGAAATGAACAAGGAGAACGAGCCGCAGAGCGCCGCACCGCGAGCGGTTGTGCAGTCCATCCCGGCCTATTCCGGCGCAGCCTACGGGAACAGCGACTTTCTTCGCGCCATCTCGGACAAAGAGCCGCGAGACGCATGGCGGGTGATGGATGAGCTGATGGAGAGCCTGAGCGTGATGCAGCCAAAAACATACGCCGCGGTCATGAACAAACTAAACGATCTATAAGCAAGAAAACGCTGGGGATTAACCCCAGCGTTTCTTTCGCGGTATGCTGAATTTTAGCAGCCCGCCTGCGATGGAAAAGTTATGCAAATTCGTGGTGCCGGTGGCGGGGCTCGAACCCGCACGACGATACGGTCCCGGGATTTTAAGTCCCGTGCGTCTGCCAGTTCCGCCACACCGGCTGGAACGCGCAGGTTAAAGGTACCACCAAAAGGGGGGGCTGTCAAGAAAAAGCATAGCCTGCCGCTGGGGAGAATAGGATGCAGGGGAGGGGGCGGTACGATGGCTCATGAGGAACGCGGGCCGGCGCCGGCGCGTCCGCAGAATATCATACTGGAAGGCCGGAAGAAACTCAGCGTGACAGGGGTGGATGAGGTGCTGAGTTTTGATGAGAACCTTGTGGTCATGGACACGGGCTTGGGGGAACTGCTGGTGCGGGGAGAGGAGCTGCGGGTGGAGCGCCTGTCGGTGGAAACGGGCGATCTGACCATTCTGGGCCATGTAGCGGAGATGAGCTATCGGGATAAGCGCCCCCGGAGCGGCCTGTGGGAGAGGTTGTTTGGATAAGATGGAACTGTCCATAGGAGAACAGCTGTATCAGGCCCTGGCCGGAATGGTGGCAGGAGGCGTGCTGGGAGTGCTGTACGACATATTCCGGCAGTTGCGCATGCATATGTCCCGGTTTTGGGGCGGGGTGACGGACGCGGTGTACGCGCTGCTGGCAGGCACGGGGCTGTTTATATTGGGGCAGGGGCCGGGCGGGGGAGGAGTGCGCTTATTTCTGCTGTCGGCGGCGGCCTGCGGCGGAGCCCTATACGCTTTGTGGCTGAGCCCTCTGATTCGCAGGGGCTTGGCCGTCGGCGACGCCCTTTTCTGCCGGTGTGTGGGCTGTATGGCCCGTCTTTGGCCAAAGGGAAAAAAACCGCGGAAAAAAGAATAAGTTTTCCGCAAAAATCTCTTTGCAAACGGGGAAATTTCGTATACAATAACAAGAAGGAAAGTATGTTCGGAGCGGGCGGCAAGAGAGCCGGCGGGAGGGCACAGCACCATGGCGCAGCGGAAGACGGCAAAGCTCACACGGCGGCTGCTGGGGGTTCTTCTCTTGGCACTGATCCTGTATGCCTGTGCCGCCCTGGCTTCTGTGCGCCAGGAGGTGGCCGGGGCTCAGGCCCACCTGGAAGAGCTGGAGGCGTCCGTTCGGGCGTTGGAGGAGACAAACGATCAGCTGCGATACGATATCGCCCATGCCGGGGATGAAGAGGTTATTGCCGATATCGCCAGGGAGAAGCTGGGCCTTGTCCTGCCGGGAGAAAAAGTCTACTATGACGTGGGAAACTAAACAAAAAGAGGAGAGAAAAGGAACGCCCATGGAGCTGGAAATCGGAGCGATTCTGGAAGGGAAAGTAACGGGGATCACCAAATTTGGCGCTTTTGTCTCGCTGCCAGGGGGGAGCAGCGGACTGGTGCACATTTCGGAGATCGCCAACGCGTATGTAAACGATGTGCACGATTACCTGACCGACGGGCAGACGGTGCAGGTCAAGGTGCTGAGCATCAACGAGGCTGGAAAAATCAATTTGTCTATCAAGCAGGCGCTTCCGCCGCCGCCCCGGCCTGCATTTCAGCAGCGCCCGGCGGGGACGCGTCCGGCACCGAGAACACAGGCCGCACCCCCGCGCTTTTCCCCGGAACAGGCTGGAGTGCATGGCCCCACGGGGGACGCCAGCTTTGAGGATAAGCTCAAGCACTTCATGCAGGAATCCGACAGCCGCATGAGCGGCAACAAGCTCTATGCGGACCGCCGCTCCAGCGGCAGGCGCAGGAAATAACCGCTGGCTCCGACCGGGCCCCGCGCAAAAGCGCGGGGCCCGGTCGGCATTTGCCCCAAGGCCCTGGATAACCGCCTCTCCCGATAACCGTGAGAGAACACGGGCTCCCAGCCAGAGGCGCGTTACAAGGCGGCGGGTTTCCCGTTGGAGGAAGGACGGATGGATCAAAGAGCCCCGGACAAGGCTGTCCGGGGCTCTTTTCGAAGGAGAGCCTCAGCCCTCCTCCGGGTGCATGAAAGAGTAGTCGATCACGTCGTTGCTGCCGGTCCATTCGCCGGTTACCTTAGACAGCGCCCGGGCGTATTCCTCCGAGCCTTCCTCCAGCAGCGTCGGGCAGTAATCATTGGTATCCGTCCGGCTGCTGATCCGGCAGGGGATTGCTTGAAAGCTGTCTACGGACAACGTTCCATCCAGGTCCCGGCGGATGGTCACCTGGCCGATGACGGTATCCATGTCGGCGGGCAGCGTGTTGCCGCCAAAGACCCAGTTGCTCAGGCTGTAAAAGATCACGCCGCCGTTGTATTCCTCCATGGGCTGGAGCCGGTGAGGGCCATGCCCCACAACAATACTGGCTCCCGCATCAATGGCGGCATGGGCCACGGCCGTCTGGTTTTCATTTTGGTAGTAACTGGCCTCATTGCCCCAGTGAGCCGATACGACCACAATCTCCGCCCCAGCTTCCTTCAGGTCCCGGACGGCCTGGGCCACGGCGTTGGCGTCGGGGTAGTGGCCGTTATGCACCGCGTAGATGCCCACCACAAGCCCGTTGTCCGTGGTATACAGCACGCCCTCTCCCTCACCGGCGTGGCCGATTCCCGCTCCGTCTAGGACAGCAGCGGTGTCGTCGTAGATGGCCTGGCCAAAGTCCAGAGCGTGGTTGTTGGCCATCGTGGCAAACTCCACGCTGCCGTCTGTGAGAATGTCTACGGCGGAGGCGGGCGCCAGGAACGAGAAGGTGGAGGCCGACCATCCCTCCAGATCGGAGAGGCTGCACTCCAAATTCACCAATGTCATCTCGTCCTGGGCAAAAATATCCACTGTGTTGGAGAAGGGGTAGGCGGTGTCGTCACCCACCACAGCCTCAAAGGCATCCGCCCGGCCTCGGATCTCCGGATAGCTGGATAGGGTGCAGTCGCCCACAAAGGAGAGCGTGTAGTACTCCGGAGTTGGTTCCGGTGTGGGGGTAGGCGTGGGCTCGGGCGTGGGCGTAGGCGTGGGAGCGGGGGTGGGAGAGGGGGACGGGGTGGGCTCTGCCGTGGGGATGGCAGTGGGCTTGGCCACCGTTACGTCCTCCGGCCGGGCCGCCCATGCGGGGGAGAGGGCGGCATAGACAAGGATCCCTACCAGGCCCAGGGCCGCAAGGATCTTCAGCAGCACACGGGAAAAATCCGACATAGCATTGTCCTCCCCGCCGGTTAGACGGCGGCCTGCCCCGGATCAAAGGGGGCGGCAAACCCGGCGGCCAGGCGGCACAACACGGAGACCATGAGCTCCAGGCTCCGGACGGGAATGAACTCATACACTCCGTGGAAATTGTATCCCCCGGTAGACAGGTTGGGGCAAGGCAGGCCAGCCCAGGACAGCTGCGCACCGTCCGTACCGCCCCGAATGGCCTGCGCCCGGGCCTGGATACCTTCGGCGGCAAAGGCTGCCTCAATCCGCTGCAAAAGATGCCGGTGCGGCTCCAGCTTTTCACGCATGTTGTAGTATGTGTCCTGGGTCTCCACCTGCACGGCGCCGGGGCCGTAAATGGCGTTTAAACGTTCGGCAGCGCTTTGCAGCACGGCCTTTTTCTCCTCCAGCAGCGCCCGGTCGTGATCCCGGAGGATGTAGTCCAGTTCCGCGGAGGAGACGTCTCCCCGAATGGAGCACAGGTGGATAAAGCCCTCGTATCCGGCGGTGCGTTCCGGGACCTGATCCTTGGGCAGCAGATCCTGGAACTGCGCGGCCAGGGCGGCGGCGTTTACCATGACGCCTTTGGCGGAGCCCGGATGGATGCTTACGCCCCGGATGGATACGCGGGCGGAGGCGGCGTTGAAATTCTCCCAGTCATAGGTGCCCAGCTCGCCGCCGTCCACGGTATAGCCGTAGTCACAGCCCAGGACCTTCACATCCAGGCCTTCCGTGCCCCGGCCGACCTCTTCGTCGGTGGTAAATATCAGACGCAGCTCCCCGTGGGGGGTGCCCTCTTCCAACAGGCGCTGGGCCATGGTCATAATCTCTGCCACGCCGGCCTTGTCGTCCGCCCCCAGGAGAGTGGATCCGTCGGTGACGATCAGCTCCTGGCCCACCAGCCCTTCCAGAGCGGGAAACCGGGCAGGGGACAGGACGGCTCCGTGGCCAAGGGGAAGCTCGCCCCCCTCATAACGGACGATCCGCGCCTGGACATTTTCCCCGCTGGTGCCGGGGGCGGTGTCTACATGGGCCAGAAAGGCCAGAACAGGGGCGCCGCTGACCCCTGGCGTGGCGGGAAGAGTCCCCAGAGCGTTGCCGCAGGCATCCACATGCACGTCCCGCAGGCCCATGGCCTCCATCTCCTCCGCCAGCGCCCGGGTGAGCTGAAGCTGCCGGGCCGTGGAAGGAGACTGGCTCTCCTCCTCCGCGGAAGTGGTGTGGTAGGCAATGTATTTAAAAAAACGTTCGGTGGCGGTCATGCCCATACCTCCCTATATCTCTCTTTGGCAGTCTGTGCCTGCCCGTACAAAATATACCCCAGGAGAGGCGCCGGCGTCAAGGCGCATTGACGCGAAGCCGGAGGGCGGATATAATGGCAACCATATTGTGCCGGAGACAGGATCCTGTGAACCTTTTCCGGTTTCAGGCGTCCAAAAGGCAGGAGCTGTTATCCGGGGTGTCCCGGGTGGAAGATGGAGGTACATATGAAACGAACGATTGCGGTACTTGCACTGGCGGCACTTCTCCTGGGCTGCCTTGCCGGCTGCGGAACGGAGGACGGGGAAACCGTGTCCGTACAGAAGGTCTCCCTAATCCTCGGCCAGGGGAACGTGGGCCTGGCGGACCGGTACGCGGGCCTGGTGGTTTCCGGCCAGACGGCAGAGGTGAAGCGGGACACCACCAAAAAAATCCTGGAGGTCTATGTGGAAGCCGGGGACTGGGTGAACGCGGGGGATATCCTGTTTGCCTACGATACGGAGGCAATGCAGCTGGAGCTGGACAAGCTGTATCTGGAACTGGAAGGGTATGAGAACACCATCCTTTCGGCCCAGGACGAGATCCCCCGGCTGGAGGCTCTTCGGGATTCGGCGGGCGAGGCGCAGAAGCTAAGCTACACTCTGCAGATCCAGACCCTGCAGGCGGACGTCCGGGAGGCGGAGTACAACAAGGCCCTCAAGGAGAGGGAAGCGGCCTCCCTGGAGGACTCCATGAAGGACACGGAGATCCCATCTCCCCTGACCGGGCGGGTCATGAGCATCACCGAAAACGGCGGTTCCAACGAATACGCCGGCAGCTCCAGTAGCTCCAGCAGCGGGGATGG
>CALWYY010000041.1 GCA_944385885.1 uncultured Oscillospiraceae bacterium | reverse complement strand
TCATTCGTACAGTCTCCTCTGTTCTACCCCCATTATAAAGCCCCTGCTCCGTTTTTTTTTTTTTTTTCCCTAGCTCGTGAAAAGTTACAAAAATATACGAATGATTTCAGAACTCAACGCATTGGTGCCGGAGATTCTCTTTATAAAATAACCATAAAATGTAAAAACCGAAGGTAATCCTTCGGTTTTTACATTTTATGCTCTCCGGCGGCAGGCGGTTGGAGGGATGGTTGTCCGTGTTCTCTCCGAGTTTGTCTTTCCCCGGCAGCAAAACTCGCCCGGATAAACAAAAAAAGCCCCCCGTGGGGGCTTTTTCAAAAACTTTCTTTACAGCTGCTGTTCCTCCAATCGCTCCAGCCCAGCCTTTTCCAGCCGGTAATGGCCATACCGGATGCGGGCCCGGGATCGGGGATAGAGGCGGGTAAAGTTGTCATTGAGGCGCCGGGAGATCGCGGCGATGTTCTCGGAGGTGGTGTCCGGGAGCATGGCGATAAATTGGGTGGCATTCAGCCGGGTGAAGCTATCCCCGCTGCGCAGGGAACACGTGAGCACCCGCTCCAGGCGTTTGCTGTCCGTAGGCGTGGCCAGATCACCCTCCAGCGTCGCCACCAGAAGCTGTACGTCCATGGGGTTGCGCACCAGGGCCCGGGCCTGCCGCCGTACCAGGTTGCGGAACGTGCTCCAGTCGCAGAAGAACGCCCCGCCGGAGTATCCGTCCTCCTCCAGCAGCTTCTTTACAGCTACCGCGTCCATCTTTTCGCCGGAGAGTTTTTTGGCCGCCTCTTCCCGGGCAATTTCCAGCTCCTCCGACGGGACAATGTCCAACGTCTCCTGCAGGCGCTTTTTTGTCTGCTCGTACACCGCCAGGGCACGCCCAGGCTGGTCCATAGCCGTCAGGGCGCGGACAAACCATACCGCCATCTCCTCTGCATCCTCCGCGCAGCTCTCTGCCGGCTCGCACAGCGCCGCCACCTCCGCCCACTGCTCTCGTTCTCCCAGCACGCGAACGGCAAATAGGCACTGGCTGATATACAAAGACCGGTAATAGGCATTTAAAGGTGTGACCCACGCCTCCATCCCCATCCCCGGTAGAAAGTCGCCTCGATACAGTTCCAATGCTTTTCGAGACAGTTCCAGCGCCGTCTCTTCCTCTGGCGCTCTCCGGGCTTGGAGAACAAGGGATTCAAATTCCTCCGCGTCTACCCAGGTAGGCCGCTGAGGATTCCACCGGTAACCGCCATTTTTGGCAATAATCAACTCCCGGGCCGCCGATATTCCCATCTTTTCCAGCATGTCCCGGGCCCGACTTACGTTGTGCTGCAGGGTGCGGAGGGGATCTTCTCGCTCCTGGCTCATCCACAGGATGTCCACAAGCTCTGTCACCGGCACCTCCCGGTCCCGATGGATGATCAAATATTCAATCAGCGACCAAATACGACGGGCCCGGCCAGATATGTTGATTGGTTCCTGTCCCGAAACAGTGTGGCCGCCTTCTTCCATATAAAATCCGCCCAACATCCGGATGCGGATATCGGTTTTGCCCATTTCCCATCTCCTTCAACAGCAGAACCCCACGCCGATCTCCAGTCCGTTGAAATCACTTAAAGCCATAGCTTTTCTCTTTAATGTTAATCCATATTTTAAAATATGTCAATCCATTTCCTGTCCTGTTCCAAAGACTCCGGGCATATTCCGGTTTTCCCTGACACGTCGGATTTCCCGTTGCAGAAGCATGGCTGGGCCTCGGTTTCGGCCCTCAAAGCAGTCCCAGCTGGCGCAGCAGGTACAGCATGAACGTGACGGAAAATATGGATAGGATCGTGGACAGCACCGTGGCGCTGGCCGCCAGTTCCCCGTCCCCGTCCATGGCCGCCGTCATGACATAGCAGGCCGAGGGGTTGGCCAATGTGAATACAAATCCAATGATAGCCAGTTCCGTCCCCCGGAACCCCAGCAACACCGCCGGGGGCAGCGCCAGCGCCCCGCTGATAAAGGTCTTAAATACCGCCGCCCAGGCGGCGTCGTGGAAAGAACTCCGCACCCGGCCCAAATCCAAAGCCGCCCCAATCCCCAGCAGCGACAAGGGAACCGCCAAATCGTTCAGGTATTCCATCGGCGAGCGAATCAGCTCCGGGCATGGAAGCTTCAGCCAGTTGGCCAGAAATCCAAGCCCCGCCCCCAACACCAGAGGGTTCTTTAAAATCTTCACCGCCGAGGTTAGAATCATCTTTCCCCGGGATACTCCTCGGTCATGGTGGGTTAAACAGGTGACCGCCAGAACGTTGTTCTCCACGCTGCACAGCGCTACCAGCGGCGCACAGATGGCCACCCCGGCGTCCCCCGCCAGGTTGTTCACCAGCGCCAGGCCCAGCACCGTAATGCTTCCCCGAAATGAGCAGTGCACAAACGCTCCCACGCTCTCCCGACGCCGTACGATCCGGGGCGCAACCAGCCACGCCAGCACGAAAATCACCACCTGAGCCACACAGCAGTACCAGGCCATGGTCAGCCCCGCCAGCTCCTCCAGCGGCGCGTCATAGGTGCTCAGAAAGATCTTTACCGACAAAAACCAGTTGAAGGTGACCCGGGAGAGCTTGTTCATGGTCTCCCGATCTATGACTTTGAACCGGACCCCCAGGAATCCCAGGGTGATCATAATGAACACGGGCAGAACCACGTTCAGGCTGAACAGCAGATTTTCCAGCATGCTCTCTCTCCTTATCCCCGCCGCGCCGCCCGGCGGGCGTATTGACAACCCGGGCAGGGGCTGATATTGTGAAACCGGGCGTTGCTTGCCCAAGGAAAACGGACGCGGGCTCCCCGCGTCAAAACCGCTCCGGCACAGCCTTCCCACGCCGGAGCATCTGCGGCATGGATGGAGGTTGTTGCTGTGAATCCGGAGAAAAATACCATCGATATTCTGGTTGTTGTGGACATGCAGAAGGACTTTGTGGACGGCTCCCTGGGGACCCCGGAGGCCCAGGCCATTGTTCCCCGCGTAGTGGCTAAGATCCAGGCGTACCGGCAGGCGGGCGGCGTGATCCTGGTCACCCAGGACACCCACGGGCCCGACTATATGGACACCCAGGAGGGCCGCTGCCTGCCGGTGCTCCACTGCGTGAAAGACACCGGCGGCTGGCGGCTGGACACCCAGGTGGCCGGGGCCCTGCCGGAGGACGCCGTGTTCCTGGAAAAGCCCACTTTCGGCTCCACGGACTTGATCTCCCTGGTGGGAGGATATGTGGAAAAGTACGGGCAGGAGAATGTCCGGATAGAACTCATCGGCCTTTGCACGGACATCTGCGTGGTGTCCAATGCCCTATGCCTGAAAGCCTTCTACCCGGAGCTGCCCCTGTCCTTGGACGCCTCCTGCTGCGCCGGCGTGACCCCGGCCAGCCACGAGGCGGCCCTGGTCACCATGGGCATGTGCCAGGTCCAGATCACCGGGCGGGAGTAAGGCCCGTATCCCCGGATGCCGGGGCCTCCTCCGGGAGGGGGAACACCCGCTTTTTCAGCCAGGCGGTCAGACGCCGCTCCACCAGCTCGCGGGACAGCAGGCAGATCGGCGTCAGTACCGCCAGGTATGCCCCCGCCCGCAGCAGCGGCGGGCCGCTGTTGAAAAAGTTTCCCCGCTGGTACAGCCCCCAGTAGAAAAAGTCGTATACCAGGTAGTGCCACATAAAAATGGACAGGCTCAAAGACCCCAGCCAGCGGAACGCCCTGGATCCCAGCACCTGGATTACCGCCCGGCACTCCAGGCACAGCAGCAGGATCCCGGGGGCGAACAGCCATGTATAAAACAGCATCGCCCCGTTGCCCCCGTCCAGCACCTTCATTCCCTTCCAGGCGGCCAGGGCCAGAGCCCCCGCCAGCAGCAGGGCGCCGGCCAGGGCCTCCCTCCGCCGTTTCGCCGCCGTGCTCCCCTGGTAGGCGCAGTAAAGCAGGCAGCCGGAGAAAAAACCCAGCAGCCCCTGGCCCGTCTGTACGTTGACGGTTGGAAATTGCCAGACTCCCAGTGCCATGGCAAGGCCAAGCAGCACGGCCCCGGCAAACCCATATATATCCCCCCGCCGTGTCCTCCGGGCCAGGTAGCACAGCCCGTAGAACAGCAGGTAGCATTGCATAAGCACGCTGACGAACCATAGGGGGCTGTTATAGCGTGTCAGCGACCCGAACCAGCCCGTGGAAAGCATCAGCAGGTCCAGGGTTACGCTGGAAAAGTTCACGTTATCAAAGCCCGACCACGCAAGGCTCAAAAACACGCCCACCCAGACGGTGATAAAATACAGCGGGTAGATGGCCAGCAGCCGCCTCTGCAGAAAGGCCGGCAGCTCCAGTTCCCCCCGCCGGATCCGGTCCCGGTACCGGTGGGCCATAAGAAACCCGCTCAGGAAAAAGAACCCCTGGTTGCCCAAAACTCCCCCATAGCTGCGGAAATAGAGCTCCACGGTCCCCGGCTCCGGGGACCCGAAGAGAGGATAGCCGTGGAAATATACGATCACCAAAATCAGCAGCACCCGCAGGCCCTCCAGAGCGGGAAAACGAGGTGGCAGAGGGCATATCTTCTCTTGTTTCTGTTTCATGCTCCGTTCTCCTTGCCCTGGTCCAAGGCGGCCTGAACGGCCGCCCGTTCCCCCAGTATCCGGTTAAACCGGCCTGGCCTTAGTATACGGCAGCGCGCCGGAGGCTTCAAGCCTCCGGCGCGGTTTTTTCTTTTCCCTACGGTCAGACTACCCGGACCGCACAGCCCTGGTTCTCCGTCACATACCCGATAATAGCCGCGCAGGGCACCTTCTCCGCCAGCTCCTCCAGCAGCGCCGGGGCTTCCTTCTCCGGCACCGCCAGCAGCAGCCCGCCGGAGGTCTGGGGGTCGTACAGTACGTCCATCAGCGCCCGGGGCACCTCCGGCGACGCCTGGGTAAACGGCTCGGCAAAGTTCCGGTTCCGGTACATCCCCTCCGGCAGAATGCCCATCTCCGCCAGGGATAGCACCTCCGGCAGCAGAGGTACCTTCCGGCTTTCAATCACCGCCGTCACGCCGCCCCCGTTGGCCATCTCGGAGGTGTGGCCCATCAGGCCAAACCCCGTCACGTCCGTGCAGCTGTGGACGGTGTACCGGGCGGCGGTCTCGCATCCGGCCCGGTTCAGCTCCGCCATCTGCCGCACCGCCCGGGCGTAGGTCTCCGGGGACACCAGGTCCGCCTTGTTGGCCGAGGAGATAATCCCGGTCCCCAAGGCTTTGGTCAGCAGCAGCACGTCCCCCGCCTGGGGCGTGCAGTTGAGCCGGATCTGGTCCGGCCGGGCAAAGCCCGTCACCGACAGGCCGTACTTCGGCTCCTGGTCCTTAATCGTATGGCCTCCAGAGATTATTACCCCCGCTTCCGCCGCCTTCTCGTAGCCCCCCCGGAGCACTTCCCGCACGGCCTCGTCCGGCATTTTGTCCGATACCGCCATGATGTTCAGCGCCAGCTTGGGCACGGCCCCCATGGCGTAGATGTCGCTGATGGCGTTGGCCGCGGCGATCTGCCCGAACATGTAGGGGTCATCCACAATGGGCGGAAAGAAATCCAATGTCTGTACCAGCACCAGATCCGGGGATATCCGGTAAACACAAGCGTCGTCGCTGGTATCATACCCCACCAACAGATTCTCATCCCGTACCGTGGGCAGACCGTGAAGAAGCTTGGCCAATGTCCCCGCCCCTACCTTAGCGCCGCAGCCGGCGCAGTTTGCCAATTTCGTCATGCGGATTTGGTTTTCCAT
>CALWYY010000040.1 GCA_944385885.1 uncultured Oscillospiraceae bacterium | reverse complement strand
GGTTTTTCAGCTCCCCATCCCGGCGGCGCCAGCCCCGGCGCTTCCAGTCCCGGAGCCAGCCGTTGTTCAGGGCGTTGACCACGTACTGGCTGTCGGAGTACAGCTCCACGGCGCAGGGCTCCCGGAGCGCCCGCAGCCCCTCCAGTACCCCCATGATCTCCATGCGGTTGTTGGTGGTCTGCCCCTCGCCCCCGGACAGCTCCCGGACATTCTCCCCGTACCGGAGGATGGCCGCCCAGCCACCCGGCCCCGGGTTGCCCGAGCAGGCCCCGTCGGTATATAAAATTACGGTCTTCATGTCGTCTTCCTCTCTGCCCCCTGGCGGGCGGGCCTCCGGCTTATGCCTCTTCGGGTTCCCCCTCCGGCCCGGTCAGGCCCTCCCCGGGAAGCTCGGTTTCCGAGATTTCCTCTTCCCGGTGGGCTTTGGCCATGGAAACCACCCGGGCTCCCGCCGCCGGCCGCATAAGGCGTACCCCTTGGGTGGCCCGGCCCAGGCGGGAGATGTCCTCCACCCCCAGGCGGATGATGGTGCCGTCGTCGGATACCAGGATCACGTCCTCTGTGCCCCGCACCTTCTTGGCCGCCGCCACACAGCCGGTCTTGTCCGTGATGTTGTAATTCTTCAGGCCCATGCCGCCCCGGCCCTGGACGGAGTACTCGCCCATGTCCGTGCGCTTGCCGTACCCGTTTTCCGTCACGGTGAGCAGGTCGCTCTCCGGGTCGGCCCGGACCGCCGCCACACACCAATCCCCGTCCCGCAGGCGGATGGCCCGGACCCCCACGGCGGCCCGGCCCATGGGCCGGGCGTCCTCCTCGTGGAACCGGATGGCCATGCCCTTGTGGGTGGCTACCAGTATGGTGTCCGTCCCGTTGGTCTCGATGGCGTTGATGAGGCTGTCCCCCTCGTTGAGCTCCAACGCCCGGATGCCCGTCTTGCGGATGTTCCGCAGCTCCGCCTGGCGCATGCGCTTGACGGTGCCGTTGCGGGTCACCAGGACGATATACTCGTCCTCCCGGATCCCCCGGCCCCGGAGCATGGCCGAAACCCGCTCCCCCGGTTCCACCGGCAGGATGTTGGCCAGGCTGGTCCCCCGGGCCGACCGGCCCGCCTCCGGGATGGTGTAGCCCTTCTTGGTGTACACCCGCCCGGCGGAGGTGAAAAAGAGGATGGCGTCGTGGGTGGAGGCGGTGAAGATGTCCTCCACGTAGTCCTCCTCCCGGGTGGCCATGCCCCGGACGCCCTTGCCGCCCCGGCCTTGGCTCCGGTACTCCGCCGTGGGCGTGCGTTTGATGTAGCCGTTGTGGGACAGGGTGTAAACGCACTGCTCCCGGGGGATCAGGTCCTCCAGGTCGATCTCGTCCTCCACCTCCTGGATCTCCGTCTTTCGCTCGTCCCCGTAGGTCTCCCCGATCTTCAAAAGCTCCTGCTTGAGTACCTGGCGGATCTTCGCCGGGTCCTCCAGCAGCTCCAGGTAATAGGCGATCCGGGCCTCCAGCTCGTCGTATTCCTTCTGGAGCTTCTCCCGGTCCAGCCCCTGCAGGGCCTTCAGGCGCATGTCCAGAATCGCCTGGGCCTGGATCTCGTCCAGGCTGAACCGGGCCATCAGGTTCTCCCTGGCATCGTCGTAGCTGGCGCGGATGATCCGCACCACCTCGTCAATGTTGTCCTGGGCGATCAGCAGCCCCTCCAGCAGATGGGCCCGCTCCCGGGCCTTCTTCAGGTCGTACCGGGTCCGCCGGGTAAGCACCTCCTCCTGGAAGGTCAGATACTCGTCCAGGATGGAGCGGAGGGAAAGGATCTTGGGCTGGCGCTGGTCGTGCACCAGGGCCAGGGCGTTGATGGCAAAGGTGGTCTGCATCTGGGTCTGGGCGAACAGGCGGTTGAGCAGTACCTGGGGATTGGCTTCTTTTTTCAGCTCGATGACGATGCGCATCCCGCTGCGGTCCGTCTCATCCCGCAGGTCGGAGATCCCCTCCAGCCGCCGGTCCTTCACCTGCTCGGAGATGGAGGCGATCAGCTGGCGTTTGTTTACCTGGTAGGGCAGCTCCGTGACGATGATCCGGGTGCGGCCCTGGCCGTGTTCCTCAAATTCCGTCCGGGCCCGGACCGTTACCCGGCCCCGGCCGGTGGCGTAGGCCGCCCGGATCCCCGCCCGGCCCATGATGATCCCCCGGGTGGGGAAATCCGGCCCCTGGATGTGGGCCATCAGGTCGTCCAGGCCGGCCTGGGGGTTGTCCAGCACCTCCACCGCCGCCCCGATCACCTCCCGCAGGTTGTGTGGCGGGATGTTGGTGGCCATGCCCACGGCGATGCCCGAGGACCCGTTCACCAGCAGGTTGGGGAACCGGCTGGGCAGTACCCGGGGCTCCCGGCGGGTCTCGTCAAAGTTGGGGTCCCAGTCCACCGTCTCCCGGTCAATGTCCCGGAGCATCTCGTCGGCGATCCGGGCCATGCGGGCCTCTGTATACCGGTAGGCCGCCGGGGGGTCCCCGTCCACCGAGCCGAAGTTCCCATGGCCGTCGATAAGGGGATAGCGCATGGAAAAGTCCTGGGCCATGCGCACCAGGGCGTCGTATACGCTGGCGTCCCCGTGGGGGTGGTACCGGCCCAGTACGTCGCCCACCGCCGTGGCGCATTTCCGGTAGGGCTTGTCCCGGGTCAGGCCATCCTCGTACATGGCGTAGAGAATCCGCCGGTGTACCGGTTTCAGCCCGTCCCGCACGTCCGGCAGGGCCCGGCCCACGATGACGGACATGGCATATTCAATGTAGCTGGTCTTCATCTCCTGGACCAGCTCGGAGTCCACAATGTGCTGCTGGGGGAAGGAGATATCCTCCGGCCGGTAATCCCGTTTGTGCGCCATTTTCCGTCACCTCCTTAAATGTCCACGTTCACGGCGGTCTTGGCGTTGCGCTCAATATACTCCCGCCGGGGCTCTACCTGTTCTCCCATGAGGATGGTGAAAATTTCGTCAGCCTTCACCGCGTCCTCCAGGGTGATCCGGCGCAGGGTGCGTTTTTCCGGGTCCATGGTGGTCTCCCACAGCTCATGGGCGTCCATCTCCCCCAGGCCCTTGTACCGGGATATGTCTATCTTTACGTTGGGGTTCCCGTCCCGCATCTGCTGGCTGATGGCGTCCCGCTCCGGATCGGAGTAGGCCACCCGCTGCTGACGGCCCCGGGTGAGCTTGTACAGGGGCGGCACGGCGGAGTACACGTACCCTTCCTCGATCAGCGGGCGCATGAACCGGAAGAAAAAGGTCAAAAGCAGCGTGCGGATATGGGCCCCGTCCACGTCCGCGTCGGCCATGATGATAATCTTATGGTAGCGGAGCTTCTGGAGGTTGAACTCCTCCCCGATGCCCGCACCCAGGGCGGTAATAACGGGGGAGAGTTTCTCGTTGCCGTACACCTTATCCGCCCGGGCCTTCTCCACGTTGAGCATCTTTCCCCACAGGGGCAGGATAGCCTGATACCGGGAATCCCGGCCTTGGGTGGCCGAGCCGCCGGCGGAGTCACCCTCTACGATATACAGCTCCGTGAGCGCCGGGTCCCGCTCGTTGCAGTCCCGGAGCTTATCCGGCATCTGGCCGGATTCCAGCCCCGTTTTGCGCCGCACGCTCTCCCGGGCTTTCCGGGCCGCCTCCCGGGCACGGGAGGCGTTCATGGCCTTCTCCAGGATCTGCCGGGCCACAGAGGGGTTCTCCTCCAGGAACTGTTCCAGCCGGTCGTCTACTACCGAGTCCACTAACGTGCGGATCTCGGAGTTACCCAGCTTGGCCTTTGTCTGGCCCTCAAACTGGGGGTTTTCCAGCTTCACGGAGATAACGGCCGTCAGCCCCTCCCGGCAGTCTTCCCCAGCCAGGCTCTCGTCCTCCTTCAGGATCTTCCGGGCGCGGCCGTAGGCGTTGAGCACCCGGGTAAGGGCGGTTTTGAACCCGGTCTCGTGCATCCCGCCCTCCGGCGTGAGGATGTTGTTGGCAAAGGAGACCAGGATCTCGTTGAACCCGTCGTTCCACTGGAGGGCCACCTCGCAGGTGGAGCCTTCCCGCTGCCCCTGCATATAGATCACCCCGTCGTGGACGGGGGTCTTGTTGCGGTTGATAAAGGTCACAAATTCCCGGATGCCCCCGGCAAAGCACATGCTGTGGGCGTTCTCCTGGCCTGGCCGCC
>CALWYY010000039.1 GCA_944385885.1 uncultured Oscillospiraceae bacterium | reverse complement strand
GTTAAACCATTGTAAACCCGGCGCGAGCGCCGTATAATGAATTAAAATATTCAGGACGAGGTGCTTGCCATGAAAGAGCTTTCCAAGATCAACTCCCGCGTCCAGGCGTCTTCCACCTTGGCAGTGGACGCCCGGTATAAGCAGATGAAGGCTGATGGTATTCCCGTGGTGGGGTTCGGGGCAGGGGAGCCAGACTTTGATACGCCGGACCACATCAAACAGGCAGGCATCCAGGCCATTTTGGATAACCAGACCCGTTACACCCCCACGGCCGGAACGACTCCTCTGCGAAAAGCGGTGTCCGCCCGGCTGAAGGAGGATCTGGGGGTGGAATTTCCTTGGGACTGCATCGTCGTATCCAGCGGCGCCAAACACTGCCTATACGCAGTGATGTACACACTGCTGGATCCGGGCGATGGGGTGATACTGCCGGCTCCGTATTGGGTGAGCTACGCCGAGCAGATTCGCATGACCGGTGGGGTTCCTGTGATAGTGGATGCGCCGGAGTCCCAAAACTTTAAGATCTCGCCTGCCCAGCTGGAGGCGGCTATTACGCCCCGCACCAAGGCTCTGGTGCTGAACAACCCCTCCAACCCCACAGGTATGATTTATTCCCGGGAGGAGCTGCAGGGGCTGGCGGATGTGTGCGTCCGGCATGACCTGTATATTATCTCTGATGAGATTTATTACACCCTGTGCTATGATGGAAAGCCTTTTACCAGCATGGCGGCGCTGGGGGAAGAGGTTCGGAAACGCTGTATTCTCATTAACGGCGTTTCCAAGGCCTACGCCATGACCGGCTGGCGCTGCGGATATGCTGCCTGCGGGGATAAGCGGGTGGCTACGGTCATGTCCAACTGCCTGAGCCACAGCACCGGCAGCATTGGCGCGATGAACCAGGCCGCCATGCTGGAAGCCCTTACCGGGCCACAGGACAGCGTAGAGGAGATGCGCCGCGTTTTTCAGGAGCGGCGGGATTATCTGGTCTCCCGGCTTAACCAGATCGAGGGGGTCAGCTGTATCCGGCCGGAGGGCGCGTTCTATGTGATGATGAACCTGGAGAAACTGGTAGGACGTACCCTGGGCGGCCGGGTGATCCGGGACGCGGATGACTTTTCCATGGTGTTCCTGGAGAAGGGCCTGGTGGCGGTGGTATCCTGCTGCGGGTTTGGGGCCCCCAACTTTGTGCGCTGGTCCTACGCCGTGTCTATGGATACCATTCGGGAAGGGTTGGACCGTCTGGAACGGTTCCTGAAAGAGGGATAACCTGCCGTCTCATATTCGCACCGCTTTCCTCATAGCAATGACTGTGAGGAGGCGGTGCGTTTTGCTGTTTGTTCGGGGGAAAATGGTACGGGCAGGGCTGGCATTTTGTGTATTGTCAGGCATTTTAATTTGTGCGATAATGCTCAATAGCTTTCTGGGGGCAGGCACCCGTTCTGTGTCGGGAACTGGTACGGATACCAGGCCGGTGCTGGTGATAGACGCCGGGCATGGGGGCGAGGACGGGGGAGCCATTTCCGCGGATGGCCTGGTGGAGAGCGAAGTAAATCTGGATATCGCTCTACGGGTGCGCGACTTGGCCCGATTTTTGGGTATCCCGGTAGTCCTTACCAGGGACAGCCAGGAGCTGGACTACCCTCTGGACGCGAAAACCACGGCGGCCCGGAAAAAGTGGGACACAAGGCGGCGCGTGGAGCAGATCAATGCCATTCCCGGCGCGGTGCTGGTGAGCATCCATCAAAACTGCTATCCCGCCACCGGGCCCTGGGGCGCCCAGGTGCTGTACGGGCCCTTGGAAAGCAGCCGGGTTTTGGGAGAGCGGCTTCACAGTGAACTGGTGGCCCAGCTGGCCCCGGAAAACCGGCGGGTAGCGGCGCCGGCGGATGAGGACATCTATATCATGTCCCATGTGGAATGCACCGCCGTACTGGTGGAGTGCGGATTTCTGTCCAACCCTCGGGAGTCCGGGTTATTGGCCACAGAATCGTATAGACTGAAGCTGGCCGCGGTGATCGCGGGAGCTTTTTATGCATATGCGGAGGACGCTGATGAAACAGAAAACTACGTATTACTGCACACAGTGCGGCAATGAGACGGGGAAATGGGCCGGCCGCTGCTCGATCTGCGGGTCCTGGAACACCATTGTGGAAGCCCCTGCCGCCACCCGGGCAAAAGGGCCTGCCTCCCTTGGTCCGGCCGGCCGGGGCACCGCGGCGCCCAGGCCGGTAACGGAACTGGAGGAGGAAGAAGAGCTGCGGTTTTCCACCGGTCTGGCGGAGATGGACCGGGTTCTGGGCGGCGGCGCGGTACGCGGATCTCTGGTGCTGGTGGGAGGCGCCCCGGGGATTGGAAAATCCACGCTGCTTTTGCAGATCTGCGGGCATATGCAGGAGGAAAAGGTTCTCTATGTCACCGGGGAGGAAAGCCAGCGGCAATTGAAGATGCGTGCCCGCCGGTTAGGGGTAGACAGCGGCGGACTGTACGTCCTGGCGGAGACGGACATGGCCGCCGTGATCCAGGCGGCGGAGGACCTCCAGCCGGACGTCCTCATCATCGATTCCATCCAGACCATGTACCACAGCGACAACACCTCCTCGCCAGGCAGCGTCAGCCAGGTGAAGGACTGTACCATGGCGGTTATGCACACAGCCAAGTCCAACGGCCTTACTGCGTTTATCGTGGGCCACGTGAACAAAGAAGGCGCTATTGCCGGCCCGAAGGTGTTGGAACATATGGTGGACTGCGTACTGTATTTTGAAGGAGAGCGGTCCATGAGCTACCGCATTCTGCGGGCGGTGAAAAACCGGTTCGGCTCCACCAACGAGATCGGCGTATTCGATATGTGCGATACGGGGCTGCGGGAAGTGCCTAACCCATCCGAGGTAATGCTCTCCGGCCGGCCAGAGAATGCCCCCGGCACCTGTGTGACCTGCGTGATGCAGGGGACCCGTCCGATACTGGCGGAGGTCCAGGCGCTGGTATCTCCGGCCAATGCCTCCCAGGCCCGACGGAACACCAACGGTGTGGACATTAACCGGGCCATGCTGCTGCTGGCCGTGCTGGAAAAGCGCGGCGGGCTGCATGTGGCCGGGTGCGACGCCTACATCAATGTGGTGGGCGGGCTGGAGCTGGAGGAACCGGCGGCCGACTTATCGGTAATTCTGGCAGTGGCCTCCAGCTTCCGGGACCGCCCCCTGGGAGACGATCTGGCCGCAGTTGGGGAGGTGGGCCTCACCGGAGAGATCCGCTCTGTCTCCGCTATAAACCAGCGGCTGCAGGAGATCGCCCGGCTGGGTTTCCGCCGCTGTGTCATCCCGGCCCACGTGCGAGGCGATATCAAAGCGCCTGACGGCCTGCAGATCCTCCCTGTGCGTAATATCCGGGAGGCGGTAAACGCCATTGTCATCTGAGCGCGTGGTATGTCCGGTCCGGCAGCAAAACCAGAGGAAACAAAGCCCTCTGAGCTGGTATAGGGCGAAGCACAAAAAAGAAACACACGGAACAGTGGTAAAAATTTGATCGTCGTTGATCCGGAGAAAACAAGCTGACCGCCGGGCCATGCAAAAAAACATGGCCAACTGGATGCCATCTTGTGACAGTCTTGGACAAGCTTTAGCCGGGCCGTGAGAGGAGCTCCTATGACAATCTGCGAATTCAGGACCGGCGCCGGACACCTGCGACGGTAGGTACAGCGCAGATGCTGCGGGGGCACGACGGGCTGCGCGGAGATGTACGACAGTACATGTGCACGCCGGCGGACGGAGAGAGTCGAGCAGGAACACGAAGGGATAAAACGGACGAGCCTGTCCGCCGCACCGGCGGACAGGCTACGCCGGCCGAGCTGTTGCAGACGCCGAAGCCGGAAAACGCTTTACCGGCCGCGCATGGAGCCTTTTGGTAAGTGCAGCCCCAGAAATAGGAAAAAAACGGTTTTGCCCTCCCCTAAATTAAACAAAATTTTTATTTTGTTTAATTTTCCCTGTATCTATGGACAGAACCGTTCTTCCCTGTTATAGTACTCTCAGCGAGGTGACATGCTTTGGATTATCGGGACGAGGCGCCGGAGATTATACGAGATTTCCTGATTTACCATGAGACCATCAAAGGCCATGCCCGCACCACGGTGGATGAGTACTATCTGGATCTGCGGAACTTCTTTCGGTATCTTAAGATTCTCCGTGGACGAGTCCCCCGCGGGACGGAGCTGGAGGAGATATCCATCCGGGATGTGGATTTGGATTTTGTTGCCCAGGTGACATTGGCGGAGGTATATCAGTACCTGGCCTTTCTCTCCCGGGACAAGGCACGGTTCACCCGGGCTCATTTTGAGGAGTACGGGATTAACGCCGCCTCCCGGGCCCGGAAAATTGCCGCGATCCGAAGTTTTTATAAATACCTTACGGTGAAGGCAAAGCTGATGGAAGAGAACCCGGTGCAGGATCTGGATACCCCCAAACCCCGCCGTTCCCTGCCCCGCTATCTGTCCCTGGAGGAGTCCCAAACTCTTCTGCGCTCGGTGGAAGGGGCTAACCGGGAGCGGGATTACTGTATCCTCTGCATCTTTTTAAACTGCGGCCTGCGGATATCCGAAATTGTGGGCATGAACCTATCCGACGTCCAGGCGGATCATCTGCGTGTCCTGGGCAAGGGCAACAAGGAACGGGTGGTGTTCCTCAACGACGCCACGGCGGAGGCCATTAACGAGTATCTGGCGGTACGCCGGAACATAGCGGCCATTGACCGGGGGGCGCTGTTTCTCTCCAACCGGCGTACGCGCATGACCCGGGAGGGCGTCCACGCCATGGTGAAAAAAACCCTGAAGCAGGCCGGGCTGGACAGCACCAAGTACTCCGCTCACAAGCTCCGGCACACCGCAGCCACCCTGATGCTCTCCCACGGGGTGGATGTGCGCACCCTTCAGGAGCTGCTGGGGCACGAGCACCTGAACACCACGCAGATCTACACCCACGTGGACAATACGGAGCTGCGCATCGCGGCGGAGGCTAACCCCCTGGCGGATTTCGACCC
>CALWYY010000038.1 GCA_944385885.1 uncultured Oscillospiraceae bacterium | reverse complement strand
GGGGCCGGGCGGACACGGTCAGGCAGGGGCTGGCCACCGGCTGGCCCAGCTTGTCCTTCCATAGGCCGGTTCCGTTGAGAATGGCGTAGTCCCCCGCAAAGTTCTCCACCGCAGAGGCAAGGACCTCCCCCAGGCAGGAGGGGGAGAGGATCACCGTGCCCTGGAATTTCCCCTCCAGCGTCCGGGTGTGGATCTGCCGCTCCACGTCCGCCACGTCCCGGGCCAGGGACCCGCACTCCAGCAGCGGCCGGTCCAGGTTGTCCAGGGTCAGGCTGGTGCCGAAAAAGGAGGAGGACTGCTCCCCCTGGTGTCCGGAGTACATGATCTCCACCCCGTAGGCGCCGCCCTCGGTGAGAAACGCCGCCCCCTTGGAGTTCCGGTACGCGACCCGGTACTTCCGGTGGCTGGCGATCAGCTGCTCCACCAGGATCAGCGGGTGCTCCCGCTTCAGCGTGTCCATCAGCTCCCGCAGCCGGGAAAACAGCGCGTCCATATCCCCCTGGGGGCAGCCGTCCGTATAGGAGGCGAGCCCCTCTCCCGGTGCCAGGTCCCAGGCCTCGTCCGGCTCCGCCGCCTCCGCCGAGAGCATGCACTCCCGGGCGGCGGCCTGGATGCTCCCGCCGTCGAAGCGGTTGATCATGGCCGTCCCCTTGCGCCCCTGCCGGTACCCGGTCAGGGACAGCGAGTCGTCAAACAGCGTGCGCAGGAGGCTGAACTGCCCCCCGTCCACGTTGAACTCCCGGGTCTCGGTGTAGGCGGCCACCACGCCGGCCATGTCCGCCCCGTTTTCCGCCAGGGCCGCCAGAGCCGCCTCCGCCGTTTTCAGAACGTCTTTCATCTCAGCGCCCTCCGATCATCACTTTGCACCGCAGCTCCGGCCCGCCCATGGCCACCGGCATGGGCTGCTTCTTCCCGCAGGTGCCCGCGCCGGACCAGTGCATGGTATCGGATACCATATCCACCGTCTTGAGCATGTCGAAGGCCACCCCGGTGATGGTGGTGTCCAGAATCGCCCGGCCCAGCTTGCCCTTTTTGATCTCATAACCCATGCACACACCGAACATAAATTCCCCGGTTGTGTCCGCCTGGCCGTTGTTGGTGTCCACCAGGTAATACCCGTCGTCCACCGAGGCAATGATGTCCTCCAGCCGGCTCTTGCCGGGCAGCACGGCGGTATTGCGCATGCGGATCAGGGGCTCGTCGCTGAACAGATACGCCCGGGCGTTGCCGCAGGGCTCCATGCCGAAATGCTGGGCCGTCTCCCGGTTGTTCATATACCCCCGAAGCACCCCGTTTACGATCAGGGGCGCGTCCTTGGCGGGCGTGCCCTCGTCATCCACCCACACCGGCTGGAGCAGGGTCTGCCCCTGGTAGGTGTTGGCAAAGTCCGTCAGGGACACCAGCTCGCTGGCCACCTGCCGGCCCAGGTTGGGCCCCGCCACGGAGCCGCCCAGCACCAGATCCGCCTCCACCGTGTGGCCTACCGCCTCGTGAGCCAGCATGCCGCACAGGTCGCCGCCCAGCACCACCGTGCGCAGGCCTGCCTGGGCATATACCCCCTCCCGCTTGTGCATCAGCCGCTGGTAGAGCCCGTCGATCCTCTCCCACAGCACCGCCGGGTCGGGGAACACCTCCTGAAACGTGCCGTAGCCGCAGAACGGCTCGTATAATTCCACCGGCGTCCCGTCCGGCGTCTGGGCCGTCATCAGCACCAGAATGGTGCTCCGGGGTATCACCGTGTGGGCGCTCCAGCCGTCGGACACGCACAGGACCTTTTCGATGCTGTCGCTTCGGGCAGACACCATGCGGCTGCTCAGGCCAGGGTACTTGGCCGCCACATACGCGTCCACCTCCCGGGCCGCCTCCACAAACGTCTTCTGAGCCGGGTCCTCCGGCTCCTTCCACGCCGGGCCCGTCCCCATCCCCAGGGACGGCAGCGGCGGCTTGCCCTTTTGGATGTGCCGGTCCATAAAGGCGGCATTGTCCGTGGCCGCCTGGACCACCGCCCGCACCGCGTCCGGGTCCAGCTCGGCCATGGAGCTGAACCCGTATACCCCGTTTCGGTACACCCGGGCGGATACGCCGGAGGTGTCCCGGCGGATGTTTCCTACCATGCTGCCGTCCTGGAGGTTTACCCCCCGCACGCGGTTGAGCTGCGCCCGCAGCTCCGTATGAACGCCGGGCGCAAAACACGTCCGGCCGCCGAGAATCTCCTGCAACATATCAGCAGCTCCTTTCAGGCTTTCCATTGCAAGTATGCCCCTAAAGCGGCAAAAGCACGCATAAAACATACGGCTCCCAGCCAGGGCGGCCCCTCCCGGCGGCCGCCGGGCCCGTGTGTCCCTTATTGCAGGTCCGCAAAATAGGTCTCCATCTGCTCGTCCGACAGGCCGAAAAATGTCCGGGCGCTGGAAACCATCTCCCCCACCCGCACGGCAGCATAGGCTTTGATGTTCTCTACCTGGTAGGTGAACCGGTCTGCCGGCTGGTTCCACCGCTCCAGGTCCCGGGCTACCTCCTCCTGGAAAATGGCCGCCAGACTGTCCACCGTCCGGCACACGTTCTCCTCGCTCAGCGCCGTGGCCAGCAGCTCCGCCGTCCGGGTGAGAAACTCGTCCCGGAACGTCTCGTTGCCCAGCAGGGCGCAGGGGATGATCCCGTGGAGCTGGCCGGTGGCGTCAAAGCCCACGGTATAGGTGTTGTGCCCCATCATGGTCAGGTCCATATCCACCAGCCCGTAAACGTACCGTCCCCCGTTCCACTGGGGGCTGGAGTAGAACCGCACGTTGCCATACACGTCGATGTTCCCGGAGTAGCATTGAAGGATCAGCCAGTCAATAACCTCCGGAATGTCCAGATGAGACTGCATATACGCATAGGCCTCCGGCTGGGATAGGTCGTTATACTCCGCATAGGCCATCAGATCCGACCAGGCGCCCGCCCGCCGATAGGTGCCGTTTTGCCGGTCTACCGTGTCCGCGTCCACCCCGTAGTGGGATGCAAAATAGTCCTCCGTGTGATGCTCCCGGATGGAATACAGGCCCCAGTACTCCCCGTTGATGTACAGCACCACATAGCGGTAGTTCTGGGCCGGCACGTCCGTGGCCTGGGCCGCCAGGTCCGCGAACAGCTCGTCCCGCATGTAGGAGGTATAGTTGTCCTCCAGGCTGCCCCGGATCAGCAGGGAGGTGAACTCCGTCACCTGCCCGTCTCCGAACACGTCGTATTCCAAGGGCCCGTCGTACCGGCCCCGGAAGGATACTTTGAACGAGCGCTTCTCGCTGGCCCGGCGGCTGGTCTGGCCGTGGATCTGGGCCCCGCAGTCGATGGTGAACCCCCCGTCCTCCTCAAAGAAGGATAGGCTCACCTCCCGCTCCCAGTCCTGCTCCCAGGCCGTCTCGTGGTTGGAGTAGATCCCCTGGGGGCCGAAAAGGTTTTCCTCGTCCGTCACCAGGCTCACAACCGGCAGGGTGTGGTTCTCGTTGACGATGTAGGACAGGGTGAGCACGTCGCTGGCCAGCTGCCCGTCCACCAGGTTCACCGCCCGGATCACCGTGGTGCCGGTGATGAGGATGGGCTGGGTATACAGCTCCGATTCCCCCGTAGGGGTGCTGCCGTCGGTGGTGTAGCGGATCTCCGTGCCGCCGGAAAGCTCCACCGTCAGTTCCTGCACATCGTTATATACCCCCGCCGGCAGGGAGGCCTCCGGCTGCGCGGCAATCATGCGCGCCCCCGGCCCGTTTTCCCCGCCCTGGGTGGGCGTGGTGTAATAGTAAAAGCCGTTCTCCCCCTCTGCCCGGCCCATGGTCCCCTCGGCCGGCACGTCGTGGAGATAGACCCAGTCCACCGGCTTGCCTGCGCTGTCGTACAGGAACAACCCCTCTCCCAGGGCGCTCAGGCTGAAGTTTGTGTGTGTCCGCAGCAGGGTGGAAAAGCCCTCGTTCCCTGAGCAGTAATATATGACCGACTCCCCGGGGGCCAGGGTGCCCTGGGGCAGGGCCCAGAGGGTCTTTTCCTGCTTTTTATCGGTGAGATAATAACCCGACAGCTCCACCGGCTGGCTGGAGATGTTCCGCAGTTCCACCCAGTCGCTGTACCCCACCCCCTCCTGCCAGTTGACGGAGGTATTGGCCACCATGACCTCGTAGATCATCAGCGGTCCGTCCCGTGTGTCGTTCTCGCAGAAGGCCTCATACCCCTCCGCCGTATTGGGATATCCGGGCGTGGGGAACGCCGTCTGCCGGTAGGCCCCGCTCCCGTCCCCCGCCAGGGACTGGCCGTCCGGCAGGTCTTGGGTCTCAACCCCGGCCAGCACCGCCCCCGCCGGGGTGGTCAGATATACCGTCTCCCCCGGAGACAGGGAAAAATCCGTGTGCAGCTCCCCCTCCTGCCGGTTCTTGCCGGAGGCAAATACCAGCAGGTACTCCCCCGGCTCCAGCGTCACCGCCGGAAGCTGCCATCGGTTGGGCTCGTCCTGCTTGTCCGACAGGTACCACCCCTCCAGAGATACCGGTTCGTCCCCGGCGTTCCCCAGCTCAATCCAGTCGGAAAAATCCCCGTCCTCATCCACGATGCAGCCGTCGTTGCCCGCCATGATCTCGGAGATGTAAAGTCCCGTCTCCCCGTACCCCCCCGCATCCACATACGCGTCATAGCCGGCCTGGGTATTGGGATAGCCCGGGGTGGCCTGGGAAGTGGCCTCCCAGCCGCCCGCCGTTTTGCTATAGGATATATTCGTATCCAAAGCGGGCAGAAGGACGCTGTCCGTCACGGCGTTGTCCGGGCCGGTGAGCACTACCATCTCGCCCCCCTCCCGATTCAGCCCGAAGGGCGCGTACAGTTCCCCGCTATAGTCCTTGCTGCACCAGACTACCAGATACTCCCCCGCTCCCAGCATCTGCGTCTCGGGGAACTGGTATTTCGCCTCTCCCTCCCGGTCGGACAGCTTGTAGCCACCCAGGGATACCGGGCTGGAGGAGGGGTTGTGCACCTCGATCCAGTCGCAGTAGAACCCCTCCGGGCTGACGTACAGGGTGTTGGAGGCCATAATCTCGCTCAGCTCCAGCACGCCCCCGCTGCGCCCGGCCAGCACCTCTTGCCACCGGGCCTCCCCCTCCTCGGTGTTGGGGTATCCGGGCGTCGGCACGCCCCAGGGGTTCAGGGACCCGTCCTCCCCGCGGATCAGAGACTCGTTCTTTTCACAGGCCACCGTCACCGCCGCATCCAGGGTCACGTTGGAGGCGTTCATAAAGTACACCGTCTCGCCTCCGTCCCGGTTCAGGGCGAAGGAAGCGTACTCCTCCCCCTCCAGCTCCGGATCGCACCAGACCACGATGCACTCCCCCGGCGCCAGCTCCGTCCCGGCGGGGAATACGTATTTCGGCCGTCCTTCCTCGTCCGACAGACGGTAGCCGGACAGATCAAAGCGGCTGTCCGACGAGTTTCTCAGCTCTACCCAGTCGCACAGCACCCCGTCCTCGTTGGGGCAGACGGTGTTGTAGGTCATCACTTCGCTGATGTACACGGGATAGCCCCCGTCCCAAACAGGCACCGACCGCAGCCGGTTTGCCAGCCACGCCGTCCCCGCTAGGGCCGCCGTGGCAATCACCGCCAGAATCCATATCCACAGCAGAAGGGTTTTTTTCTCTTTCCGCCGATTCTCCATCCATGCCGCCCTCCCGGAATGATTCTCTTCATTGTACCCCATATTTCGTTTTAGGGCAAGTGCGCATGTCAAATGTCCCCCCTTTTACCGGGATTTTCGCGCCGAAAACCCGCGGGGCAGGCCAAATGCGGCCGCCGGCCTCTCCGGCCCCCGGCGGACCCTCTGTCCCAAACTGCCCCTATCCGTCTCCCGTCCCTCCTCCCGCCGCCGGGAATTCCTCTCTTTCTCCCCGCCGCCTCTTGCCATCCCAGCGAGCCGGGCGTATAATGAAAATCCGCCATTTTTTTCAGAGAGGAGCGAGCAGCTTGGCACGCCTGTCCCATACCGTCGATCTGACCCAGGGCAACCCCCGCTGGGCCGTGACCCGGTTTGCCGTCCCCATCTTCCTCAGTCAGCTTTTCCAGCAGCTTTACAATTCCGTGGACTCCCTGATTGTGGGCAACTATTTGGGCAAGGAGGCGCTGGCCTCCGTCAGTTCTTCCGGGAGCCTGATCTTTCTTCTGGTGAGCTTTGTCTCCGGCACCTCCCTGGGGGCCGGGGTGGTTATCGCCCGATATTTCGGAGCCGGGGAACGGGAGCAGGTCTCCCGGGCCATCCATACCACCGTTGCCTTGGGCCTGGTGGCCGGGACTTTGGTATCCGTCCTGGGCGTGTCTCTCACCCCGCATATCCTCCGTTGGATGGGCACCGCCCCGGACGTGCTGCCCGGCTCCATCCGCTATTTCCGCAATTATTTCATCGGCGGCCTGTCCGTGGTCATGTATAATATGTGCAAGGACGTGATGACTGCCCTGGGAGACAGCCGCCGGCCACTGTACTACCTGATCGTATCCTCTCTTTTGAACATTGTGCTGGACCTGCTGTTTGTGGGCGTGTTCCGCTTTGGCGTTGGCTCCGCCGCCACCGCCACCACCATCGCCCAGACGGTGAGCGCCCTTTTGTGCCTGCGGCATCTCACCAGCCGGCGCAACGAATTCCGGGTGGATTTTCGCCATCTTCGGTTTCACAGGGACATTTTCCGCCAGATCCTCCGCTGCGGCGTGCCCTCGGGGGTACAAAACTCCGTCATCGGCTTTGCCAACGTGCTGGTTCAAACCAGCATCAACTCCTTTGGCTCCGATGCCATGGCCGCCTGCGGCGCGTATTTCAAGCTGGAGGGGTTCGCTTTTCTGCCCATCACCTGCTTTTCCATGGCCCTGACTACCTTTATCGGCCAGAATCTGGGCGCCAGGGAATACGACCGTGCCCGGCAGGGCGCCCGGTTCGGCATTGTTCTGTCCTGTATCCTGGCGGAGATCATCGGTGTGGTCATGTACTGGAACGCCCCGTTTCTCATCGGCCTTTTCAACCGCAGCCCCTCTGTTGTGGCCATCGGCACCCAGGAATTCCGTACGGAGGCCCTATTTTATTGCATGCTGGCCTTCAGCCACTGCGTTTCCGGCATCTTCCGGGGCGCTGGGAAAGCCACCGTCCCCATGGCGGTGATGCTCTCGGTGTGGTGTGTGCTGCGTATCGCCTACATTACTGTGATCATGCGGATCATCCACGATATCCAATATTTGTTCTGGGCTTACCCTCTTACCTGGTGCATTAGTTCAGTGATCTTTCTCATCTATTTTCTTCGTTCCGACTGGGTACATGGGTTTGAAACTTCTGTACGAGAAACAGCGTAGTCCTGATGAATTGTACAGTCGTCCGGTCCGCCCAGCCCCCGGCTCTGCAAAGAGCCGGGGATTTTTATCCAATACCCCCAAACCGGCGCCGGAGGATCTCTCCGGCAAAGGGTAACTGTCCGGACCGAAGTTTGCTGGGGCGCAGCCCTGCCGGAGGATCTCTCCCAAATCAAAGGCCGGAGGCTTTCGCCTCCGGCCTTCTCCGTTTTGTTGTTTACGCTTCTCCGAGTCCTTTTTACGCCTGCGCCGGCGACGCGTCGTTCCCGTCGTCGCTGTCACGCTTGCTCTTCCGGCTCAGAATCGCTACCACTACCTGGATCAGGGCTATGGCTACCATCAGTATCGTCCATTTGTCCACAAACTGCATCGGCTGCGTCATATCCTCCGTCAGGATGAACGCAATCACCGCCGCTATGGCCGGTACGATGCTGAATATCCGCCAGAACTTCTTCTTCCGGATCTCCTGCGGCCCTTCTCCCCCTTCTCCTTCGTCTTCCTTCTTGCCCAGCGTGAACACCAGCAGCAGAACGGATCCCAGTACTGTCAGTACTGTCAGCAGCAGGTTCAGCAGCGCCCAGGCGTTCCCGCCCGCCAGCGGCGTCTCCTCTTCCGGTATGATCCCTACTACCGCCTCTTCCGCCGTGTACACAAACACAATCCGGTTCTCACCGCCCGCCGTTACCGTTATCTCCTTGCGCGCCGCGTCCGCCCTGTCCCCAGCAATCTCCGCCGCCTCTTCCTCATACGTCTCGCCGTACTCCACGTCCGTTACCGTCTTGGGTTCCAACAGTTCTTCCCCGTCTTCGCTCCCTTCCCGGTATTCTACCACATAGAATGGCTCTTCCTCTGCCGTGTACACCACCGTGATCGTCAGTGCGTTGGCCGGCATCAGGCCCGAGATCCGTTCGCCCTCCGGGCTCTGGATCACTTGCGTCCCCGGCTGCGCGTTCTCCGGAATGTACGTCTCATGGGTGTAGCCCGCAATCTCCGGCGTGATCGGCCGGAACCCCTGGTTGTAGTACAGAGTGTACGCCGCGCTGGGCGCCGCCTCCGTCCCGTCCTCGTATACGTAGTTCACTACCAAGGGATACGCGTTCCGCGTGTACCACACCGTGTACTCCATGCCCTCGTCGGTCATCTGCCCCGTTACGTTCGCCAGGCTCGCCGTGTGCCCTACTACCACCGGGGACGGTATCGCAAACCCTTCCCCGTACGGGATCTCGCCCGTATAGTCCGGCGCCGCCTGGACTCCCGCCTGATGCCAATCCGGGATCACAGTGTCATCGTCCCCCGCGTACAGGTAGTGGATCACCAGCGGGTAGCTCTTCAGCGTGTACCACCCGGTCACTACCACGTCCGCCGCCGGCATCGTCGCCGGCAGGCCCTGCCAGCCGCTCCACTCGTAGTTGGCCTTTTCCATATCGTCCCCGATCGCGGTGAGGGGCGTTCCGTACTTCACCGTCGTGACGTAGTACGCCGCATCCGCAAAGTTCTCGCCCACGATCTGGTACGTCAGGGTGAACTCGTTGTCCGTCTTATCCTCGATCG
>CALWYY010000037.1 GCA_944385885.1 uncultured Oscillospiraceae bacterium | reverse complement strand
ACCGCCATGCGGAACCCGTTTTTGAATATACCGGGCGCGTTGATGCCCAGGAAAGTCCCCGAGTCCAGCCCCCGCAGGAGCCACTCCATGCTGGCGATATACAGGAAGCTGGTGAGAATCGACCCTGTGATAGAGCCGATGCCCCCGATGACCACCACAAGCAGGATCTCATAGGTCATGGTGCTCTTAAACGACAGGGCCTGCAGGGAACCCATATACATTGCCAGCATCCCACCGCCTATGCCGGCAAAGAAAGAGCTGATGACAAAGGCCATGCGCTTGTGCCGGGCAAGGTTAATGCCCATGGCTTCCGCGGCGATCTCGTCGTCCCGGATGGCCCGGAACGCCCGGCCGTAAGAGGAGTTCACCAGCAACACGATCAGCGCGATAAATATCCCGATAAGCAGGATGTAGCTGGTGGTATTTTCAAAATCCGGGTAGTTTTTCAGCAGGTTGGAGCCGTTGGTCAGAGGGCCCAGGGCCTTCCACTGGAAGAAGGCCCGGAGGATCTCCGCAAACCCCAAGGTGGCAATGGCTAGGTAGTCGCTCTTCAGGCGCAGCACCGGCAGGCCGATCAGGTATGCGCACAGGGCCGCGATGGCCCCGCCTATCAGCAGAGCCGCCAGGATCCCCACCACGGTCCCCGCCTTCTCCCCCAGAAATCCCGCAAAGACCTCCTGAAGGGAAAACTGCACGATCCCGCCGTCAAAATACTGGTACACCCCCGCCCGTTTGGCCACCGGTATGCTCAAAATAGCATAGGCGTAGGCCCCCAGGAGCATAAAGCCCGCCTGGCCCAGAGAAAACAGGCCGGTAAAGCCATTGAGCAGGTTCATGGAAACCGCCACCAGGGAGTACACCGCCGCCTTCTTGATCACCTTGATGGCAATGTGGTAGCTTGGCAGCGCGGCGTCCAGGACAGCCATAACCGCCAGCAGAAGCAGCAGCAGCGCCGCGGCCACAATGGTATTTCTTCTCTTCTCCGTCATGTCCGCTCCCCCCTTTATACCTTATCGGTGATCTTCTCACCAAAAAGGCCGGTGGGCTTGACGCACAGCACCACGATCAGCAGCGCGAAGGTAAAGGCATCCGAGAAAGTGGAGTACCCCAGGCCCTTGATAATCTCCTCGCACAGGCCGATAATGAACGCCCCCACCACAGCCCCCGGTATGGATCCAATGCCGCCGAACACCGCCGCCACGAAAGCCCGCAGGCCGGGCAGGGCGCCGGAGGTGATGCTCACAGAGGGGTAGTTGGTGAAATACAGGATCGAACCCACCGCCGCCAGGAAGGAGCCGGTGACAAAGGTAAAAGAGATTACGGAATCTATCTTCACTCCCATGAGCCGGGCCGTCTCAAAGTCCTTGGCGGCGGCCCGCATGCCCATGCCGATCTTCGTATTCTTAATCAGGTACACCAAAACCAGCACCAGCACCAAAGTCAGCACCGGGGTGACCACGGTCACCCGCTTGGTGGACGCTCCCAGCACCGTCACCATATCCGAAATCCAGGGGATGGGGTTGGTCACGGGCTTGGGCAGGCCGCCAGTGAGGTAGAAGGCCAGGTTCTGGATCAGGTAGCTCACGCCGATGGCGGAGATCATCAGGGACATGCGCGGGGCGCTGCGCAGGGGTTTGTACGCCGCCCTCTCAATGGCAAACCCCAGCACCACCGTAGACAGCAGCACCAGGGGGATGGACAAATACAGGGGCAGGGACGTGGTGGCGTACACCATCACCAGCCCGGCCACCATAAAGACATCGCCGTGGGCAAAGTTGATCAGGCGCAGGATACCGTACACCAGCGTATAGCCGATGGCGATCAGTGCGTACTGCCCGCCGGCGGAAATGCCGTTGATTATGTAAGGAAGCATTGCTTGCACGGGAAGCCCTCCTTGCGGTCTCCGCACTATATCAGAACCTGGCGGGGCTTACGCCCCGCCAAGCCCTCTGTCCGGAAACCGGTTTCTCTTTTCCTCGCTAAGATTATTCCACGCCCTGCACCGTCACCAGTTCCCAGGAACCGGTCTCGGTGTTGGCAGCCTTGATGTAGGCCTGGTCGCGCATGGCATCGCCGATCTCGTCAAACTGGATCAGGCCGGAGATACCCGTGTAGCTCACTCCGGGCAGCGCCTCCAGCACCGCGGCGGGATCCGTGGACCCAGCGGCCTTCAGAGCCTCCAGAGCCACGAAATAGGCGTCGTAGCCCATAACCGTGACGGCGGAGACCATGTCATTGCCGCCGTTGTTGGTGAGAGCGTCGGGATTGGCGTTGATCCAGGCCTTGATGCCCTCGTCAAACTCAGGATTGCCGCCCTCCTGGTAGAAGGTGGTAATCTCCACAGTCACGTCCTTGCCCTTGGCGCTCTCCACCACCATGTTGTTGTCCCAGGTGTCGGAGCCCAGCAGGCAGCCCTCAAAGCCCTGGGCCGCCGCCGCCTCGATGATCAACTGGGCATAGTTGGTGGACACCGGCGCAAAGATGACGCCCGCGCCGGCGGCCTTGGCGTTATTTACATAGGAGACAAAGTTGGCGCTGCCCTCGGGGAAATCCTCCGCCAGCACCTCGCCGCCCAGCGCCTCAAAGGCTTCCTTGAAATAGAAAGCCAGGCCCTGGTCGTAGTCGCTGCCCAGCATGGCCAGGGTGTAGGCCTTGGTCACGCCCAGTTCCTTGTAAGCGTAGTTAGCCAGGACCGTCCCCTGGAAAGGATCCAGGAAGCAGATCCGGAAGTACACCTCGCAGTCGGAGGTAACCAGGGGGTTGGTGCACGTCACGCCAATGGCCGGCACGCCCGCTTCCTCAAACACCGCGCCGCCGGCAATGGACACGCCGGAGCCGTAGGAGCCCAGAACCACGGATACATCCCGGTTCATCAGCTCCGCCGCAGCGGAGGGGCCGTTCTCAGCCGTCGTGCGGTTGTCCACAATCTCCAGCTGCACGTCGTACTCCACGCCGCCGATCTCTACGGTGGGCTGGATGTAGTTGGCGTACTGCATGCCCAGGATCTCCTGCTTGCCGCCGGCGCCGTTATCCCCGGTCTGGGGCTCAAACACGCCGATGCGTACCACCGGGTTCTCTGAGCCGGACTCATCCTCCACGGGGGCCGCATCTTCCGGCGCGGCATCCTCCGGAGCCGCGTCCGCCGGGGTCTCCTCCGGGGTTTCCGCCGGGGTCTGACCGCAGCCCGCCAGCAGGCCGCACACCAGGCACAGGCACAGAAGAATGGAAAGTGCTTTCTTCATACGTTCATTTCCTCCCTTTTTGTCCGCACAATAAGGACATTTGTTCGCAATTTGAACATGGAAGTATTTTACTATGTTTTCCGGCGAATTGCAATAAAAAAATAATGTCAATTTAGTAAAAGCGGCGGGAGAGCCTGTAAAAGCTGGCGGTCTCCGTTACAGCTGACCAATGTACGGCATGGCCTTCCAGTCCTGCCCGCCCCGCTGGGCCTCTGGGCTTCCGTACCCCAGCACATACAGATCATGGGCCCGTGCGCCTAAAGAAAACACCTGCCGTCCCCGTTCTCCCTGGAGCCGGGCGGGGCGCAGCACCACTGGCAGGGCAGCGGTATCCCGCATGGCTCTCAAAAGCTCCCGGCCAGTTTTGTCCATGGCTAGGACACGAATGTACGGCGGTATCCCCTGGGCCATGCCCTCCCGAAGGCCCAGGGCGGCGGCGTACACCATCCGGCGGAGCCGGGAGAGGGCATAGCGTTTGGACTTGGCCCGGCAGGCGGCGGCCTCCGGGTCGGTCTCCTCCCGCAGGGCGCGGTACAGGCGGTTTTCCAGGCCTTCTGCCGCGTCCGGCAGATCGGCAAGGTCTTCCGGGTTCAGAGCCCGAAGGCGGCTGAGCACCGGCAGGCGAAGGCATTGCTTTAAAACCGGCCCTCTGCCTTGCTCTGTCTCCCGGCGGTATACCGCCAGCGCCTCTTCCGGCACCGATCCCTCCAGCCCCGCGCCCCGCTCCAGCCGGGCACGGAGGGAGGCGGCGCTGTTTTCCCCATCGTGCTGGGATCCCTCCCGGCGCACCGTCCGGCAGGCCAGGGAAACACCCAGTTCCCGGATGGCCTTGCAGTACTCCACCCCCAGCAGGTCGTTGGGTCGGCGCAGGGCCTCCGCGGCCCGCTCCCCCCATAGTTCGCTCACCGCCCGCTCCCGGGCCCGGGGAAAGGAGACGCCTGTTTTCAGCTCCGTCCGCAGCTTCTCCCGGGTCTCCGGCCGGAGCAGCGCCTCGGCACATTCCTCCAGGGCACCCAGGTCCCCGCTCTCGCTGCCAAAGCATACGCTGTCCACCACCCCTGTGGCCGCCAAAAGCCCCACCGCTCCCCGGGCAAACCCCTCTGCGGAGGATAGGCACCAGGGAAGCGGCAGTTCCAAAACCAGCGAGGCCCCGCACCGCACCGCCGCCTCCGCCCGGGCAAACTTTGAAAACACCGCCGGCTCGCCCCGCTGGGTGAAGTCCCCGCTCATGGCCACTACCAGAGGGCGCCCCCCCTCCCCTGCGGCCTGCAGGTGGCGTAGGTGCCCGTTGTGCAGCGGGTTGTATTCCGCCACGATGCCCACGGCTTTCATTCCTGTTTCCTCCCCACTTTTCTTTCCGAAAGGCTTGCGTTTTTTCTCTTAACCCGTTAAAATATTTCTTTGGTTATATTACCCTGCAAAATGGATATTTACAATACGGAAAGGACGCTGACCATGAAAATTCTGGTTATCAACGCCGGCAGTTCCTCCCTGAAGTACCAGCTCATCGACATGGAGGGGGAACAGCTTCTGGCCAAGGGCCTGTGCGAGCGTATCGGCCTGGACGGGCACCTGACCCACAAGCCTCAGAACGGCAAGGCCGTCTTTGAGGCGGATATCCCCTTCCCCACCCACAAGGAGGCCATTGAGGCCGTCTTGGAAAAACTCACCAGCGCCCAGTACGGCGTGGTGGAGACCATGGCCGAGATCGGCGCCGTGGGCCACCGGGTCCTTCACGGCGGCAGCGAATTCACCCAGTCCTGTCTGGTGGACGACGCCTGCGAGGCGGCTATCAAAAAGTGCTTCCCCCTGGGCCCTCTGCACAACCCCGCCAACCTCATGGGGATCAAGGCCTGCCAGGCCGTCATGCCCGGCACGCCCCAGGTTGCCGTCTTTGACACCTCCTTCGGCATGAGCATGGCGCCCAAAGCTTATATGTACGCCCTGCCCTATGAGTATTATGAGAAGGATTCTCTGCGCCGCTACGGGTTCCATGGCACCTCCCACCGCTTTGTGTCCGCCCGGGCGGTGGAGCTCATGGGCGGCAAGCCCGGCACCCGGGTCATCAACTGCCACCTGGGCAACGGTTCCTCCCTCTCCGCCAGCATTGACGGCAAATGCGTGGATACCTCCATGGGCCTGACGCCTCTGGCCGGCGTACCTATGGGCACCCGTTCCGGCGACTGCGACCCGGCCCTGCTGCAGTTTATTATGAACAAGTACGGCTACTCCATCGACGAAATGCTCAATATCCTCAACAAAAAATCCGGCGTGCTGGGCCTGTCCGGCGTGTCCTCGGATTTCCGTGATCTGGACAGCGCCGCCGCCCAGGGCAACGCCCGGGCCCGCCTGGCCCTGGACAAGTTCGCCTATGAGGTGCGCAAGTATATCGGCGCCTACACCGCCGCCCTGGGCGGGCTGGACGTCCTGTGCTTTACCGCCGGCGTGGGGGAGAACTCTTCGTCTATGCGCGCCAGCATAGCGGAAGGGCTGGAATATCTGGGCATTCAGATCGACCCGGAGAAAAACCAGGTCCGGGGCAAAGAGATGGATATCTCCGCTGCGGGGAGCCGGGTGCGGGTATTTGTCATTCCCACCAATGAGGAGCTGATGATCGCCCGGGATACCCGGGATCTGGTCTGCGGCGCATAAGGCCGCGGGTCTTCCTGCGCGAAAAGGGCATGGCCGCGGCCATGCCCTTTTCTTATTCAATGGCTTTGAGTGCCTCGGCCATGTTGATCTTTCGCAGCTTCCCGCTCAAGGCCGCGTCCACCACCACCGTGAAACCAATGGTCAGGGCTACCGCCCACAGGTAGCTCTGTCCCGCCAGACGGTATCCGAAGTAAATAGTGCTGATCTTGATCTGATCCATCACGTACCGGAGCAGGGCCATGCCCATGGGTATCCCGCAGATGGCGCTGAGCACGGTGAGCATCATATTCTCCCGGAAAATATACTCGTTCTGTTCCTTCCGGTAGAATCCCAGCACCTTCAGGGTGGCGATCTCCCGGGTTCGCTCGATTATGGCGATATTGGTCAGGTTATACTGGACAATGAACGCCAGGGCCCCGGCGCATACCAGCACAATCAGCACGATGTAATTGAGGCTGTCCAGCATGCTGCTGATCCGGGTGATCATATCGGCGCTGAGGCTGACGTTGGCCACATTGTCCGTACCCAAAAGCTGCGCGCCGGCCTGGTGGGCATCCGCTCCGTCGGGGAAATTTACATAGGCCGTGTTCCACTCCGGCTCCCCGCCGGCCAGGCGGAAGGTGTCGGCAGACACATACACATAATCATAAATATAATTGTCAAATATGCCGCTGACCGTCACGGTCACGGCGGGAAGCTCCGCTGCGCTCAGCTGGAAGCTGTCCCCCACGGAAAGGCCGTTGGCCTGGGCAAAGCGGTAATTCACCACCGCCTGGCCCGGCTCCGGCCAGGCCAGGGACATCTCTCCCCGGTGCAGGTCCACGAAACCATCCATCGGCTCCTGAAAAACCACCAGGTTAATCTCCCGGCTCACGCTGCCAATCATCGCGTCGGCGCTCTCCGTGTGGAGAAAAGCGGCCTCTTCCACGGTATTTTCCGCCTTCCGCAGGAAGGCCTCCCGCCCTTCCTCTTCCACAGGTTCCAGGAAGGTGACCGACGCATCGTACAGGTCAATCTCCTGGTACTGCCGGGTCACCACCGGCTGGATGGTATCCCGCACCCCAAAGCCCGCCAGCAGCAGCGCCGTGCAGCCGCCCACGCCCAGGATCATCATTATCATCCGCTTCTGGTACCGCAGGATGTTGCGGATGGATACCTTATGGAGAAATGGGAGCCGGTTCCACACAAATCCCACCCGCTCCAGCAGGACCCGCCGGCCCGCCGAGGGCGCCTTGGGGCGCATGAGCTGGGCGGCGCTCTCCCGCAGGTCCCGGCGGCACACCAGCCAGGTGGCGCCCAGGGCGCAGAACAGGTACAGGGCCGAACACAGGAAAAACAGCTTCCAGTCCAGCACAAACTGGATCGGCCGGTTCACGGAGTACATGATCCGGTACACCTGCCACAGGGCCATGGGCATGTACCGGGACCCCAGCAGGAACCCCAGAACGCAGCCCACCGCCGAGGCGCTGCCGGCATAAGCCAGGTACTGCCCGGTCACGGCCCACTCGCCGTAACCCAGAGCCTTGAGCACGCCGTTTTCCGTGCGCTGTTCGCCCACCATCCGGGTCATGGTCGTAATGCACACCAGCGCCGCCACCAAAAAGAAAAACAGCGGGAACACACGGGATACCCCCGAGACGATGGCCGTGTCGTTTTCCAGGCTGGCATAGCCGACGTTGGATGACCGGTCCAGAGCATAGACCGTGGCCGGTTTCAGGTCGTCCAGTTCCTCCTGCGCCTGGCGGATCTCATCCCTGGCCTCCTCCAGCTGAGGTTTGGCATCATCCACCTCCGCCTGTGCGTCCAAAAGCTCCTGCCGGGCCTGGTCCAGGCCCTCCTGGGCTTCCTCCCGGGTCCGGGCATACTCCGCCTGCCCCTGGGCGTACTCCGCCTCCCTCGCCTCCAGCGCCGCTTGGGTCTCATCCAGCTCCTGACGCAGCTCCGGCAAGGCCGCCAACGGGTCGGCCAGGAAGTCCTCCATGGCCTTCCGGTAGCCGTCCACCTGCAGCTGCTGGAGCGCCAGCTGCCCTTCCAGAGGCGTCAGCGTCCCGCTGAGTTCAAGCCGTCGAGTCTCCAGCGCCGTGCGCCGGCCATCCAGATCCGCCTGGTCTTCTTTGATCCCTCTCTCCAGATCGGAGAGCCGGTCATTTTGCTCCTTTACCGCGGCCTGATAGGCCGCCAGTTTTTGTTCATACTCCGGATCGCTCTCGTCCAGCGCCGCCTCCATGGCCGCCAGCTCGTCCGCCGTCCGGCGGCAATCCTCCTCATACTCCTCCTGCCTGGCGTCGATGGCCTCTTGCTCCAGATCCATCGCCAGCTCCTGCTCGTCCAGAGCCGCCAGCTCGGCCTGGAGGCCCTGGACCGAATCGGAAAGCTCCTTCAGCTTTGCCTCCAGCCCCGCCAGGATTTCTTCCATGGCCGCCACCTGATCCGCCACCTCCGGGATAGCGCCCACGGGGTCCTCCCGGGTGGCATTCAGGGTCTCCCAGCCCTGGTCCAGCTGCGCCCGGACCCCGTCCAGGAAGATCTTGCTGGACGACAGGGCGCTCTGCACGTCGGCCTCCTCCCCGTAGTAGGTCTCCCACCCGGCGTCGATCTCCTCCTGGGCGTCCGCCAGCGTCTCCTCTTCCTCCGCCAACTGGTCCCGGGCGTCGTCAATCTCTGCCTGCGCATCGGTGCGGAGCGTCTCATACCGCAGCTGTGCACGGCGGTCCAGGAGGTCCTCGACTTCCCCCCGCACCCCGTCCAGGGCCGCCTGGTATTCCGATGAGTATATCTCCCCTGCATCCGGCAGAGCCAGATATATTTCCGTGTAATATTCCCCTGAGAAGGCCTCCGGCAGCAGGTACAGGAACCCGGAGGCCGTGCCCCCTGCCAGGGAGGTGGAACCCCGTTCAAAATTCAGGTAGGTCACCGCATTCACCAGGCCCACCACGGTGTACTCCCGCCTGGCGAACATGTCCACAGTATCCGGGTCGTTCTCCTCGGCCAGGGTCACCGTGCACCCCAGCATATCCTCTCCGGCGTGGAGGGCGTCCAGGACGCACTCGTCCGCCGTCTCCGGCAGGCGGCCGCTGACTACGTCCAGGCCGTTGATCCCGTCAAGTAGGGCGTGGACGTGGAACGCGGCCTCCTCGCCGCCTTCCACCGTACACAGCACGTCTGCGCTGTAGCCCCCCCGGGCCAGGCTCACCCCTTCCAGGCCGGCAAAAGCCTCCACATCCTCCTCCGTCAGGCCCAGGGTGCTCAACAGACGGAAATCGTACAGGTTTAGCTCCCGGATGTACTCCCCCGCCGTGGACAGCATGGACTTTTCCGTGATCCGCAGCCCGGCGAAAAAGCCCACGCCCAAGGCGATAATGGCCAGGATCGCTAAGTATCGCGCCAAGGACCGCCGGATCGTCCGAAACAGTGATCTTCTCAGCATACCGTCACCACTCGATCTCTTCCACGGGGATGATTTTCTCGTTTTTGTGCTGCCGCACTACGGTACCGTTTTTCACGGACACCACCCGGTCGGCCATGTCCGTCAGGGCGCTGTTGTGTGTGATGATTACCACCGTCATGCCCGTCTCCCGGCTGGTATCCTGCAGCAACTTGAGGATTTGCTTGCCGGTAACGTAATCCAGGGCGCCCGTCGGCTCGTCGCACAGCAGCAGCTTTGGGTTCTTTGCCAGGGCCCGGGCGATGGATACCCGCTGCTGCTCGCCGCCGGACAGCTGGGACGGGAAATTCCGGGCCCGTTCCTCCAATCCGACCCGGCGAAGCATCTCCCGGGGATCCAGGGGATCCCGGCAGATCTGCGTGGCCATCTCCACGTTCTCCAGCGCCGTCAAGTTCTGGATCAGGTTGTAGAACTGGAACACAAACCCCACGTCGTACCGGCGATAGGCCGTCATGCGCTTGGGGGAATAGAGAGAGATGTCCTCCCCGTCAAGGAACACATGGCCGCTGGTCAGGCTGTCCATGCCTCCCAGTATGTTAAGGAGGGTGGTCTTGCCTGCCCCGGACGGGCCTACGATCACGCAGATCTCCCCCTTCTCCAGGAAGAAGCTGGCCTCGTGGAGTGCCCGAATCTGCACCTCTCCCATGGTGTAGATCTTGCTTACGTTCTGGAATTCCACAAAATGGCTCACACCGCTCACCTCGGGTCTATTATTTAAGAGAAATATTAATAAATCAATAAGAACGGGGAAATTCCCCAGAAAAAAAGTGAGGGGGCCGCAGTCAAAAAAACTGTATTGACAAGCTTTTTCCCACGTGGTATAGTATCAAGGCCGCATTGAACGGGCTCTTAAGAGGAGGTATCTCCCGCCCCGAAAGCGAGTCTGCGAAGAAAGGCAGGAAACGCTATGAAGCACGCTGTTATTGAGACCGGCGGAAAGCAGTACCGGGTCGCCGAGGGCGATGTGGTCTACGTGGAGAAGCTCCCCCTGGCCGACGGCGAAACCGTGACGTTTGACAAGGTTTTGGCTGTTCTGGATGAGGACCGGAACCTGTTCGGCACCCCCACCGTGGAGGGCGCCAGCGTCATCGGCACCGTTGTAAAGACCGGCAAGGGCCGGAAGATCCGCGTCTACAAGATGAAGCCCAAGAAGAATTACCGGCGTACCCAGGGCCATCGCCAGCCCTATACCAAGGTGCAGATCAGTACCATCCAGGCTTGAGAATCCGTACTATTTGACAATTGGAGGTGTAATCAGCATGGCACATAAAAAAGGCATGGGCAGCACCCGCAACGGCCGTGACAGCGAGTCCAAGCGTCTGGGGCCCAAGCGCGCCGACGGTCAGTTCGTCCTGGCCGGCAACATCCTTGTCAGACAGCGCGGGACCAAGATCCACCCCGGCACCAACGTGGGCATTGGCGGAGACGACACCCTCTATGCCCTGGTGGACGGAACGGTGAAGTTTGAGCGCATGGGCAAGGACCGCAAAAAGGTCTCTGTTTACGAAATCGCGCAGTGAGCCGAAACGGATGGGGCCGACCTAAGTCGGCTCCATTTTTTATTGCTGAGGTTAGAAATGAGTTCAGGATTTGTTGACAAGGCGGTCATCACCGTCCGGGCTGGCCGGGGCGGAGATGGGGCCGTATCCTTTCACCGGGAGAAATTTGTGGCCGCCGGGGGGCCCGATGGAGGGGACGGCGGCAAGGGCGGGGACGTGATCCTGTTGGTGGACGGGCATATGTCCACGCTGATGGATTTTCGCTACAAGCGGAAGTTCACCGCCGCCGATGGGGAGAACGGCCAAAATAAGCGCTGCACCGGCAAGGACGGGGCGAGCCTCACCATCCGGGTCCCCCGCGGCACCCTGGTGCGTGACAAAGCCACCGGAGGGATCATCGCGGATATGTCCGGCGATGAGCCTTTCGTCATTGCCCGGGGCGGTCGGGGCGGCTGGGGAAACCAGCACTTTGCCACCCCCACCCGGCAGGTACCCCGTTTTGCCAAACCCGGCATGCCTGGGGAGAGCCGGGAACTGGTGCTGGAGCTGAAGCTGCTGGCGGACGTGGGGTTAGTGGGGTTCCCCAATGTGGGCAAATCCACCCTCCTGGCCTCGGTGTCCCGGGCCCGGCCCAAGATTGCCGATTACCATTTTACCACCCTCACCCCCAACTTAGGGGTGGTATACGTGGACGAGGGGGCATCTTTCGTACTGGCGGATATCCCCGGGATCATCCAAGGGGCGTCCCTGGGGGCGGGGCTGGGCCACGATTTTCTGCGGCACATCGACCGCTGCCGTCTGCTGATCCACGTGGTGGACGTCTCCGGCAGCGAGGGGCGGGACCCGGTGGAGGATTTCCAGACCATCAACCGGGAGCTTGCCGCCTACTCCCCCGCGCTGGCCGGACGGCCCCAGCTGGTAGCAGCCAACAAGTGCGACCTGCTGAGTGGTTCCCAGGAAGCGCTGGAGCGTCTCCGGGCATACGTCACAGCGGAGGGGTACGAGCTGTTCGAGATCTCGGCGGCTACTACCGCCGGTACCCGGGAGCTGATGGGACGGGCGGCGGCACTGCTGGCCACCCTGCCCCCTATCGTTGTATATGAGCCGGATTACGTGCCCCCAGCCCCGGATCTGGGTTCCCCGGAGGAGCTGGATATCTACCGCGCGGACGAGGCCTGGGTGGCGGAGGGGCCCTGGATGGACCGGCTGGTGTCTACCGTCAACTTCTCCGATTACGAAAGCCGGATGTACTTCGACCGGATGCTCCGGGACCACGGCGTCTACCAGCGCATGGAAGATATGGGCATCCAGGATGGGGATACCATCTCCATCTGCGGCATGGATTTTATCTACAAACCCTGAAACCGCCCGGCATCTTGCGGGTAACGCATAAAGGCCCTCCCAACGGGAGGGCCTTTTTCACTGGCTGAGCATTTCCATAATACGATTATAATAGTCCTCCGCGCCCTGGCGGAAGTTCTCCTCGATCCGCTGGGCCTGGTCCTCGCTGCCGCAGAGAAGGCGCATCTCGATGACGGTGCCGAAGCCGTCCGCCATGGACAGCTCCACCCGGCATCCATCGTCCCGCCGCTCGTGGCTGGCCCGGATCAGGCTGCTGCGGCGCATACTGGCCGCCAGGGGCGCCAGGCGCTTTTCCAGCCGGGAACGGATCGTATAGGGCAGGCTGCTCTCCACGATCTCCCCGTTCCGGTCGCCCTTTTCCGTGATGCGGTAGCCCCCGATGAGCTTGTCCACGTGCCCCGTGTCCACCAGCTCCCCCAGACATTCGGCATATTCGAAATATCCCACCGTCCCGTCCGCCAGGGCCAGGTTGGCCAGCCCCTCCCCGTCTATGGTATCCGGCAGCCGGCGCAGTATGAACAGGATCAGAATCTTGATATCCAGCTTTTCCCGCATGGTCCCAAAGCCATCCATCGCTTCCGTCACCTCGCTTTGGCTTCAGTATATTTCTTTTTTATCCCCCCGTCAACCGAAAAAGGGATTTCACATCGTCCCCTGCCATGCATAGACTGTACTGAACTTTGTTAAAGGAGGCATTCGCATGGCAGACAGGGTCGTGCCCGGGCCGGTAGACAGCTCGGCCTGTATCCGGGAGGCTGTTTGCATACACACGAAGAAAATCTACTCCAGCTGCAAGGATAAGGACTGCGTGGAGGACCTGCGGGTATTCCCCACCGTCTCCTCCCAGCCATACATAGATACAGCGTTCAGCGTCCGTCCCCGGTCCGCGGAGCTGCTTTACGCCGGCGTAAACGTGGAAGAGATCTCCTTCAACCGGGGCTACTATACGGTGGACGTTACCTACTTCTACCGGATCCGGGGAGAGGTGTTCCCGGGCGGGCAGGAGATAACCGGTCTGGCAGTATTTGACAAACGGGTCATCCTTTTCGGCAGCGAGGGAAGCGCCAAGGTCTTTACCTCCCAGGGGGACATCACAACCGAAGCCGACCAGCCGGTGGGCGTGGTGGAGGCGGTGGATCCCATCGCCCTGTCCATGAAGGTGGTGGACCGGTGCTGCTGCCCCTGCCCGGGGGACGGCATCCCGGATGTCCCGGCCGGTATCCAGGCCCTGTTCGGCGAGGCTCTGGTTCTCACCGACACCAACCGCTTGTGGTACGTCACCTTGGGTCAGTTTTCCCTGGTGCGGCTGGAGAGGGACAGTCAGTTGGTCATCCCGGTGTACAACTACTGCTTCCCGGAAAACGAGTGCGTCAGCTCCGGAGACGACGATCCCTGCACCCTTTTCGGGCGCATCCGCTTTCCCGTGGAGGAGTTTTATCCCCCCGACCGGATGGAGGGCTGCGACAGCTACCGGAGCCTACTCCAGTAAACAGCCGGGTACAGGGCAGGGCCCGCTGCAGCGTTCTGCAGCGGGCCCTTTCCGTACTTGCGCGCCCGGCTCAGGCCATGGCCCGGCGGATGACCCGCTGGCACCGCTCCGGGTCATAGAGGACCGGTACGGGATAGGTGGGGTTGGCCTCCGCCAGGGCCCAGCGGACCATCTGGGGGATGTCCTCCTGCCGGATAAAATCAAATCGGTCGGGAATGCCCATACGCCGGTTCATAGCGCGGATCTCCCGGATAAAGGCCGCCGCCTTCTCCTGCCGGGTTCCATCCCTCTTCACACCGGCCAGCTCTGCCAGCCGGGCCAGCTTCTTCTCCGCCGCCGGGCCGTAGTCCTCCAGCACAATGGGAAGAAGCACCGCGTTGGCCAGCCCGTGGGGGGTATTGTACAGCCCTCCCAGGGTATGGGCAATAGCATGGACGTTGCCCACGCCCGCCCGGGTGAAGGCAAACCCCGCCTTAAACGACGCCAGAAGCATGGCCTCCCGGGCCTGCAGGTCCTGGCCGTCCCTCCAGGCCCGCTCCAGGTTGGCGAAAATCGCCGTCACCGCCTCCTCCGCCAGACGCAGGCTCTCCTTGGTGTTATAGGTCCAGCAGAGATAGGCCTCCACCGCGTGGGTCAGGGCGTCCATCCCCGTGGCCGCCGTAACGGCCGGCGGCAGGGAGCGGGTCAGCTCCGGGTCCAGTACCGCGTACAGGGGGATCAGGTGCAGATCCATCACCGCGTACTTGTGATGGGTCTCCGGATCGGTAATCACCGCCGCGATGGTGGTCTC
>CALWYY010000036.1 GCA_944385885.1 uncultured Oscillospiraceae bacterium | reverse complement strand
CTCCGGCGCCGGGGCGAGGCCCTGGTCCCGGTGGACGGGGATCTCTGCCTGTTCGAGGCCCCCGGCACCGGCCGGGACGCCCTGCGGGAGCTGGCCAACGCCGGGGCGGACAAATGCGGGGGCATCTGCGCCGTCTTTGCCGGCTGCGACGGGGACGGCTGGCAGTACATCCTGGCCAGCCGCCATGTGGATCTGCGCTCCCGGGCCCGGGAGCTTAACGCCGCCATGGCCGGCCGGGGCGGCGGCAGCCCGGAGATGATCCAGGGCAGCGCCGGTGCCTCACGGAAGGTGCTGGAGTCCCTGTTCGGAGGGGGAACCAATGAGTAAGAAGGCGGATAAAACCAACGTCATGCGCCTGCTGGACCAGGCGGGGATCGCGTACATCCCCCATTGGTACGACCCCTCCCTCACCAGCGGCACAGCGGTGGCGGAGGCGCTGGGCCTGCCGGGGGAATGTCTGTTCAAGACCCTGGTGACCCGGGCGTCCACCGGGGAGCATTTCCTCTTTGTCATTCCGGGACCGGACACGCTGGACCTGCGGAAGGCCGCCCGGGCGGCCGGGGTGAAGTCCCTGGCTATGCTTCCTCAGAAGGAGCTGCTCCCCCTCACCGGTTACGTTCACGGCGGCTGCTCCCCTGTGGGCACAAAGAAAGCCTTCCCCACGTTTTTCGACGAGGCGGCTCTGCTGGTACCCCAGTTTTGCTGCAGCGCCGGGCGGGTAGGGGCCCAGATCGAGGTGGACGCCCAGGCGCTGGCGGCATACACCGGCGGCGTTTTCGCCGACCTGACGGAGTGAGACGGCGTATCCCGGCCCAGGGCCGGTATCATCCCGTGCCGCAGCACGGGGGAAAGGTTGTGACGCAGATGCATAAGGAAATGGAACGGATCCAGGCCGCCGCGGCCGCCGTGCGCCGGCGCACGGATTTTGTCCCAGAGGCCGCCGTGGTGCTGGGTTCCGGACTGGGAGGCTTTGCCGACATGGTGCGCCAGGAGGCGGTGATCCCCTACGGGGAGATCCCCGGGTTCCCGGTATCCACCGCCCCTGGCCACGCGGGGCGTCTGGTGCTTGGCTGGGTGGAGAGCACTCCTGTGGCGGTGATGCAGGGGCGGGTACACCTCTATGAGGGCTATGATCCCGCGGAGGTCGTAAGGCCCATCCGCCTGATGGGCGCCCTGGGCGCCCGGTCCCTGGTGCTCACCAACGCCTCCGGCGGTATCCGGGAGGGGCTGGAGGCAGGTACCCTTATGCTCCTGACCGATCATATCTCCTGCTTCGTCCCCAGCCCCCTCCGGGGGGAAAACCTGGACGCCCTGGGGCCCCGGTTCCCCGACATGTCCCAGGTCTACGACCTGGAACTGCAGGCCCGGGCCCGTGCGGCGGCAGAGCGGGCCGGCATCCCCCTTCTGGAGGGCGTGTACCTGCAGTTTCCCGGCCCCAATTTTGAGACCCCCGCGGAGATCCGGGCCTTTGCCCGGCTGGGAGCCGATGCCGTAGGCATGTCCACAGTGGTGGAGGCCATTGCCGCACGGCATATGGGACTGCGGGTTTGCGGTATTTCCTGCGTGGCCAACCGGGCCGCCGGCCTGTCCGGCTCCCCCCTGTCCGGGGAGGAGGTTATTGAGGTGGCCAATCGTACCGCCCCCCGGTTCCGCCAGCTGCTATGGAACCTGACGGCCGGTCTGGGCCGGAAGAACGCCGGGGAGGTGACGGTATGATCCGGCTGTACAACGGCCTGCTCCTGTCTATGAACGGCACCCTGGATATCACCCGCCAGGAGGTGTGGGTGGAGGACTCCATGATCCTCTACGTAGGGCCGGCCAGCAGCGAACACCCCCCCTTTGAGCGGGAGATTGACCTCAAGGGCGGCCTGCTTATGCCCGGGTTCAAAAACGCCCACACCCATTCCGCCATGACCTTCCTGCGCTCCTATGCCGATGATCTGCCCCTGCAGGACTGGCTGTTCCAGAAGGTGTTCCCCTTGGAAGCCCGGCTCACGCCGGATGCTATCTACGCCTTCACACGGCTGGCCATCCTGGAATATCTGGCCGGGGGCGTCACCTCCACCTTCGACATGTACTACCACCGGGACGCCTACGCCCAGGCCAACATTGACAGCGGGTTCCGCACCGTGATCTGCGGGGCTCTCTCCGCCCGGGACAACAACTGGGGCCAGGCCGAAATGGATTACCTGAAGTTCAACCACCTGGATCCCCTGATCTCTTACGGGCTGGGGATCCACGCCGAATACACCGCCAGCCTGGATCTTCTGATGTACATGAAGCAGCTGGTGGATGAGTACCGGACCCCCTTCTGGGCTCACAACTCCGAGACCCGTCAGGAGGTAGACGAGTGCCTGGAACGCCACGGCCTCACTCCCACCGCCCTGTTTGAGGAGTACGGCTTGTTTCAATACGGCGGCGGCGGGTTCCACTGCGTACACGTCACCGAGGAGGATATGGACATCTTCCGCCGCCGGAACCTATGGGCCGTCACCTGCCCCGGCTCCAACGCCAAACTGGCCAGCGGGATAGCCCCAATCTGCCGGATGATGGATAAGGG
>CALWYY010000035.1 GCA_944385885.1 uncultured Oscillospiraceae bacterium | reverse complement strand
TTCAAAACGGCGATGTCGTTCTCCTCGCCCTCGTAGCCAACAATCTCCGCCACGTAGGTATCCCCGTTGTAAAACACCACGGTCACCTCATACCCGCCCTCCACGGCGTCCTCGATCACGTGGTGGTTGGTGAGGATGTAGCCGTCCTCCGACAGGATCAGGCCCGTGCCGGAGACCGGGATGGTGCTGACGCCAAAGTTGCTGAAATACGTGACTTCCGTGGTGATGCCCACCACCTGGGTGCAGGCCAGCTCATAGATGGCCTGGGCGCTCATGACCTCCCCGCCCTCCTGGGAAACCAGGGGTACGCTCTCCGAGTTATTCCCGCCGTCCGTCTCCGGAGCGGCGGTGGCAACCTCCGGCGTCCCCGTAGCCAGGGGAGTTTCCTCCGGAACAGGGGTCTCCGCCGGGGAAGCCGATCCCGTCAGCCGGTCCATGGCCAGGATGCCCAGCACCGCCCCCAGCAGGATGCACACCACGCACAGCGCTACGATCGTGCCGCCCCGCATCCGCCGGTGAGGCTTTTTCTCCCTCTCCGGCCGGGTCTTTTTCTCCTCGCCCTCCCCATAGGTGTACACCCGGGGTGTTTTGGGCATCCGGTCCCGAGGGATATAGCTGGCGTCGGTGAACCCCTCGTTCCGGGCCGGCCGGGGTTCGGCGCCGGACTCCGGCCCGGTCCCCTCCTGGGGCGTCTCCGCGCCGGTGTCTTCCGGATGATATTCGTTCATATGCTGCTCCTTCTTTCCGTGGGTACCATTTTGTTTTCTGCCTGTTATCCTAATATACAGATATGAAAATTGCATGAACTTTTCTAAAAAAACTTTTCGTTTTTTCTCTTAAAAATTTTCATTTTCCCGGGTTTTTGCCCCCGCTTTCTCCCGGCTGGGCGGGGAACCGGCTGGGACCGCTTGATTTTCCCGTTCTTTTCTTATATAGTATGCACAAAGCCATTCGCATATATATTCCCGCTATACTACTCACACTGGCACGGGAGGAACCGTCAATGAGCAGCAAATACCTGGACATGTCCCCGCCGGTGGCCGCGGCCCTGAAAGCCGGCACACCCATTGTGGCCATTGAGACGGGCGCTTTCATGCAGCTTCCCTACCCCCGGAACCTCACCGCCATGCAGGAGGGAGAGCAGGCGTTCTGGAGCCGGGACTGCGTACCCTGTTTTGTGGCCCTGGTGGACGGCCGGGTGAAAGCCGGCCTGACCAGGGAGGAGATGGACCGGCTGTGCCAGACGGGAACGGCCTGTTCCCGGGTGGACCTGCCGGGGCTGGTAGCGGCCCGGGGCACCGCCGCCCTGCGGCCCTCGGCGGCCCTGGCGGCGGCGAAGATGGCCGGGATCGTGCCGGTGGCGTCCCCCAGTCTGGGCAGCGCCGCCGCCGACCTGGACGCCCTGTGCGCCACGGGCCGGCTGGTGTTCTGCAGCACCCTATCCCATGAGACCCGCCGGCTGTACGCCGCCCGGGCCATCCCCGTCCTCAGCGGAGACCCGGAGGCTTTGGCCGACGCCTATCAGATCCAGCGGGACCTGGAGGTGGCCGAGAGCTCCGTGGTGCCCTGCGCCGCCTCCATGGCCGACGTGGCCCGCCGGGCCTCCGAGACCGCCATCGCCCTGAAACGCAATACCTCCTATACCTGACGCCGGGCCCACCCGGACCCAAAAAAGGCATGTATCGCCAGATACATGCCTTTTGCCGTCTTACGCCCGCCCCCCGGCTCACTCGGCTTCCGCTGTCTCCTCCTGCCGGTAGGGGTTCTCCCGGATGGTGTTGCCGTTCTCGTCCATGTAGTACATGTTCAGAGCGTCCCGCATGTCAAAGTACTCCTTCACGTCCCGCCAACCCTTGGAAACGCAGTCCAGGGTATAGATCACCATGATCTCCGTGTCCGGCAGGGCGTCCCGAAGGGTCTGCACCTGGTCCTCGCTGAACATGTTGTTGCTCAGCCACAGCCGGTCCAGCCAGGTCATCTGGGACAGCACCCAGATGTCCTGCTCCGCCGCCGCCGCGTTGGGGACCCGGATGTAGGTGATGTTCAAATGCCGCAGGTTCGTGCACTCCAGCAGCGGCGTCAGATCGTAGAAGCTGGACCAGAATATCTCCAGCCAGATCAGCTCTTTCAAGTACGCCAGCTCCGGCACGGTGCCGTAAGCGATGTTGCTCAGGATCAGATATTTCAGGTTTGGCAGGCTGGCCAGAAACTCCGTCCCGGCGTACACCTTCAGGTGCCCCAGATCCATGGCCACCATATCCGGGCAGTATTTCAGCGCCTGGCCGCTGAGGTTGTCGGTATCATAGTAGTACTCGCAGTTGTAGACGGTGAAATACGTGGCGTCCGTGCGTACGCCGCAGTTGCGCACCTGCACCATCCAGACAAAATTCACGTCCTCGTGCCTCTTGTTCAAGGCGTCCATATCCTCGTCGGAGATGCCGCAGCGCAGCATGGTCACCTTCTCCAGGTTGGGCATATAGGGGACGAACGCCTCGATCTGCTTTGCATCGGCCAGCGTCAGGGGGATGTCGTCAAAGCAAAGCTGGGAGTCCATGGTGGAAAACGGCACGCCGAACAGCTGGGTCTCCCAGAGCACCCGCACGCCCGGGCAGGCGTCGCACAGCTGGAACAGTTCCTGGTCGGTCAGGCCGCAATCCCGGAAATCCATCTCCTCCACCTGCTGGAACAGGCCCAGGGCCTCCGGGATCTGCCGGGCGTCCTCCGCCGTCAGGGCCTGGCCGGAAAAGTCCAGCCGGGTATCCTCCGGCCGGAAGCTCCGGCCGCCCAGAAGGATCTCCCAGTCAAAGGATATCTCCGGCAGGTCCTGGCTCAGGGCCAGCTGCTCTTCCGGGGAATAGGCCGTTCCGGTTACCGTCACCGACTCCAGCTCCGGCAGCCAGGAAACCGCCTCCTCCAGCTGCCCGGGGGACACCGCCGCCCCGTCCAGGGTGAGTTCCCGGGTGTCCTGAGAATAGCGCTGGCCTGCCAGCTCCACCGTCCAGACCACCTGGGTATCCGGCAGGGCCTCCGCCAGGGCGAAAACCGTATCCCGGTCCGTGCAGGCCGTCACGTCCGCCCGGGCCAGGGCCCGGAACCGGGTGAAGGCCTCAATATCCTCCTGGGTGAAATCCCCGGTGACAATCTGGGTGTCCGTGATCCGGAAGCTCTCTTCCCCGATGGTCACCGTCCGCCAGGCCCGCAGGCCGAAATAGGCCAGCACACCCAAAGCGGCCACGGCTATCGCCACGGGTATCCAGAAAAGAAGCCTGTGCCGGGGCTTCTTCGCCGTATCCAGCGCCTCTGCCACAATGTTCCCTCCTTTACCCGGGCCGGCGCTTACGTCCGGGGCCGGTGATACAGGGACAAGCTGCCCCCGTAATCCTGGGCGAGCACCAGCTCATACCCATACCCGTCCACCAGCCAGGCCCGGACATCCTCTCCGGACCCTGCAATTATCCATACCGGCGCTTCCCGGTCCATCATCTCCTGGATCTCCGTCATAATAAAGGGAGAGTCCTCCGCCATCCACGTCTGGGTGGTAAAGTGCCGGAAGCACGGCACCACGTCCAAATATAGGTATACATTGGCCCGGATGTCGAATCCCCACACTTTATCCCGATCCTCAGTAATATACCCGTTCATCTCTTCCATGGCCCGGACCTGGTCGTCCATGTAGCCGAAAAAGTTAAAGAGGATGCTCTTCCCGGCATGTATGGCGCTCTGGACGGTATAGGGGGCCACGCACAGCACCAGGACCAGGGCGCACAGGCGCCGCCTCCAGCCCCGGCTCCGGCCGGCGGCCTCCGCCACTTCCTTCATGCCCAGGGCAAACCCGGCCACGATCGCCGGGGCCAGAAGGAGAAAATAGTGCTTGTAGCTATGGCCGAAGGCCATGGCCGCCGCGCCCACGGCGCTCACGCAGCTCAGGACCAGGGCGCTGCCGAAGGACAGCGTCCCCCGCCGGACTTGCCGGACCCCCAGGACCACCGTTACCGGCGTCAGGGAGATCCGCAGCAACATATTCAGCCAGTCCCCCCAGCTCTTAGCCGCCGCCCCTCCCGCCGCGTAATGGAAATTGTGCAGGAGGCTGGCGTATAAAAAGGACTCCATGGCGCCGATGCGCCAGAAATACAGCAGAAACGGCCCGATCACCGCCGCCGTGCCGGCCAGGACCACCAGCATGTTCTTCCACAGCGCCCGAAAGCTTTTCTCCCGGACCAGGATCACCGCAAACGCCAGCAAAAGCCCGCCCAGCGGCGCGGCGTTGGTCACCCGGAATAGGAGCTGGACGCCGAAGCAAAGCCCGTACAGCAGGCTGTACCCCAGGGGGTGTTCCCCCGCCGGAACTCCGGTGCGGAGAAAGCGCAGGCCCAGGTACAGCGGCAGCACGGTGAACAGCACGGACCACTCCTCCGTCATGTTCCCCTCCCCCACGCTGCCGCAGTACACAAAAGCGAACACCACCAGCGCCAGCCAGGCCCGGGGGATATCCGTGTACAGCCGGGCCAGCCGGTACAGCAGCGCCAGGGACAGGCCCATAAACACCACCTGGAGGCAGAAAACCCCCGTCCGGCCGCCCAGGAGGTAACCCAGGGCGTTAATATAAAAGATCATGGGGCCTTTGTTGTCGTACAGGTCCAGATAGGGCAGCTTCCCCGCCGCCACCCCCTTGCCCAGGACCATGAACACCGCCGAATCGTAGCCGTAGTACGGGTTCAGAGGGGTGGTATAGGGGGAAGCGAAAAGCAGGAATACCAGGCCCATCGCCATGGTGATCCCCAGCAGCAGTCCCGGCGTCCGGTCCGCCCGGTCCGCCAGGTTTTTCACGGCCGGCCTCCGGCTCGTCCCGTCTGTGATCATCTTACCCGCTCCACCCTCTCCGCGTTGGATTCCGCCACGATAAAATGCGGCCGGTGCTTCGTCTCCATATAGGTCTTGGCGATGTACTGGCCGATGACGCCCAGAAAGAAAAGCTGCATCCCGCCGATGAAGATGATCACGCATATGGTGGAGGCCCAGCCGGCCACCGGATCCCCAAACACCAGCCGGCGCACCACAATAAACACCAGGGACAGGAAGGATACGGCGGTCATGCCCATCCCCAGCCAGAACACAGCGCTCAGCGGCGCCTGGGAGAAGTTGATAATCCCGTCCACGGCGTATTTAAACAGCTTCCAAAAGCTCCACTTGGTCTGGCCGGCCACCCGTTCCACGTTCTCGTAGGGCAGCCAGAAGGTCCGAAACCCGATCCAGCCGAAGATCCCCTTGGAGAAGCGGTTATACTCGTCCATGGCCACGATGGCCTGGACCATCTCCCGTTTCATCATCCGGAAATCCCGGGCGCCGTCCACGATCTCGGCGTCGGAGATGCGGTTGATGATCCGGTAAAACAGGCGGGCAAACCAGCTGCGCACCGGCGGCTCCCCGGCCCGGGACACCCGCCGGGTAGCCACACTGTCGTATTCCCCCTGGGATAGGATTTCCAGCATCCGGGGCAGCAGCGCCGGCGGATCCTGCATGTCCGCGTCCATTACCGCCACGTAATCCCCCCGGGCATGGCAGAACCCCGCGTACATAGCCGCCTCTTTCCCAAAGTTCCGGGAAAAAGACAGGTACGTCACATGCCTGTCCTCCTGCGCCAGCCGGCGCAGAAGGGGAAGCGTACCGTCCCGGGACCCGTCGTCGATAAAGAGGAACTCGTACTCACAGCCCAGGCCGGAGACAATCCGGCTGGTCTCCCGGTAAAAAATCGGCAGGGATTCCTGTTCGTTGTAGCACGGTACAATCAATGACAGCATGGGCATTTCCCGCCCTCCTTCACCCCCGGCCCGGGCCTTTTTACCCCAGCCTTTGTACCGCCATCATACGAAAATTTCCCTCTAAAGTCAATGGCAGAGACGCTCTGGGCCTGGCGGGGGAAAACACTATATTTAAATATATATTTACATCCGTCTGGTTTTGTGGTATAATTACCAGGTTATAATACCACATATATGCGCACGTGCGGCCACCGCGGCGCGGGGGGAGAGGGATTTTCGTGAATTCGCTCAACGATATATGGAACAACATTCTGGCCATTTTGGGGGAGAGCCTGACGCCCACAGCCATGAATACCTGGTTTTCCGACTGTGTGCCCGTGGATCTGCAGAACAACCGGCTGGTAATCCACACCCCCACGGAATTCAAGCGGAAGATCATCCAGAACCGGTTTGCCGAGGCCATTACCCGGGCGCTGGGGGACCTGTTTTCCGCGGAGTTCCAGCTGGTGATCCTGGCGGGGGACGAGCTGGAGGGGTATCTGTCCGAGAGCCGGATGGACGACAGCCTGCCGGAGGTAGCGGGCTTTACCTTCGACAACTTTGTAGTGGGGCCCTCCAACAAATTCGCCCACGCGGCGGCTATGGCCGTGTCCGACAACCCCGGTACGGTATACAACCCTCTGTTTATCTACGGGAACTCCGGCCTGGGCAAGACCCACCTCCTGCTGGCCATCGGGCAATCCATCCACACCCGCCTGCCCGGGGCAAAGATCGTGTACATCAAGGGGGACGACTTCACCAACGACCTGATCCGGGCCATCCGGGAGGGGTCCCAGGAGGGGTTCCGGCTGAAATACCGCAGTGCCGACCTGCTTTTGGTGGACGACATACAGTTTATCTCCGGCAAGCAGCAGACCCAGGAGGAATTTTTCCACACCTTCAATACCCTGTACGAGGCGGGAAAACAGATCGTCATTACCTCCGACCGGCCCCCCATGGATATGCTGAAGCTGGAGGAACGGATCCGCACCCGGCTGGAATGGGGCCTCTTGGCGGACGTGCAGCCCCCGGATCTGGAGACGCGCATGGCCATCACCCGCAACAAGGCCGCCCAGCTGGGCCTGCTCCTGCCGGACGATGTGGTGGAGTACATAGGCGAGAACATCACCGCCAACATCCGGCAGCTGGAGGGGGTGGTCAAGCGCCTGACCGCCTACCGGGACATCCTGAACGACGATATCTCCATCGCCTCGGTAAAGCGGGCCATCAAAGACGTGATCCGGGTAGGCACCTACATCCCCACGCCGGACATCATCATCGCCGAGACCGCCCGCTACTACGGCCTGACGGAGGAGGCCATCCGGGGCCAGAGCCGGCAGAAAAACACCGCCACCGCCCGGCAGGTGGCCATGTACCTGTGCCGGACACTGACCAACCTGGCCCTGACGGACATCGGCCATCAATTCGAAGACCGGAACCATGCCACGGTCCTGTCCTCCATCAAAAAGATCGAGGAACTGATGAAGACCAGCCCCGACATGGCCAGCACCATTCGGGATATCACTTCCAACATCAACGCGAAAAACTAACAAAATTTTGTGGAAAACCCGCCCGAAACCTCCCCCGCCGGAGGGGCCTGTCTCCGGCTGTGGAAAACCCGGGAAGCTTTCCACCGTTTCTTCCACAGGAAAAACCCTTGTATTCCAACGGCTGACGCCGGTTTTCCACAAATTTTTTTCCTACTGCTTCTTCTGCTAAAAAATATCCTTCTCTCTTTATAGGGAAAGAGAGAGAAAAAACGGAGGGACCGCCATGAAATTCACCTGCGAGAAGTATCTTCTGAGCCTGGCCGTGGCCACCGCCGGCCGGGCCGCCATGCCGAAAAATCCCGTGCCCGCCCTGGAGGGGCTTTTGATCGAGGCCGTCCGGGATATCCGCGTCACCGGCTACGACCTGAAAAAAGGCATCTACACCACCTTTGAGGGGGATGTGTCCCAGGCCGGCAGCATCGTGCTCAACGCCCGGCTGTTCGGGGATATCGTGCGGAAGCTCCCGGACGGGGTGGTTACCATCTCCGCCGACGAGAACAATATGGCCCGGATCACCTGCGGGAACGCGGACTTCTCCATTATGGGCACGCCCGCCGAGGATTACCCGGAGCTGCCGTCCATGGATTACAGCAGTTCCCTGTCCCTGCCTCAGGGCATTTTGGCTCACATGATCGCGGAAACATCCTTCGCCGTGTCCGACAACGAGAGCCGGCCCGTATACACCGGCGCGCTGGTGGAAGTGAAAAACGACGTGATCACCATGGTGGCCGTGGATGGGTACCGGCTGGCCCTGCGCCGGGAGCCGGTGGAAAAATGCGACGTGGACAGCTGCCGGTTTATTGTGCCCGGCACCACCCTGGCGGATCTGGAGAAGATCTGCATGAGCCCCGAGGAGCCGGTGCGGGTCACCCTGGGCAGCAAGCACGTGTCCTTTTCCGTGGGGGACACGGTTTTGATCTCCCGGCTGCTGGAGGGGGATTTCCTGGACTACCGGAAGACCGTCCCCGCGGAGTTTCCCATCTCGGTGCAGGTGAACCGGACGGATTTTGTCCGCTGCGCCGAGCGGGTATCCCTGATCATCGACGACCGGGCGAAAAACCCCCTGCGCTGCCGCTTCGGCCAGGAGGAGCTGACGGTCCACTGCGTAACGCCCCTGGGCCGGGCGGAGGACAGCTGTCCCGTTGTGGGAGACGGCGGGGATCTGGTGATCGGGTTTAACAACAGCTATCTTCTGGACGCCCTGAAAGCCGCCCCGGGGGATGTGCTGCGGGTGAACCTGGGCAGCGGCACGTCCCCCTGCGTCCTCACCCCGGAGGACGGCGGGGACTCGTTCCTATACATGATTCTGCCGGTGCGTCTCCGGGCGGGGGATTGATGGAGATTGTATCCCTGAAAACGGAAAATTTCCGGCTTTTGGCAGCCCAGACCGTGGAATTTTCCCCGGAGGTGAACGTGATCTCCGGAGCCAACGCCCAGGGAAAGACCACTCTTTTGGAAGCGGCGTATCTGCTCACGGGGCTCCGGAGCTTTCGCAGCCGGTACGATCGGGAGCTTATATCCTTTGGCGGGCAGGAAGCCCTGGTGGACGGGCAGGTCCAGGCCGCCGGCCGGCTGCAGCGGATAGAGCTGCGCCTATCCCGGGGCCGGACCCGGCTGATCCGGCAGAACGGCGTGCGCCGCAGTTCCTCGGAGGTGACGGAATCCCTGAAAGCGGTGCTGTTTTCTCCGGAGGATCTGGGCCTGGTGCGGGGTCCGGCTTCCGGCCGGCGAAAGCTGCTGGACAGCGCCATATCCCAGCTGCGCCCCGGATACGGGGCGCTGCTGGCGGATTACGCCCGGCTGTACGAGAACAAGCTGCGCATCCTTCGGGATTGGCGGGAGAAACCCTCCCTGCTGGATCCGCTGGAGGAATTTTCCCGGAGTCTGTGCCTGTATTCGGCCCGGCTGATCCGGTACCGGGCCTCCTTCGCCGCCCGCCTGGCCGCCCTGGCCGGGCCCATCCACCGGGAGTTCTCCGGCGGCGGGGAGAAGCTGGAGATCCGGTACGAGACCGTCTCCACCGTCACCGACCCCACGGCCTCGGAGAAGGCCATCCTGGAGGAGATTCTCCAGCGGCAGGAGGCCTTGAGCCGGGCGGAGCTGGAGTCGGGCCAATGTCTGGTGGGCGCCCATAAGGACGACCTGGCCATCACCGTGGACGGGGCGGACGCAAGGACCTTTGCCTCTCAGGGCCAGGCCCGTACTGCCGCCCTGTCCCTGAAGTTGGCGGAGCGGGAGCTGTTTTTGGAGGAGACGGGGGAAGCGCCCGTACTTTTGCTGGACGACGTGCTCTCGGAGCTGGATCCGTTCCGGCAGGAGTTTGTCCTCAACCGTATCGGCGGGGGCCAGACCCTGATTACCTGCTGCGACGAGGCCACCGTATCCCGGCTCACCGGAGGGCGGGTGCTGCGGATGGAGAAAGGGCGGGTGGTCTGACGTGTACCTGCATCTGGGCGGGGGCGTGGTGATCCCCACGCAGGAGATCCTGGCGGTGTGCGATTTAGACAACGCCAGCAGCTCCCACCGGACCCGGGCGTTTCTGCGCCGGGCCCAGCAGGAGGGGCGGGTGGTGAACGTGGCCGAGGACCTGCCCAAATCGTTCGTGCTGTGCGCCGGGGACAGCAGCCCTGCCCTGGTCTACCTGTCCCAGTTAAGCTCCGCCACCCTCCTGCGCCGGGCGGAGACCGATTCCTTTGAATAATACCATGGAGGCTTAGCCATGTCCCAAAATATGGAAGAGATCAACCACAACGGGGAATACAATGCCAGCCAGATCCAGGTTCTGGAAGGGCTGGAAGCCGTGCGTATGCGGCCGGGTATGTACATCGGGTCCACCAGCGCCAGCGGCCTGCATCATCTGGTGTACGAGATCGTGGACAACTCCATCGACGAGGCCCTGGCCGGGTACTGCACCCGGATCCAGGTGGTCATCGAGCCGGGGGACGTGATCTGCGTTACCGACAACGGCCGGGGGATCCCGGTAGATATCCAGGAGCAGACGGGGAAACCGGCGCTGGCAGTGGTATACACCGTGCTCCACGCCGGCGGGAAATTCGGCGGCGGGGGATACAAGGTATCCGGCGGCCTGCACGGGGTGGGGGCCAGTGTGGTCAACGCCCTGTCCGATTGGCTGGAGGTGCGGGTGTTCAAAAACGGGAACATTTATGAGATGAAATTCTCCCGGGGCCACATCACCCAGGAAATGCGGATCGTGGGCTCCACGGACAAGACCGGCACCCAGGTGCGGTTCCATCCGGATCCGGAGATGTTCGAGCAGACCCAGTACGACTACGAGACCCTGCACACCCGGATGCGGGAGCAGGCCTTTCTCAACGCGGGGCTGACCATCTCCATCGAGGACCGGCGGCCAGGCCAGGAGAACGCCCACAGCATGTGCTTTGCCGGGGGCATCCGGGAATTTGTGACCTTTATCAACCGCAACAAGACCCCCGTCCACGACGGGGTGATCTATATGCAGGGGCAGCGGGA
>CALWYY010000034.1 GCA_944385885.1 uncultured Oscillospiraceae bacterium | reverse complement strand
CATTCAAAACGCGGAGGGCCACGTTGGCCTCACCGCCAGGGAGTATCCCATCAATGAGAGCACCGCCATAATCCGGGGACAGGTGGTGCAGCTGCAGAACGGGCTGGTGGCCGCTGCGGGCACCGCCCAGACCGGGGCCGTCCTGGGAGTGGCGGCGGAGGACCACCCCGGGACCGAGGATGTGCTCAACCCCCGGGCCAACGGCGGGACCATCCTGGTCTACGACAACCCGGGGCTGATCTTCGAGTGCCCCGTGCCGGAGGTCACCGCCACCTCCGGTACCGCGACCACGGTGGTCTGCACCCAGGGGGACCTGGCCCAGAACATCAGCAACGGCGTGTTCAACGGCGGCCTGCTGCGCCTCAAGAGCCGGGCGGCGGACAGCGCCAATACCGACGTCCCCGGCGCCATGCGCCGGATCACCGGTTTCGCCGGGGACACCCGGACCTTTACCGCCGCGTCCGGCGGCACCCCCTCTTCCGGGGACGTGTACCAGGTGTTCCCGCCAGTGGGGTGCAACGTCCTGGGCCTGGATGGGCAGGCGCTGCGGTCAGTCCTGACCCAGACGGGGGCCACGGCCATCCGGGTGGTGGGCCACGACGTGCCCCGGGGCATGATCCGCTGTATGGCCGCCCTGCATACGCTGGCCTGATCCGCCGGCAGATCACATAAGGAGGAAGGGACATTGAGTACATTTTCCAACTGGAAGACCGATAACTACAAATTCGTGGGCAAGGCCTTTGACACGGCCTACGCCGACCGGCTCAACCGGCTCTCCCCCGTGGTGGGGGAGGTAAACGCCCGGAGCATCGACTACGAGATCACCGGCTCCGGCGGCTACGGCGAGGCGCCCGCCTACGACGGGGAAAACCTGAACGAGGGGAGCCTCAAGCGCGGGTTCAAGACCATCATCACCCCCGTGGAGTACACCCTGTCCATCCCCGTGGGGTACAAGGAGGCCAAAATCGACAAGCAGGGGGAGACTAAGAAGGTGGGCACCAAGCTGGGCGACAGCATGGCCATGACCGTGTATCTCCACGTGCTGCGGATGTTTGCCAACGCCTGGAACCCCAGCCGGAAGGGCGGGGACGGGGTGTGCTGGGCCAGCAGCGCCCACCCTGTGGCCTCCCGCGGCTCCACGGGCCGGACGTTTGAGCCAGACCCGGATGCCGGCACCTATTCCAACGTCACCGCCGACGCCTTTTCCGTCTCCGCCATCACCGCGGCCCAGGTGCGGGCAAACCGCTTCCTCACTCCGGACGGGCTGCCGTTTATGTGCGAGTTTGACACGGTGCTCATCTCCCCGGAGCTGGAGGAAAAGGCCAAAAAGCTCTTTGGGGAGAACGCCCGGCTGTGTCCCACGGGAGACCCGGAGAGCGACCTGAACGCCGCCAACCCCGTCTACGGCATGCGCTACCTGGTCATGGGCGGCGGGGCCGACGGTTTTTCCGCCAAACAGTGGGCGGTGTGCGACCGGCGGCTGATGAAGGAGCTGGTGAACATCGTCTACAACACCCGCCCCACGGTAATGCAGTCGCCCCAGGACAACCCCCTGAAGGACCTATACACCGCCTATGCCGATTTCGGCGTGGGCTGGGGGGACGCCCGGATGATCGTTTTCGGCGACCCGTCCTGAGGATCCGCTTATGGGGTTTGAAAGCGGCTACACCCGGCTGGGGGATCTGGAGGTGGAGGGGAAACTGGTGCTGGACGACAGCGATGTGGTTTCCGCTGCCGTCAAGGTACCGGAGGCCGTCTGCCGGCCGGGAAGGACTCCTTCCGCGACGGAGTTCCGGGCCTGCGTGGAGCTGTGCAACGCTCTGAAAGCCTCCCTCAACGCCTTGATCGAAGCCATTACCTGACACACCGGGAGGCCCCCGGCGGTTCCGGGGACCTCCCCACTTTATCGGGAGGAGATCGCATGAACTACAAAATTGAGACCGTCCGCGCCCTGTCGGTGGGCACCGTGGCGCAGGATGTAAATGTGAATTACCGGGGGTTTTTGATGCAGAACCTGTCCGACACCGCCACGGTGTATTTCCGGGAAAAGGACGCCGACGGCAAAGACTGCACCGCCCAGAACGGGTTTGCCCTGCCCCCCGGAGCGGTGCAGGAGAGGGTCTATACCGCCCACACGCTGTCCCTGGTGGCCTCTGCCGCCGGGGCGGATGTGCGGATCCTGCTGGTGGATATCGGGTGACGCCATGACGCTGGGGGAAGGAAAACGGAAGGTCTATATGCTCCTGGACGAGTACTCCTCCGGTGGAATCGTGGAACAGGACCCGGACCTGGAGGCCAAAATGGCCGACTTTTTCGATACCGCCCAAAAGCAGCTGGCGCGTCTGTGCCCGGTGGTCCGGACCTGCCAGATCCCCCTGGTCCCCGGGCAGACCCTGTACCCGCCTCCGGAGGATCTGCGGTGCGTGCTGCACCTGCGCCGGGGCGGAAGGGCCGTCCGGTGCCGGTGGAGAGGCGGTATGCTCTACATTCCCGGCCCAGGCCGTGAGACGGTGGAGCTGGAGTACTGTGCCGTGCCCGCCACCCTGGACGGCCAGACGCCCGATGGGTATGAGTTTGAAATTTCCGAGGACGCCTGCCAGTGCATGCCCTTTTTCGTGGCCGCCCAGCAGCTGGCCGCCGATCTGGTGTCGGACGCCGGGACCCTCCTGGCGCTCTATGACCGGATGACGGCGGCCCTGGGCCAGAGCGCCCCGGGAGAGGATTATCGGCCCCGCCAGGGACTTTACCGGGGGTGAGCCGTGTGACAACAAAGCAAAGCGGCAAGATCTATACCACCGTTTACAACACCTTTAAGGGCGCTGATTTTTCCACAGACCCGTCTCTGGTGGACCGCTCCCGCTCCCCCCTGTGCACCAACATCGTGGCCGACGGGGGCGGCATGCCGGAAAAACGCCCGGGCTGGCGGGTCCTGCACACCCTCCCCGACCCGGTGTACGGGCTGTTCTCAGGGATCTTTGACAAGACCGAGCAGTTCCTGGCCCACGCCGGCGATACCCTGTACCTCTGGGGAGAGGGGGAGGAGGAACCCGAGGCGGTGCTGGAAGGGCTGCCGGAGGCAAAGAGCCGGGGGGTGTTTCTGGCCGGATGCCTGTGGATCGCCACCGGGGCCGGCCTGATCCGGTACGACGGGCAGGAAGCAAATTGGGCCAGGGACGCCCAGCCCTATGTGCCCACCGTGGTCATTACCCGCCTGCCCACCGGCGGCGGGGTGCTCTACGAGAACGTGAACCTGCTTACGCCCTGGCGGAAAAACGCGTTCCAGACCGACGGGACGTCCAAGGAGTTTTTGCTGGATTCCACCGTGGATGAGGATACCTCCGTGCGCGTCTGGGTGTGGGGGCAGGAGATGAACGAGGGCGAGGACTTCACTGTGAACCGGCCGGAGGGGATCATTACCATGACCCAGGCGCCGGCGGCTCCCGGCGCCGGCAGCGCCGACGGGCTGGTGGTGGAGTTTTCCAGTACCGTGGAGGGCTATACCGATATGGCCGACCAGTGTACCATCCTGGCTCTGTGCGGCATCGGGGCCGACGACCGGCTGGTCCTATCCGGCAACCCCGATTACCCCAACCGGGACTGGATCAGCGCCCAGGGGGACCCCTCTTACATTCCCGATCTGTCCTACTCTCTGGTGGGGGAGGAGACCGTCCCGATCCAGGGCTACTTCCGGCTGGGGGAGTACCAGGCCGTGGTAAAAGCCGACAGCGGCCGGGAAGGTACCATCTTCCTGCGCTCCGGGGCACTGGACGGGGAGGGAAACGCCGTCTTTGCCCTGTATCCGGCGGCGTCGGGCGTAGGGGCGGTAAGTCCCGGGAGCTTCTCCTTTCTCCTGGACGAGCCGCTGTTTCTGGCTCCCACGGGGATCAGCACCTTGGCGGTGAACGACCTGACTGGACGGCGGGCGGTGCAGAACCGCAGCGGGTTCCTCAACGCCCAGCTTACCCGGGAGGAGGGGCTGGCCCAGGCGGAGGCCGTGGCCTGGAAGGGGATGTACCTGCTGGCGGTGGGCGGCGGCCGGGTCTACGTCCTGGACGGGCGGCAGGAGCGGGCGTACCGCTCCGCCAGCCAGGGGGATTACGCCTACGAGGGGTATTATTGGGAGAACGTCCCCGCCCGGTGCTGGCTGGCCCGGCGCAGCGGGAACGACGAGGCGCTGTTTTTCGGTACCGACGACGGGCGCGTGTGCCGGTTCAACACGGATATGGCCTCGGTCCTGCGTTTCTCCGACGGGGGTGAACCGGTGCGGGCGGTCTGGGCTACCCGGTACGACGACGACGGGTCTCCCGCCCTGCGTAAAACCATGCTCCGCCGGGGCTGCTGCGTCACCATCAAGCCCTACTCCCGGAGCAGCGCCGCCGTGTATTTCCGCACCGACCGCACCAGCGGCAAAGAGCAGCCGGCCGCCGGGGACGTGATGGATATCCTGACCTGGGAGGATCTGGATTTTGAACGATTCACCTTTTCCACCGACGATTCCCCCCAGGAGATCTTTTTCAACCGCAAGGTGAAAAACTACAAGCGCCTGCAGATCGTCGTGCGCAACGACCAGCTTAACGAGGGCTTCGGCATCTTCCAGATCACCAAGCATTACGTCATCGGGAACTTTGCCAGGCGATAACCCGTGGACCGGCCGGGCCGGGGCCGGACCCGGAAAAAGGAGGAAACATGAGAAAGCGAAGGGAGAAACGCCGGGCCGGTCCGCTGTCCGCGGGCTACGACTATTCCACGCCGGAGGCCCGGGAGGAGACGGCAGCCGCCCTGTTCAGCCGGGCCAAAAACGCCCGCACCGCGGTAGAGCAGGACTGGACGCGCTGCAACAACTATTACAATTTCATTCACGACGCGGCGGCGGAGACCGCGGATTACTGCCGGGAGAACGATCTGCCCTGGACGCCGGCCTGCGTGCCGGAGCCCTGGATCATGGTGGAGAGCCAGATCGACCCCAACGTGCCCGAGCCGGAGTTCCGGGGCAGGGATACCGATCTGGACAGCCAGAAAGCCCGGCAGCGGGAGTACGCTGTGCGCTATATCCTGGACAATAACCGCATCCGGGATATGAACACCCGCAATGAGCGCCGCCTTCTGAAATACGGGGACGCCTTCTGGAAAGCCTACTGGGACACGGATATGCGCTGCGGCATCCACGAGGGGGACATCCGTATCCGGGACATCCCCGTGGACTGCATCTTCCCCGATCCCGCCGTCCGGGACGGCTCGATCCAGGACGGCCAGTATCTGGACTACGTCTACCGGATTCACAAGGTGGAGTTCTGCCGCCGGTTTCGCCGGGATCTGGAACGGCTGGGGGTGGAGCCGGAGGAAATCCTCTCCCAGGACTACGTCCAGCGGGCGGGTCTTTTTGACATGACCACCGCCGCCGACGAGGGGGACGATACGGTCCAGGTGCTGGAGCATTGGTTCCGCCAGCCGGTGGACACCTGGGACAGCCGGGGGGAGCCCGTCCCTGCCGGTACGGTGGCCTGCACCATACAGGCAGGGGGGCGGGAGCTGCGGTATATCCCCCAGTACTGGGTGCGGACCGGCCGGCAGAACCAGCTGTTTCCCTTTGTCCACTACTGGCGCATCCAGGATGAGAACCGGTTTTGGAATAAATCCGAGCTGTTTCCCATCCTGGACCTGGTGGACGCGGCCGACCGGAAACTCAGCACCGCCATCCTCAACGACGCCTTCCTGGCCAACGATATCCTTGTGGTGGAGGAGGGGGCGCTGGCAGAGGGGGCGGAGCTGAGCAACGAGCCCGGCGCGGTGATCCGGGTGCGGCCCAACCGCATGGGCAGCGTGGCCCGGCTGGGCGGCCTGCACGCCCTGGGAGCTGTTTCCGGGGAGCTGAGCTGGTTTAAGGAACAGATCGAGCGTGCCAACCGGAATTATGAGACCAATATGGGCAAAGAGACGGCCCGCACCACCACCGCCACAGGCCTGTCCATGCTCCGCAGCGACGCCCAGGACCAGGAGGATATCAAGCGGGCCGACCGGAACGCGGGGTTTGAGCGGCTCTTCGAGCTGCTGGACTGGCTGGCCCTGGAATTTTTTGACGACGGGCGGATGATATACCTGGGTGCCGATCCCCAAAAAGGCCGGGAGGCGGTGCTCTTCCCGTACCAGGCGGACCTCTACGCCCAGCCGATGCCCGCCGTGACCGATCTGGAGGGGAACACGGTGCGGGAGGAGTGGAGCTGCTGGCCCCGCGTGGACGTGACCGTTACCGCCGGGGAAGGGGTGGTAAAGGGCAAGCAGGCCACCCTCCAGGCCCTGCAGACCCTGTCCCAGGCGCAGATCACCCGGGAGAATTGGCGGCTGTACGCCGCCCAGCTGGAGATCCTGGACGTGCCGGGCCGGCAGCAGATTGTGGACGACTGGCAGCGGTGCTTTGCCCAGCCGGAGCAGCCTGCCGTCCCGGCGGCGGGGCCGGCCGTGCCGGTTCCGGCACAGGAGGGGGGCGGCGCGGCGTGAAGTGCCCTCAATGCGGGATCGGAATGACCCGGCAGGGCCGGGGCATATGGGCCTGCCGCAATCCCCGATGCATCCTGTACGGGGCGCAGCAGGCGGCGCCGGACGAGAAAAACCAGGCGGAACAAGCCGGAAAGGCGGGAGAAAACCATGGGGCTGAATGACTATAAGATCAGCGGCACGGACATAACCGGCCACGGGGTGCAGAGCGCCCCGGACAAGCTCACCGGTACGGCGGCGGAAAACAAGGCGGTGTTCGACCGGCTGATCTCCGAGATCGTGAAGGCCCGGCTCAACGGGCTGATCGACGAGCTGCTGGGCAGCGGCGGCGCCTCCGGTATCGGTTTGGCTTCGGTACCGGGCCTCACCGGGGCGGAGACCGTCCAAGAGGCCCTGGAGAGCATCGAGCAGCAGCTGCAGGAGATGACACAGGGCGCTGTGGCGGACGCCTCCATCACCGCGGCCAAGCTGGCCTCCGGGGCGGTGACAGCGGAGAAGCTGGCCCCGGAGGCGGTGGAAACAGAGGCGATCCTGGACGAGGCGGTAACAGAGGATAAATTGGCTGCGGATGCCGTCACATCGGAGAAACTGGCCAGCGGCGCAGTGGGCACCGCGGCGCTGCTGGACGGCGCGGTGACGGCGGCAAAGCTGGCGGCGGATGCCGTCACAACGGAGAAGCTGGCCGACGGCTCCGTGGGAACCGCCCAGCTGGATTTGCTGTCCGTGACGGGAGACCGGCTGGCCTCCGGGGCGGTGACAGCGGCGAAGCTCTCCCCCGGGGCAGTCACGGCGGAAAAGCTGGCCTCCGGGGCGGTGACGGGAGACAAGCTGGCCTCGGGGGCCGTGTCCACTCGGTACACCGCCCAGATCGGGACGGTATGGACCGGCTCGGAGGCGCCTTATACCCAGGAGATCGCCGTCAGCGGCATAACGGCCACGGACCGGCCTATCGTGGACCTGCTCCCCTCCGACACCTGGAGTACCGCCGAGACCCAGATCGAGGAATACGGGTACATATACCGCATCGAGACCGGGGCCGGAAAGATCACCGTCTACGCCGCGGAACCCACCACCGTGGCCATGGACATCCAGATGGAGGTGCTGCGGTAATGGCAGAGGCGTATATCTGCCGCCGGGGAGGCGGCGGGGGACGGACCGTCCCCGTGACCCTGCGGGGGGCCCCCTATACCGTGGTGACCTGCGTCCCGGCGGAGGGAGGGGAGGCGCAGTCCTTTGCCCTAAACGGCGCCGGAGACGCAGAGATCACTCTGAAAACGGGCAGCTACACCTTCTCCAACCTCCTGTCCCTGGAGACGGGGGAGGCGGAGACGGCCATATACACAGTCTCGGCAGCGGTGGGGGAGGAGACCGCCGAAGTGCGGCTCTACCCGGAGGGCGCTATCTATTGGTACGGACGAGCCGTCCAGGACACGATGCTGGGCCGGGGCGGGACGGTGTGGGGCAACCTGAATAAAACGGTGGAAATGGCCATCACCTGGTGCACGCCCGCGGACAACTGGCTGGAGGGCAGCCGGGCGTCGGCCGCCTGGGGCGGCCCCGGGGCTCGAACGGTCAACGGCTTCTCCCTGGCGGGGAAGAACCTGATCAAGGCCCGGGTGTGGGGGGAGAGCAGCCAGAGCGCCTACCTGCGCCTGACGGCGGTGGCGGGGGAAGAGGTGCCCTGGCAGACGGCCCCCTATGTAGGGGCCGACGGGAACCCCTTCGACGGTACGCTGACGCTGGATGTGTCCGGCTATGACGATACCCGGGATATATTCGTGTACCTCACCCAGACAACCCAGGAGGCCTCCCATAGCCTCCGGCTGTACGCCCTGTGGCTGGAATAGGAGAGACGGTATGAGTATTCGCATCGGGCACGCGTCCATCAACGAAAAAGGCACCATTACAGGGGGGCAGCCCGGAGATCAGACCGGAGGCGAGATTGCCATCAGAAGCTGGTACAGCTTCCCCTGGGATGTGTACCTGGAATGCACCGACCAGGGACTGGCGGACCGGGCCGCCGCGGCTATGGAGGGCTACTGCGCCGACGATTCCCACGGGTATGACCAGGCCCAGCGCTGGGGCCCGGATTTTGACTGTTCCAGCCTAGTGCTGCAGTGCTGGCGGGACGCGGGCCTGGACATCCCCGCCCAGGGCTATACCGGGAACATGGAGGCCATCCTCATGGGCACGGGCCTGTTCCGGGCCTGGCGGGATGCGGCCCACACGGCGGGCACGGCGCTGGCCCGGCGGGGCGGCGTGTACCTAAACACCCTGCACCACGTGTGCATGGCCCTGGACGACGGGGCGGAGGCGGAGGCGGCTCCGGCGGCCCTGTGTTCCCCGTCGGTGCCGGAACTTTCCCGCGGGGACACCGGGGAGGCGGTGCGGGCCATGCAGGCCCTGCTGTCTCTGCGGGGCTTTCCCCTGCCCCTGTACGGCGCGGATGGGGAGTGGGGGGATGAGACGGAAAGCGCCCAACGGGCCTTTCAGGCGGCTCGGGGCCTGGCGGTGGATGGCATTACCGGCCAGGATACCTGGGCGGCCCTGATCGGCTGAACGCCCCGGCGAAGCTCTGCCGGGAGAGGAAAGGAGACGACCATGAAGGAAACCACCAAAGACGTACTTATTCGGGCACTGAAAACCTTCTGGCAGGCGGCGGTAGCCTATCTGCTGGCGGACGTGACGGTGCTCCAGAGCGCCCTGACGGATCTGAGCGCGGGGAAACGGATGCTTCTCACGCTGGGCGTGGGGGCGGTGGCCGCGGGGCTGTCCGCCGTATACAACGGCATCGTCCGCCCCGGACTGGAGGCAGCGTGCCATGGCGGGAAATGACGGATGCACGGAACCCTGCCTGACCCTGCGCAGGCTGTCGGGCCGGTGCGAGGAATACCGGAGCCGGAACGAGGAGCGGCTGCGCTGCAGCGAGGTGAGCCTGGCGACCATCAATGCCAAACTTAACTGGCTTATCGGCCTGCTCTCGGCCCTGGGCACGGCGGGCCTTGCCACGATTCTGAAACTGGCGGCCGGCATCTGAAGGAGGGGAACGCGATGAGCACCTACGCTACCTACATCGGTACAGACGGACAGAAAAAGACCGGCCTGGTGTCCGGCAGCGCCTGGGAGGGCATGAAAGAATACTATGACCAGCTGTATGCCGGACAGCTGGAGGCCAACCAGGCGGCCGCCCAGGCCTCCCGGGACCAGGCGCAGGCCCAGCTGCAGAGCAGCCTGGAGCAGCTGAATCAGGAATACCGGGACACAGGCCGGCAGCTCTATCGGGATTACATGCAGTCCAAGAAAAACCTCTCCCAGACCCTGGCGGCCCAGGGCTACACGGGGGGGCTAACGGAGTCCGGGCGCATCGCCCTGGAGGCTGGGTATCAGGAATCGGTCAGCGCCGGAGCCCGGCAGCGGCAGGCGGAGACCGCCCAGCTGCGCCAGACGGCGGCCAAAGCGGAGGAGACGGCAGCCCAGACTCTGGCCCAGGCCAACCGGGAGGCACAGGAGGCGTATTACGCCAACTATGCAGGCCTCCTGGAAAAAATCCAGGAGGAGGAGCGCTACCAAGCCCAGCAGGAGGCGGCCCGGGACGAGACGGAGTACCAGCGGCTGCTGGCCCGGGCCCAGAGCCTGGCCAAATACGGCAACTTCTCCGGATATCTGGCCCTGGGCTATACCCAGGCGGAAGTGGACGCCATGCGGGCCGTCTGGAAAATTCAAAATCCAAAGCTGCCGTGACAACGGCGCAACATCAGCGGTGCAAGGCCGGAGCGGATGCTCCGGCCTTTTGCCCGCTCCGGAACCGGGAGCGCCGGGCGTTCCCGCAGAGGCGCCGCCCGCCATGAACGCGGCCCGCCCGGCGGGCCGCGCCTCCTTTGCCCGGAATAGGGAAAGACGCGCTTCAGCGCGGCGTCCAGTAAGTTTACATAATATAAATTCACGGCCGGCATCCGCCTCCAATGAAAACCAGGCAAAGGTCAAAAGGTTTACATAAAACAGGATACGAGGCCTGGCGGCGCCTTGGGCGCAGAAAAAACAACTTGGGTAAGGAAGTTTACATAAAAAATATATCCTCCGTTGCTTTTGCAGCCTGCACAAAGCACTAAACTTAACATAATATTTTTCTTTAGATTAAATAAATCTTTTATACTAATGAAAATTTGCCATAATAGTTTACATAATTTGAATTTTGACAGGAAAGGGCGCAAGACAAGCGGCGGGAAATAGTTTACATAAGTATTTCATGATTGAATTGCTGCCGAAGGTCTGGGAAAGGGGGACATGGTCAGGCAGGACATGGGGCTTAGGGGGAAAAAGGGCGGCAGCCCCGATAAGTTTACATAACGCATAACCAACAGGGACGGGAATAGGGAGAGGCGGCTGGGTTCGAAGGTTTTGGCGGGACAGCGGCGGAGCCCATGGAAAGCGGGGGGCTACGCCGTTTTTTCGCCGGCTGTGGTTTCCCGGCCCTCTCGGGGCCCGCCCTTTGTCCGCGGCCCGACTGGGGCCGCCCGGCCCGCCGGGGCCCTTTGGCGGCTCCGCTGGCGCCTGTCGGTTTCCGGCGGAGAAGGGGTCTGCCGGGGGAAAAGAAAATTGGGCCATGGCGTTGAAGTCCCCCGGCATTTGTGATACAATTTCCCTGTATCATGTGCAGAATTGGTAAGGACTGAGGATATCCATGGAAGACCACACACCGGATCGGGAAGATTTGATTGAGGGGCGAAACGCCGTCCAAGAGGCCCTCCGGGCGGGCCGGCCCATTGACAAGCTGTTTGTCGCCCGGGGCGATACGGACCGGGCGCTGGGACGCCTTGTGGCCAAGGCCCGGCAGGCCGGGATAGTGGTCTCAGAGTGCGACCGGCGCAAGCTGGACGCCATGAGCGCCACCGGCGCCCACCAGGGCGTGATTGCCCAGGCCGCCGTGCGGGAATACTGCGATCTGGAGGATATTCTGGCTCTGGCGGCGGATCGGGGGGAACCGCCTTTTCTTGTGGTGTGCGACGAGATCGCCGATCCCCACAATCTGGGGGCCATCCTGCGCACGGCGGAATGTGCCGGGGCTCACGGGGTGGTCATCCCCAAGCGGCGCAGCGCCGGGGTCACCGCCGTGGTGGACAAGGCCAGCGCCGGCGCGGCCGAGCACATCCTCACCGCCCGGGTGCCAAACATCCCCGCCGCCCTCCGGGAGCTGAAGGACCGGGGCGTGTGGGTTTACGGTACCGCGGCGGACGCTCCCGGGACCCTTTGGGAGACGGATATGCGGGGGCCTGTGTGTCTGGTGATCGGATCCGAGGGATTCGGCATGGGGCGGCTGGTGGCGGAGTGCTGTGATTTCACCGTGAGGATCCCCCTGCACGGGAAAATCACCTCGCTCAACGCCTCCGCGGCGGCGGCCATCATGATCTATGAGGTCCTCCGTCAGCGGAGAACATAATGGACAGGGGCTGAAACATGGCAAAACGCTCTTTGGAAAACCGGGAACCCGGCCGGGACCCGGGGCGTGCGGACGCCCGGGGGCCGGAGATGTCCCTGGAAGCTATACTGGAGGAATATCGGCAGACCACGGAGGAAGAGCCCCGGCCGGAACCGGAGGCCCGGAGCATCCCTATGGAGGCGGAGGAGGACGGCGTGCTCACCGGCGTCGTCCCACCGTCCCGGCGCCGGGCCCGGTATAAGGCCCCGGAGGAGGACCAGCGGCCGGAAGAACTCCCGGAGGAGGACGAGCTGCCGGAAGAACTCCCGGAGGAGGATGAGCCTGTGCGGGATTACTCTGAGGAGGAGTACCCGGGGGATGAGCCTCCGGAGGGGTACCAGGAGTACCAGGAGGAAGCGGTCCCAGAGGAGGACCTGCCGGAGGGAGAGGACGAGCCGCCGGAGGAAGAGGACCCGGAGCGGATCGAGGGATACGAAGAGGACGATGCGGACTTTTATGCCGGGGCTCTGCCGGACGAGGGAGAGCGGGCGGAGGCGGAACGGCGGGAGAAACGCCGGGCGTTCCGCCGGGCGGCGCTGAAGGGGAACCTGTTCCAGCGCCTGTCCGGGTGGTTTGTTACGGTCCTGGCGGCAGCGTCCCTGAAACGCCGCCAGCAGCAGGAGCAGAAGGAGCCGGACCCGGAAAACGTCCAGGCGGAGATGCCCCCCCGCCGGGCGGCCCGGCATTACGCGGCCCAGATGCCTTCCCTGAAACTGCGCACGGCGGCGGCCTTTGCCGTGTGCCTGCTGCCGGTGTGGATCACCTTGGCCTGCGGGTATGGCTGGGCGCTTCCCGGGCGTCTGCAAACGGATATGCGCCTGGCGTCTTTGGTATGCGTGGTGGCGCTGCTGACGGTGATGCTGCTGGCTCTGGACATTGTCACGGCGGGGATCATGTCCGCCGCCCGGGGCCGGCCGGGGGCGGAGAGCCTGATTGTGCTATCCTGCCTGGCCGCTTTGGGGGACGGGGCGGCTACTGCGGTTACCGGCGGGGGCGGCCGGGGTGTGGCGGCCTGCGCCGTGCCGGCTCTGGCTCTGGCCTTTGCCCTGTGGAGCGCCTGGTTCACCTGCCGGGGCTACCGGCACAGCTTCCTGGCGGCGTACCATGCCAAGGATGCCTATGCCGTGACCTCCGAGGTTATCCCCGGCCGGAAAGGCCGGTATCTCATCAAATCCCGGCGCACGGTGGCTGGGTTTATCCGGCGGGCGGAGGAGCCCTCCGCCGGGGAGTCCCTCTGCGCCGCCGCGGCCCCGTTTCTGGCCGGGGGCGCCCTGGTATTGTCCCTGGGAGTGTCCCTGGGCTCCGGCGACCCGGGAGCCTTTTTCCGTATCTTTGCTCTGACCGCCGGGCTGAGCGTGTCGTTCCCCTGGCTGTTTTCCTATGCCTGGCTGTTTGCCAGGACGGCCCGCCATTTGATGATGAACGGCTCGGCCATTGCCGGCTGGTCCGGGGTGCGGGACATCGGCATGAGCCGCCGGCTGATCCTCACCGACACCGATGTCTTCCCCGACGGGTCCCTGGAGATCACCAGCATCCGTATCCCGGAAAAGGTGGATTCCGATAAGGTGATCTCATTCGCCGGCAGCATGCTCTCCACGGCGGGCTCCGGTATGGCCGGGCCGTTTTTGGAGCTGATGCGCCGCAACGACTGCCAGATGCAGAAGGTGGAGGAGTTCACCCCCGGCGAGGGCGGGGTAAAGGCCTACATCCAATGCGTGGAGGTGCGGGTGGGTTCCGCCGGCTATATGCACCTGAGCGGGGTAAAGCTGCCGAGCCGCCAGAAAACGGAGAACGCCCTATACGTGGCCGTCAGCGGCAAGCTGGTGGGGGTGTTTCTGTTCAACTACCGGGCCACAGCCCCTGTGCAGAAAGCGCTGTACGCCATGCGCCGCAGCCGCCGCAGGCCGATTTTCGCCATGCGGGATTTTAACGTAGACCCTCTGCTCATCGCCCGGAAGTTCGGTGTTTCCTCCGACGGGTTTGAGTTTCCCACCATGCTGGAACGCTATCGGATCTCCGGCATCCCCGCCGACCGGGACAGCCCCACCGCCGCCCTGATGGGCCGGGACGGGCTGGATATGCTGGCGGACGTAGCCGAATGCGGCACGCGGCTTTTTATCTTCGGCCGCCTGTGCGCCTGGGGATCCCTGGCCGCCGCCGGGGCGGGGATGCTGGTGACGGCGGTCCCCTGCTGGTTGGGGCTCTGGGACAGCGCCAGCGCCGCCAATGTCCTGGTGTATATGCTGGCGTGCCTGGCTCCCGTAGGAGTTATGGCCGCCGCCCTGCAAAAATAAATGTTGCCAAGAAAAAACCGGTAGTGTATAATTTTAATTTGTGAGTATTCACGAAACATTTCCTACAGAAAATGGAAACAGAATATACAAGGAGAGGAACAAATCCATGAGCTACGAAACCAAGGATATCCGAAACGTATGCCTGCTGGGTCACGGCGGCAGCGGCAAGACGACTCTGGCAGAAAGCATGCTCTTCCTCACCGGTGCGGTGGACCGGCAGGGCAAGGTGACGGACGGGAACACGGTCTGCGACTACGATCCGGAAGAGATTAAGCGGCAGGTATCCATTTCCAGCGCCCTGGCGCCGGTGTCGTTTGCCGGCAAGAAGATTAACGTGCTGGACTGCCCGGGATTTTTTGATTTTGCCGGCGAGGTGGCCGCCGCCCTGCGTGCCGTGGAGGCGGGGATCATTTTCTGCAGCGCCAAGGACGGCATCTCCGTGGGCGCCGAGCGGTGCTGGAAGCAGCTCAAGCAGATTGGCAAGCCGGTGATGTTCTACATCTCCAAGATCGACGAGGAGCACGGGGATTACGCCGCGGTGCTGGCGTCCCTCCAGGAGAAGTACGGCAGCCAGGTCTGCGCAGTGACCGCCCCCCTGTCCGATGGGTCCGGCGTGATGGATCTGGTGCACAACGTGGCCTATCAGACCAAGGGCAACAAGACGGTCCGGGGAGAGATCCCCGCCGCCGACGCAGGCACCGCCGAGTCCCTCCGGGAGGCCCTGGTGGAGGCCGCCGCCGGCGCCGACGAGGAGCTCATGGAAAAGTATTTCGAGGAGATGACCCTCTCGGAGGAGGAGATCGTCCGGGGCATCCGGGCGGGGCTCCTGGACCGGAGCGTGATCCCCGTGTTCTGCGGCGCGGCCATCCAGGGCCTGGGCACCGAGGCCCTGCTGCAGGCCATTGCGGACTACGTACCCTCTCCCGACCAGGTGGAGGGCATTAACCCCGCCGGGCCCACGGTGGGGTTCGTGTTCAAAACCGTGTCCGACCAGTTCGGCAAATACAACTTTATCAAGCTGGTCAGCGGCCGCCTGACCTCCGACATGGCTCTGCGCAACACCCGGTCCGGGTCTACGGACAAGCTGGGCCGGCTGTACACCATGTGCGGCAAGAAGACCACCGAGGTGAAGGAGGCCTGCTGCGGCGACATTGTAGCCATCGGCAAGATGGACTGGAAGACCAACGATACCGTCTGCGATCCCAAAAATGAGACAGAGCTGCCGCCCATTCAGCTGGCGGAGCCCTGCTACTCCATGTGCATCTCCCCCAAGACCCGGGGCCAGGAGGACAAGATCGCCGCGGGCCTGTCCCGCCTCAACGAGGAGGACATCTCCTTCACCGTGGTCAACAACGCCGAGACCCACCAGATGGTGCTCTCCGGCGCCGGGGACATCCAGCTGGACGTGCTCTGCGCCAAGCTCAAGAGCCGCTTTGGAGTGGACAGCCAGCTGTCTCCCGCCCGGGTGCCCTACCGGGAGCGGATCAAAGCCAAGGTGGAGGCCCACGGGCGCCACAAGAAGCAGACCGGCGGCAGCGGCCAGTTCGGCGATGTGTGGATCCGCTTCGAGCCCCAGGAGGAGAGCGAGGAGATGATCTTCGCCGAGGAGGTGTTCGGCGGGAGCGTACCCAAGAACTTCTTCCCCGCCGTGGAAAAGGGCCTCCGGGACGCGGTGAATCGGGGCGTGCTGGCCGGCTATCCCATGGTGAACCTGAAGGCCACCCTCTACGACGGCTCCTACCACCCGGTGGACTCCAACGAAATGGCCTTCAAGACGGCGGCCCAGCTGGCTTATAAGGACGGCATCCCCAAGGCCAAGCCCACCATCCTGGAGCCCATCGGCCTGCTGAAGGTGGTCATTCCCGACGCCAACCTGGGGGACATCATGTCCGATATCTCCTCCAAGCGCCGGGGCACCGTTCTTGGCATGACCGCCGAGGACGGTATGCAGATCGTGGAAGCGGAGGTCCCCATGGCGGAGATGAGCTCCTACACCATCGACCTGCGCAGCATGACCCAGGGAC
>CALWYY010000033.1 GCA_944385885.1 uncultured Oscillospiraceae bacterium | reverse complement strand
CGGGCAGGTGCTGAAAATGGTGCAGGACATTGGAGAAGCCAACGTGGGGGTGCATTTTGACACATACCACGCGTGCCTGGAGGAGCGTGATCTGTGCCGGGCGCTGGAGGATGCGCTGGCGTCGGGCCGGGTGAACCACTTCCATGCCTGTGCCAATAACCGGGGCGCCCCGGGCCAGGGGGTGCTTCCCTGGGAGAGGATCCTGGGCCTGCTGCTGCGGTACGGATACGCGGGTCATATCACCATGGAGACCTTTGCTCCCGGCGGGCGGGATGCCAGCGGGGTGCAGGTACACCCGGAGCCGGACCAGGTGGCCCGGGAGGGCCTGGAATATTTGAAAAAATTTTTTGAAAATCATGGAGAGCCGGGAAGGCTCGCCGCCAAAGAAAGGGGCTGACTGCGATTATGGCAGCACATGAGAAGTTCAATTTCAAGACACTGGATGAGGTGAAGGCCAAGGCACAGGCCCTGGGTACGGATTTGCAGTTCCAGGAGGACCTGAGCCCGCTGTTCCAGCCGAAGAAGGTGGGTGGGCGCACGGCGCCCAACTCCATGGCGGTTCTGCCCATGGAGGGCTGCGACTCCCGGGAGGACGGATCGCCCAGCGAGCTGGTGGAGCGGCGGTACACGCGGTTTGCCTCGGGAGGCGCGGGTCTGCTGTGGTGGGAGGCCTGTGCGGTAGTGCCGGAAGGGCGGGCCAACGAGCTGCAGATGATGCTCACGGCGTCCAACCGGAGCAAGTTTGCCGCCCTGCTCAAGGCCACCAATGCGGCCGCGGCGGACCGGAACGGGCAGGACCACCGGCCGGTGAATATTCTCCAGCTGACCCATTCCGGGCGGTACAGCCGGCCGGAAGGGCACATCGCCCGGCCCCTGGTACCCCAGCACGACCCGCTTCTGGACAAGGGCGGGGAAGTGGTGGTCAGCGACGATTACTTGGACGCCCTGACGGAGCGGTATGTGCAAAGCGCCCTGCTGGCCCAGGAGGTGGGCTTTGACGGGGTGGATATAAAAAGCTGCCACCGGTACCTGCTCAGCGAGCTGCTGGCCAGCCACACCCGGCCGGGGAAATACGGCGGGAGCTTTGAAAACCGCAGCCGGTTTCTGCGCCAGACCATCCAGGCGGTGCGCCGGGCGGTAGGGGAGGACTTTATCGTGGCCTGCCGGTTCAACGTCTTCGACGCCCATCCCTATCCCTACGGTTTCGGCTGCGACCGGGAGGATATGTGGAAATTTGATCCCACGGAACCGGAAGCGCTGGTGAAAATGATGGTGGAAAACGGCGTGAACCTGCTGTCCAACAGCGGCGGGAACCCCTACTATATCTACCCCCAGGTGACCCGGCCCTTCGACCGGTCCAGCTACGGCATTCCCACCCCGGAGGAACATCCGCTGGAGAGCATGGCCCGGCTGTTTTCCTTCACCCGCACGGTGCAGAAAGCCGCCGGGGATGTGCCGGTGGTGGGCAACGGCTATACCTGGCTGCGGCAGTTTTTGCCCTACGTGGGGGCGGCCAACCTGGCCAGCGGCAGCTGCAGCTTCATGGGCCTGGGACGGGAGAGCTTCGCATATCCGGATGCGCCCCATGACCTGATGACGGTGGGCGCTATGGACCCGAAGAAATGCTGCGTGACCTGCAGTATGTGTACCCAGATTATGCGTGACCATGGCCGTACGGGCTGTGTGGTGAAGGACAGCGCCCTGTACATGCCCCTGTTTAAGGAGTACAACGAGGCGGCGGTGATCCGGGAACACCGGAAGTGAGCCCGAGAGAGGAGAAGGCCATGGAGAAGCTGTGCAATCGGGTGGGGGAGGTCTACGAACCCTTCAAGGTCCGGTTCCTGCACCGGGAAGTGCGGGACCTGGCCCCGGACGAGGCCCTGATCCGGGTGCGGGCCAGCGCCCTGTGCGGCAGCGACCTGCATATAGCCCGGGGCCTGCACCCGTCGGCGCCGCTGCCGGTGACCATTGGCCATGAGTTTTCCGGGGATGTGGCGGCAGTGGGATCCGAGGTGAGGGAACTCCAACTGGGCCAGCGGGTGACGGTGGAGCCGTGCATCGTCTGCGGCCAGTGCGAGGCCTGCCGCCAAGGGCAGTACGGGTACTGCCAGAATATCAGCTTTACCTACCGGAACGGGGACGGGGCCATGGCGGACTATGTGGTGGTGAAAGCCGCCAACGTCTACCAGCTGCCGGATTACCTGAGCTATGAGACCGGGGCGCTTATGGAACCCTTGGCGGTGGCCACCCACGCGGTGCGCCGGGCCCAGGTGGCGCTGGGGGAGACGGTACTGGTAATTGGCACGGGGGCCATCGGGCTATTGACGGCGGCTATGTGCCGGCGCGCCGGCGCGGCCCGGGTGATTGTCTCCGGCCGGTCCCAGGGCCGGCTGGCCCTGGCGCTGGAGATGGGGGCCACCCACGTGATTGACAGCAGCCGGACGGATCTGGAGCAGGAGGTGGCCAAGCTCACAGGGGGAAAAGGCGTGGACAAGAGCTTTGAGTGCGTGGGGAAGGAAAGCTGCTTTCTCCAGGCGATCCTCACTCTCCGGCGCGACGGCACCGCCACCATTGCCGGCATCTATGAATCCCCCCAGGTCACTTTCCCGGTGGGACGCCTGGTGACCCATGAAATCCACATCCAGGGAACCCAGGGGTACTGCTGGGACTTTCCCATCGCCATTGCCGCGGCCAGGGACCTGCCCCTGGAAAAGCTGATCACCCATGTCTTCCCCCTGGATCAATTGCAGCAGGCGCTGGACACGGCGCTGGACCGGAAAAGCAACAGCATCAAAGTCATTGTCAAGCCGTGAGACCCCGGTTCCGGGGATGAGAGGAGAATGAAGGATGAAAAAGACGGCCATAGTAACAGGAGCCAGCCGGGGCATTGGCTTTGCCATTGCCCGGCAGCTGGGCCTGGATGGATACAACATCGTGATGGTAGCCACCGGCGCCAAGGAAAAAAACCAGGGGGCTCTGGATGCCCTGGCGGAGCTGGGCATTCCCTGTGCCTACGTCCAGGCGAACATCGGCGATCACGGCGACCGGCTGAAGATCGTGAAGGAGGCCCTGGCCGCCTTCGGACGGGTGGACGTGCTGGTGAACAACGCCGGAGTGGCGCCCCGGGTGCGGGCGGATCTGCTGGAAATGACAGAGGAGAGCTTCGATTACGTGGTGGGCGTGAACACCAAGGGGAACATGTTCCTCACCCAGGCGGTGGCCCGGCAGATGATCGCCCAGGAACCCCTGGACGGACGCAAGGGCGTGATCGTGAACGTGTCCAGCTGCAGCGCCGTGGTGTCCTCCGTCAACCGGGGGGAGTACTGCGTGTCCAAGGCCGGAGTGTCCATGCTAACCACCCTGTACGCGGACCGGCTGGCCGGGGAGGGTATCCTGGTACACGAGGTGCGTCCGGGCGTTATTGCCACGGACATGACCAGCACCGTCCAGGCCAAGTACGACCAGCTTATCCAGGACGGCCTGTTCCCCATCGCCCGCTGGGGCACCCCCCAGGATGTGGCCAACGCCGTCAGCGCCCTGTGTAGCGACAAGTTCCAATACACCACGGGCAATTACATCGACGTGGACGGCGGATTCCACATCCAGCGCCTGTAAGAAAGGAGGCGCCGCATGTCTGAAGAGCGCTTTTCCGCGGGAGGGTTTCAAGCCAGGCTCCGCCGCTGCAACACCGTGGTGGTGGGCACCGGCGCCGCCGGATACAACGCCGCCGACCGGCTCTGGCAGCTGGGGCAGAAGGATGTCCTGATCGTCACGGAAAACCGTCTGGGAGGCACCAGCCGCAACACCGGCAGCGATAAACAGACCTATTACAAGCTGACCCTTTCCGGCCCGGAGGGGGACAGCGTACGGGAAATGGCGGAGACGCTTTTCTCCGGCCAGTGCGTGGACGGGGACATCGCCCTGTGCGAGGCGGCCCTGTCGGCCCAGAGCTTTCTGCGCCTGGTGGAGCTGGGGGTGCCGTTCCCCCGAAACCGGTACGGGGAGTACGTGGGCTACAAGCCCGACCACGACCCCCGGCGGCGGGCCACCAGCGTGGGGCCCTATACCAGCAAGCAGATGACCGAGCGGCTGGAGGCGGCGGTGCAGGCCAAGGGGATCCCTCTGCTGGACCATATGCAGGTAATCCGGATCCTCAGCGACGGGAAGAGGGCGTTCGGCCTGCTGTGCCTGGACACCCAGGCCCGGGGGGAGGAGGACCGGTTCGTCCTGATCCAGGCCGGAAACGTGGTGTACGCCACCGGCGGCCCAGCGGGGATGTACGCCGACAGCGTGTACCCGGCCGGGCACTACGGGGCCACGGGCCTGGCGCTGGAGGCCGGCGCCCGGGGCCGGAACCTGACAGAATGGCAGTATGGGCTGGCCTCTGTGCGGCCCCGGTGGAATGTGTCGGGCACCTATATGCAGGTGCTGCCCCGGATGTACTCCGTGGGAGAGGACGGCGCGGGGGAGCGAGAGTTCCTCATGGACTTTTTCCAGACGCCCCAGGAGATGCTCAGCAAGCTTTTCCTGAAAGGGTACCAGTGGCCGTTTGACGTGCGGAAAGTCGCCGGGGGCAGCTCGATCATTGACATACTGGTATATCTGGAGACCTGCAAGGGCCGCCGGGTGTTCCTGGACTACCGCCGCAACCCTGGGGACGGGGAGATTCCCTATCACCAGCTGGAGCCGGAGGCCCGGGAGTACCTGGAGCGGGCGGGGGCCTGCTTCGGCACGCCCATCCAGCGCCTGTCCCACATGAACCAGCCGGCGGTGGATTTCTACCGGGACAAGGGGGTGGATCTGGCCAGCCAGCCTCTGGAGATATCCCTGTGCGCCCAGCACAACAACGGAGGCCTTGCGGTAGACTGCTGGTGGCAGACGGAGGTGGCGGGCCTGTTTGCCGCCGGGGAGGCGGCGGCCAGCCACGGGGTGTACCGGCCGGGCGGCACGGCGCTGAACGCCGGACAGGTGGGAAGCACCCGGGCGGCCCAGTACATTGCGGCCAAGCGCCGGGAACCGGCGTCGGACGGGTTTGAGGCGGCGGCCGGAGCGGCTCTGGAGGCGATGGGCCGGTTGGCCCGACAGGTCCAGGCGCCGGAGGGGAACGTGCGGGCCCTGTGGGCCCGGGCCGCCCGGCGTATGAGCCAGTGCGGCGCGGCCATCCGCAGCGGGGAGGAGATCGCCTCCTGGCAGAAGGAGGTGCGCGAGCTGCTGGAGGAGTTCCCCCAGAAGGTGAAGGCGGCCGGCGATACGGACCTGCGGTGGGTCTACCGCCTGCGGGATATGCTTATCAGCCAGCAGGCGTACCTGGCGGCCATGGTGGACTATATGCAGCAGGGAGGGAAAAGCCGGGGCAGCGCCCTGTACACCGATCCCCAGGGGGAGAAACCCTACCCTCAGCTGCCGGACGCGTTTACTTTTACCCTGGATGATGGGTCTCGGGGGGGACTGGTACAGGAAGTGCTCTACCGGGACGGGGAATGTTCCTTTGCCTGGCGGCCTGTGCGGCCCATCCCGGAGGACGACGATTTCTTCGAAAACGTCTGGCGGGAGTACCGCCGGACGGGCAACGTGGGCTGAAAGTCTGAGGAGAAAGAGAGATGGGAATCCCTTACGGGTTGATCTGCACCTGCCTGGGAGTGGCCCTGGGCGGTATGCTGGGCCGGGCGCTGCGCCGGTGGATCCGGGACGAGCTGCGGGAAAAGCTGCCGATGCTGTGCGGGATCACCGCCATATGCAGCGGGATCCTGTCGGTGATCCGGGCCGATCAGATGCCGGTGGTCACCTTCTCGGTGCTGCTGGGCGGCTGGCTGGGTGTGCTGCTCCGGCTGGAGCAGCGGGTCCGGAACGGCTTCGGCTGGGTGCTGGGGAAACTGTCCCTGCCGGAGGACTTTGACATGGAGCAGTACATCACCATCGTGGCGGTGTTCTGCTGCAGCGGGTTCGGATTGTACGGCGTTATGGTGGAAGGCTTCAGCGGCGAACACACCCAGATGTACTCCAAGGCCATGATGGACCTTATCGTGGCGGTTGTTTTTGGGGGAAGCATGGGCATGGCGGTGAGCGTGATCGCCCTGCCACAGGCGGCAGTATATCTGACCTTCTTCTTTTTGGCAAAGCTGCTGATGCCGGTGATGAGCCAGGCGATGCTGCTGAATTTTATCGCCTGCGGCGGTGTGCTCACCGTGGCGGCGGGAATGCGCATGGCGAAGATCCGGGCCTACCCGCTGATCGACATGCTCCCGTCCCTGGCCCTGATATTTCCCTTCACGTTGCTGTGGGACTGGGTGCGTGCCGCGGGACTGTGAGGCAAAAAGAACGGGACCCGCGCTCTGCGCGGGTCCCGTTGCCTGTCCGGACCGCGGGCGGGTCCCGGCTCAGCCATCCCGCTCAGCAGACCCGGCAAACAGGGCCAGGCAATCCTGGAATTGGGCCATGGCGGGGTTTCTCAGCCCGGCGCCGGAGGCAGAGAACACCAGCAGGCTGCGGCGGTTTGGCTGGATTTCTACCAGCTTTAGTCCCGGGCCAAGGCAGCTCTCCGCCACCCGGCGGGCCAGCAGGGCCACGCCTACGCCGCCCCGCACCATGCGCCCGATGTTTCCAGCCGAGGACCCCGTGTAGCGCACCTGAGGGGAAAACCCCGCCTCGCTGCAAAGAGATAGGCTTGCCTCCAGAAGGCCCGTGGGGGCATCCAGAAGGAGAAATTTCTCATCCTGAAAAAAGGAGAGATGGACCCGGCCGTCGGGGCAGGGCAGCGAATCGGGCGCCAGCAGCGCAAGCTCATCCCTCCATAGGGTCAGACAGCCGGCGGGGGCCTGCTTTTCCTCCGTCCGGTAGAAAGCCCCGTCGCACAGCCCGGCTTTCAGGAGAGCGGGCACGGCGGTGTTCTCCCGTTCCTCTACGGTAAGCTGTATCTGAGGATGGAGGGCGGAAAAATCCCCCAAAAGCTGCGGAATCCCATAGCAGTCCGCCACGGGCAGCAGCACCAGGTGCAGGGCGCCGCCGGGGTGGGCGGCCTGTTCCAGACAGCGCCACTGGCGCAGCAGCGCCTGGGCCTCCGGGTACGCCCGGCGCCCAGCGGCGGTCAGCTCCACACGCCGGTGGGCACGCTGGAAAAGGGGCGTGTCCAGGCAGGTTTCCAGTTTGCGGATCTGTTTGGAGATAACCGATTGGGAGACATAGAGGGCTTCGGCGGCGGCGGAGAAGCTGCCGGCATCGGCGGCGGCCAGAAAAGCCCGGATCCATTCCAGTTCCATGGAGGACCTCCATTCATTCCATTCTGGAATGAATTGTAGCAAAAAACAAAATTGATGACAAGAGGGACCC